>CAZSSQ010000035.1:0-16351 GCA_964609465.1 uncultured Dehalococcoidia bacterium
TCCGCGAGCGCGAATGAGCCACAAGTATGCCGGTAATCTATTGGGCACCCCTCCTACACTTCTACCAGCCGCCCGTCCAAATCTACGAGGTGCTGGCCAAGGTGGTGAACGAGTCCTACCGGCCCCTGCTGGAGGTGCTGGAGGAAAACCCCCAGGCCAAACTCGCCGTCAACATCAATGCCGTCCTCACCGAACTCCTCTGGGAGCACGGCTTTCAGGACGTTATCGAGCGAATGAAGGCCCTGGCCGAGCGAGGCCAGGTGGAGTTCACGGGCTCCGCCAAGTACCACGCTATCCTGCCCCTAATCCCCCAATACGAGATGCGGCGGCAGATCCGGCGCAACCACCTCACCAACCGCTACTTCTTCGGCGACCTCTATCACCCGCAGGGCTTCTTTCCACCCGAGATGTGCTACAGCCCGCAGCTACTGGAGCCGGTGGTCGATGGCGACCACCGCTGGCTCATCCTTAGCGGCGTGGCCTGCCCGGTGAGCTGGCCCATGAACGTCATCCACCAGATCAGCCTCGACGGCGAAGCCCTGCCCGTGCTCTTTCGCGACGACATCCTCAGCAACAAGATCAGCTTCCAGGGTATCGACGGCCAGGGCTTCGTCGAGCACCTGCGGCAGCTCAAGGCGCCCGCCGGCAAGGACTGCTACGTGGTGACGGCGATGGACGCCGAGACCTTCGGCCATCACATCGAGAACTGGGACCGGCTCTTCCTGGCTGAGGTGTACGAGTCTATCCTGCCCGAGACTGGCGCCTACCAGGAGGTCCAGGAGGCCCAACCCCTGGCCGCCGGCCACCGCCGCCTGGTCGCCATGCCCCAGGAGCCCTCCCTGGGCGAGGTGCGCATCGTCACCATCAGCGAACTGCTGGACCTCTTTCCCGCCGGCCAGCGAGTCCAGCCTCACCCCTCTTCCTGGAGCACCACCACCGACGACCTGAAGGCCCGCAACTACTACCCGTTGTGGAAGGACCCTGCCAACAACCTCCACCGCCTGCAATGGGAGCACACTGACATCGCCCTGGGCCTGGTGCGGAGAGCACAGGAGGTGGCCGACAACGAGGCCAGCCAGCGACATGCCCAGATCGCCCGCGGCCTCATGGACCCGGCCCTCCATAGCTGCCAGTACTGGTGGGCCAGCCAGCGCCCCCACTGGGACGTCAACATGATCAACCGCGGCCTGGGCCAGCAGGAGCGGGCCATTCTCAACGCCTTCCGCGCCGTCAATCTCAGTGGCGTCGAGGAAGCGGTGAAGCGGGAGTGCTACTACCGCGTGGTGGCCGCTCGCGACATCTGCAACAAGATCCGCGACCAGCTCTTCTGGGACAGAATCTGAGGCTGCCCTGTGCACTGGGCCAACTTCCTGCACATCTACCAGCCGCCCACCCAGACCGAAGAGATCACCCGCCGGGTGACAGACGAGTGCTACCGGAAGCTGGTGGACATCCTCCTCCGCCACCCACGGGCCCGCGTCACCCTCAACATCAACGCCTGCCTCACCGAGCAACTGGACAAGTACGGCCTGCACGACGTCATCGATGGACTCAAGGCACTGGCCGAGCGGGGCCAGATCGAGTTCACGGGCTCGGCCATGTACCATCCCATCCTCCCCCTCATCCCACCCCATGAGATGCGCCGCCAGATTGAGCTGAACACAGAGGTCAATCGCCGCTACTTCGGCGACCTGTACGCCCCCCGGGGCTTCTTCCCACCGGAGATGTGCTACAGCTTCGAGGTAGCGCAGGTGGTGGCCGCGGTTGGCTTCCACTGGGTCATCGGCGACGAGATCGCTTATGACGGCAGGCTGGGCCACTACCGGCCCGACCGCACCTACCGGGTGGAGGGTCTGCCTGAGTTCTACTTCTTCTTCAAGGAGCGCCCCGTGAGCGCCGGCCTCACCTATGGTCGCTTCCCGACAGCGGACAGCCTGCTCGACTACCTGGCCGACCGCCGCCACCGCCGCGAATACCTCCTTACCGGCACCGACGGCGAGATCTACGGCCACCACCGCCCGGGTCAGGAGCGGCTCCTGGAGGAGGTCTACGAGGGCGACCTCCTGCCCACCTGCACCGTCTCCGAACTGCTCCGGCTCTTCCCGGAGACGGAGACAGTTTCGCCCCTACCGTCGTCCTGGAGCGCCTGGGAGGATGAGATGGCGGCCGGCGCTCCCTACTCGCACTGGCGCTACCCGGGCAACGAGCTGCACGAGCTACAGTGGGAGCTCACGAACCTGGTGGTCGAGGCCTTCGCCGCCTCGCCGGAGGAGAATGCCACCGGGCCGGCCCGTGCCGCCCTGGACCAGGGCCTCCACTCCTGCCAGTACTGGTGGGCCAGCGCCCGGCCCTGGTGGGACACGGGCATGATCGAACGGGGCGCCGGCCTGCTCCTCGAAGCCGCCCGCGTGCTGCCGCCGGAGACGCTACGGCGGGCCCAGGCGCTGCACCATCGCATCGTGACGATGGCCCGGCGCTGGCAGGAGAGCAGCCACGCGCGGCGCCTGCGCGAGGAGTACCTTTCAGAACACCCCGATGTGGACGCGGCTCAGCTCACCTTCCTGGGTGACTGAAGGGCCGCCGGCACCAGCAGCGGAGGGAGCACGCAAGGATGGCCCGCAAAGACGTCTTCGTCATCCTCGCCTTCCACGCCCACGAGCCGCACTGGGACCAGCCCATGTTCCTCCTCGACCGGCTGGACGACGAGGAGATGCGCAACAGCGTTCGCGGCGACAACTGGATCGTGAAGCGGGCAGAGGCGGGGCGAGACGTCTACCGGGAGCTCATCCGTGTTGCCGAGGAGATGAAGGCGCCGGTATGCCTGGAGGCCACCAACGAACTCCTCATGCAGATCAGCGAATTCATGCCTGCCACCTTTCGTGCCCTGCGGGAGGCCTACAGCGGCCAGACCATCTACCCCATCTACGGCTTTGCCCACCACACCCACGCCGCTCTCCTCACAGAAGCGGAGGTGGCCGACGAGATACGCCTGAATCGGGAGTTCGTCCACAGTATCCTGGGGGCACCGGAACCACGCTACCAGGGGCTCTTCCCGATCGAGGGCTCCATCGACGCTCGCTTTCTTCCCACCATCTACCGGGCACACATCGACTTCCTGATCTTCCCCCACTTAAGCCCCCGCAAGGCCCGCTACCGGCTCGAAGGGGCCGGTGACCCCGTCTACGAGCCCTTCATCGTGGGGCCAGGCATCGTCGCTCTTCCCCGCCATTTCTCCGTGTCTCAGGACATCTGGCGGCCCATCACCAGGTGGAAGCCAGACGGCGTCAAGTTCCAGGGCTACATGCTGGGCCAGTACTTCGTCTTCGACGAAGAGTACCGCCAGCAGCGCTCCGTACAATTCCCCATCACCCGCCTTGAAGCCGCGGCAGAGTACCGCGAGGTCGTCCGGCAGGCGGTGGAGAATGCGCCGGACGGCGGCCTCATCCTCTACATCCAAGACTTGGAGCTGATGGACTTCGGCGAAGAGGCGCTGGAACTCCTGCGGGAGGCCTGGGCGGCAGCGCGGCTCTCAGATGAAGCCCGCCTCCATTTCGTCACTCCCGACGACTACCTAGACCACGTCCTGACCAGAGGCCATCCCCTCCCGCGTCTTCGTTTCCACCAGATCTCGTGGGCGCCCGAGGTACGGCTAGTACTGCGCTCCGATGGCCACTACCCGCCCCTCGACGCCGGTCCCTTCCGAGGGGTCGACTTATCGGAAGAGGTCTTCCGGCGCTGGCCCTTCATCTTCTGGGAGACGGGTCGGTTCATGGTGGATGTCTTCAACACCCTGCTCACCTCCTTCGGCCACGCGCTCCGGCTGCCCCTCTCGGTTGCGGACCTTCGCGACCGTGGGTACGCCTTCGACAGGCTGAACCCCGAGGAGACGGTCACCCTACACTCGCGGGTGATGAAGCGGGCCTGCAACTGGGGCTGGCGCCCTGACGAGGAACGCCAGAAGCGCCCCTACCTTCACGCCTACTACATCGCTGATACACTGCGCCGGCAGCTCGACGACCCTGACCTGACCAAGCGCCTTCGCTATCGCTTCACGCCCCTCTCGGAGCGCTCCCTGGAGGGGCTGGCGCGTCTCCTGGAGATCTTCATCGACACCAGAGCAGGCTACTTGCGTCAGGGCATCGCCAACCTTCGGGAGAGGGCTGGCGACCGAGTGGAGGAGGCGGGCGAGCACCTGGCCGCCGCCGAGACGCGGCGACAGCGCGCTGCTGCCCTCGTCCGGCGCGCCGCCAGGCTCAACGCCGAGCTGGTCAACGGCGGGCCGCCGTACCAGTTACAGGCTATTGCAGCCCTCCTAGAGGCCCTCCAGCATCACTGCCGAGAGGCCTTCCTGGCCACCGACGAGATCCAGAGGGCATGGGGTTGCATCGCCGACACTGAGGGAATGGTGGAGGAGATGTATCGCTACCTGTACGAGCTCTACCCGCCCCTCTTTCCCGGCATCCTGCGAGACCTCCTTACTCCGGAGGAGTCAGCCCTCGCGGAGGAGCCGCCGCTGCGATAGAGGCCGTTTCGCCAGCCATGAAGGATATCTATCTCGGTCTCGCCATCCACAACCACCAGCCCGTCGGCAACTACCCCTTCGTCTTCGAGCAGGTCTACCACGACGCCTACCTTCCGCTCCTGGAGGCCCTGGAGCGCCACCCAGGGGTGCGCATCTCCCTCCACAACTCCGGCTGCCTGCTGGACTGGCTCTTGCCCAACCAATCGGAATACATCCGGCGACTGGCCGCCCTCTGCGCCCGCGGTCAGGTGGAGATGATGACCGGGGGCTACTATGAGCCCATCCTGCCCATGATCCCGGACAGCGACAAGCTGGGGCAGATCGCCAAGCTCTCCGAGACGGTGCGGCGGCTCTTCGGACAGGAGCCGACGGGCCTGTGGCTTACCGAGCGGGTCTGGGAGCCGCATCTGACGGCGCCCCTGGCCCGCGCCGGCGTCCGCTGGACGCTGGTGGATGACAGCCACTTTCGCCGGCTTGGTATGGCCGAATCCGACCTGGCCGGCTGCTTCATCACGGAGGAGGAAGGCCTGCCCCTGAAGGTCTACCCCGGCAGCCAGTTCCTCCGCTACGCCATCCCCTGGAAGACCGTCGAAGAAGTCATCGAATACCTGCGCGACCAGGCGTCCGAGGAGCCGGGGCGCATCCTCGTCCTGGGCGACGACGGCGAGAAGTTCGGAGGCTGGCCCACCACCTATGCCCATTGCTGGGAGAAGGGCTGGATGGAGGACTTCTTCACCGCCCTGGAGGAGAACGCGGACTGGCTGAAGACGATACCCCTGGGCGAGCACGCCGAACGCTACCCCGGCCGCGGCATCGTCTACCTGCCCACCGCCTCCTACTCCGAGATGATGGAGTGGGCCCTGCCCACCCCGGCCCGCGTCGAGTTCGCCCGGCTGGCCCGCGAGGCCGAGGATTCCGGCCGCGAGGACCTGCTGCGCCACCTCCAGTCCGGCTTCTGGCGCTACTTCCTGGTGAAGTACCCGGAGGCCAACGCCATGCACAAGCGCATGCTGCGCGTGCACCGAAAGGTGGAGGAGGCCGCCACTCGCGGTGACGCCTCGGCGGCGCGCGATGCCCTCTGGAGCGGCCAGTGCAACTGTCCCTACTGGCACGGCGTCTTCGGGGGCCTTTACCTGCGCCACATCCGCTGGTCCACTCACCGCCGGCTCATCGCTGCCGAGCGACAGGCGGACCGCCTGCTCCACGGCAGGACTCACTGGCTGGAGGTCCGCCGCGAGGACCTGGACTACGACGGCCAGCCGGAGGTGCTGGTCCAGACCGCCGACCTCTCCCTCTGCTTCCACCCGCACCTGGGCGGCATGCTATCGGAGTTGGACGTGCGCCGCCACGACTGGAACCTCCTCAACGTCCTCAGCCGCCGCCGCGAGGCCTACCACGAACCGCTGTTGGAGGCGGAGAAAGCCGCCCCCGGCTCTCCACAGCCCACCGGCGACGACACCAGCGCCGTGCGCTCCATCCACGACGAGCTGACGGCCAAAGAGCCTGGCCTAGCCGCCCTCCTGGCCTTCGATCCGCATCGCCGCGGCGGCCTCCAAGAACAGCTCCTGCCGCCCGAGGCCCCCCTTGCCGATTACGCCGCCAGCACCTTCGCCCCGGCCGGCGACTTTCTCCTCGGCCCCTGGCAGGCGTCCGTAGAGCATACGAGGGAGAAGGTCACCGTGCGGCTGGAGCGTCGCGGGTGGCTCACGATGGGAGAGCAGTCGTTCCCGCTGCGCCTGGAGAAGGCGGCGACGGTGCAGCGGCGAGGCCAGCAGGTGGCAGTGCGCTACCGGGTGGAGAACGAGGGGCAGGAGGTCTCCTTCCTCCTCGCCAGCGAGTGGAACCTGAACCCCATCCAGGCCCCGGACGGCGACGACCGCATCCAGACGCTTCGCGTGAAGGGCAAGAAGCGCTCCCTGGCCGAGAGCGGCCAGGCCGAGGGCGTCCTGCGGGCGACGGTGATCGGCAGCGCCGGCGTGGCCCTCGTTGCCGAGGTGGCCCGGCCCTGCACCCTATGGCACTTCCCGGTAGAGAGCGTCTCCAACTCAGAAGGAGGCCTGGAGCGGGTGAACCAGGGCGCCTGCATGGCCTTCCTCTTCGACCTCCACCTGGCACCGAGCGAGAGCCGGGAGCTCTCCCTCACCTGGACGGTCGAGGAGTAGCTTCGCCTTTGCCGAAGGTGCCCCTTTTCGCTATGATGGCCTGCACATGGCTTTGCGGGACTGCTAACGTTTCGAGGCAACAGAACACGGGAGAGGACTCATGCCCAAGGCCCTTGTGAACGGCGTCCGCATCTACTACGAGGTTTACGGCCAGGGAGAGCCCATCCTGCTCATCATGGGCCTGGGGGGTAGCGCCCTGGCCTGGCAGAGCCAGATCCCCACCCTTTCCCAGCACCTGCGCGTCATCGCCTATGACAACCGCGACGCCGGCCGCAGCGACAAGGTGGAGGCTGAGTACTCCATGGCCGACATGGCTGACGACGCCGCTGCCCTCCTGGGCCACCTGGACATCGGCTCCGCCCACGTCTACGGCGTCTCTATGGGCGGCATGATCGCGCAGGAACTGGCCCTGCGTCACCCGGGGCGCGTGCGCACCCTCGTGCTGGGCTGCACCAGCCCCTGCCTGCCGGCCATGCCGCCTTCCGAGAAGGCGGTGCGCGACATCATGGAGGCAGCCGAGCTCCCCCTCCGAGAGGCCTTTGAGCGCAGCATGTGGACAGGGTACAGCGACGCCTACCTAGCCGCCCACAAGGACGACCTCTGGCTGCGTGCCCAGGTAGAGGCCGGCGTCACGCCGCCTCTGGAGGCCTTGCGACGCCACTACGCCGTCGTCGGCGGGTTCGACGCGCGGGAACGGGTCGGGCAGATCCGCGTTCCCACCCTGGTCATGACGGGGGACCAGGACCCACTGGTACCGCCGGAGAACTCTCGCTTCCTCGCGGAGCACATCCCGGGCGCCGAGACCATCGTCTTCCCGGGAGGCCGCCACTCCTTCAACGTCGAGTTCGAGGAGGACAGCAACAGCGCCGTCCTCGACTTTGTCCGACGCCACAGCGGCATCGCCGCTTAGCACTAGGGAGGAGCTACTGTGCGCGACCTCGTGATGCGAGCTCTGGACACTGCCCGTCAACAGGGCGCCGCCTACGCCGACGTGCGGGTCGTGCGCCTGGTCAGCGAGTCCATCACCGTCCGCAACGAGAATGTGGAGGGCCTCACAGCCGATGAGACCCTGGGATTCGGCGTCCGCGTCATCGTCGATGGCTATTGGGGCTTTGCCAGCAGCCACAACCTGACTTTGGAGGAGGCCGACCGTGTGGCCGCCCAGGCGGTGCGCATCGCCCGCGCCTCGGCCCGGGTGCGCGGCCCCAAGGCGGACATCGGCCCGCCGGAGGCCCATCGCGACAGCTACCGCACCTCCTTCCAGAAGGACCCCTTCGCCGTCCCTCTGGACGACAAGATCGCCCTTCTCCTCCGCACCAACGAGGCCATGATAAAGGTGCAGGGCGTGGTGATGGCGGAGTCCAACGTCTACTGCCAGCGAGAGGAGAAGACCTTCGGGAGCAGCGAGGGCAGCTTGATCGAGCAGGTGCTGGTGGAGACGGGCTGTGGCATCGAGGCCACCGCCGTCGACGAGGGCGAGGTGCAGCGCCGCTCCTACCCCAACAGCGTCGGCCGTCACCAGGGCACTGAGGGCTGGGAGTTCGTGGAGCGCTATGACCTGCCGGGGAACGCCGGTCGCGTCGCCGAGGAGGCGGCGGCCCTTCTCCGCGCCAGGCCCTGCCCGGCGGGAGTCACCACCGTCATCCTGGACGGCAGTCAGGTAGCCCTCCAGATCCACGAGAGCTGCGGCCACGCCATCGAGCTGGATCGGGTACTGGGGACCGAGGCCGCCTTCGCCGGCACCAGCTTCCTGACCACCGACAAGCTGAACAACTTCCGCTACGGCTCCGACATCGTCAACATCACCGCCGACGCCACCATACCGGGCGGTTTGGGAACCTTCGGCTACGACGACGAGGGGGTGCCCGCCCACTCTACCCCTGTCGTGCGCAACGGCCTGTTCGTGGGGTATCTCACCTCCCGCGAGACGGCGACCGCGCTGGGGCAGCGCAGCAACGGCGCCATGCGCGCCTCCGGGTGGAACCGCATCCCCCTCATCCGCATGACGAACGTCAATCTGGACCCCGGCACCTCGACCCTCGAAAACCTCATCGCCGACACAAAAGAGGGCCTCTACATGGAGACCAACCGGAGCTGGAGCATCGACGACCGCCGCCTGAACTTCCAGTTCGGCACCGAGATCGCCCGCCAGATCAAGAACGGCAGGCTGGGCGACCTGGTGAAGAACGCCACCTATACAGGCATGACGCCTCAGTTCTGGGGTAGCTGCGACGCCGTCTGCAACCGGGACCACTGGGTGGTCTGGGGTACACCCAACTGCGGCAAGGGGCAGCCAGAGCAGGTGGCCCACACCGGCCACGGCGCCGCTCCCGCCCGCTTCCGCAACGTGCAGGCCGGCCTCATGAAATAAGACGAAATGAATCTTGCCAGACTATTGACAGCAAATCAGACAAGTGCTACTCTTGTCATACCTGAGGGGCGTGGAGGCAGGGTCAGAAGTCGTGGCAGAAGAACCGCCGCCAGAGGTATCCAAGGTCTACGAGCGGGGCCAGACCGTGGTCCCCAAGCGGATCCGCGAGGCCCTGGCCATCGAGAGCGGCGCCCACCTCCAATGGCAAGTGCGCGAGGGGGTGATCCAGGTGATCCCCGTACCATCGAATCCCGTTCGAGCCCTACGAGGGCTCCTGAAGGGCACCGGCTATACCTCCGCTCGCTTTCTCCGCGAGCGGCAACTGGAGCGCGAGGCCGAGCGGACACGCGAGGCCGCGGAGCCACCCACGTCCTTGACACCTCCGCGCTGATCCGTTTCCTTCGCGACGAGGCAGGGGCGGACGACGTACAACGCATCGTTGAAGGGGAGGAGCCTGTGCTCCTCCCCTTCATGACGATTATGGAACTGAACTACGTCTTGCGACGAACCCTATCCCCGTCCGAGGTGGAGCACACGATGGCGGCTCTACGGGAATGGCCGGTGATGATCGCGGAGTCCAGCCCCGAATGGGGTCGGGTGGCCGCCGAGGTCAAGCGCCGAGGCGGCCTTTCCGTGGCCGACGCCTGGATAGCCTCGCTGGCCCTGCTCCACGACGCGGAACTGGTGCACAAGGACCCGGAGTTCGACGCCGTGGAGGGCCTGCGCTCCCACCGCCTGCCGGACTGACGCCTGGCCTGGCTGGCAGGCGCATAGCCGCGCCCCGGCGACATGCCCCTGTCCTACAGCCAGCGCAGTCGGTATGATAGGGGCGCTGCGACTCAAGCCCCGCGGTGGCCTTCTGGCAGCCGCCGCCCCGAGGGTTGCGGTGGATCGACAGCGTTTCGAAGAGCTGGTGTCCGAGGCCCTGGAGAGGCTGCCGTCCCGCTTCGCTGAGCGCCTCTCCAACATCGACGTTGAGGTGCGCGATTGGCCCAGCACCGATGAGATGCGGGCGGCCCGCGTCCCATCGGGCCATCTCCTTCTGGGGCTCTACCGGGGCACACCCCAAACCCGTCGCGGTCACTGGTACAATATGGCTCTGCCCGACCACATTCTGATTTACCAGCAGCCCATCGAGAGGGTTTGCCGCAGCGACGACGAGGTGCGGGATCGCGTCCGCCGCACCGTGGTCCACGAGATCGCCCACCACTTCGGCTGGAGTGACGCCGAGCTGGCCGAGATGGAACGATAGGTCATCGCAGTCGGTGAATCTCTGCACCGAGAAGAAGGAGGTAAAGACATGGCCCTGGACCTGAACGCGGTTGGAAAGCCTTTCGCGCCCACGACCTTCGAGTACACGGACCGAGAGGCGATGCTCTACGCCCTCGGGATCGGCGCCGGCCCCGACGAGCTGGACTTCACCTACGAGAAGAACCTGAAGGTCTATCCCACCTTCGCCGTCATCCCTGCCTTCGCCGCCCTGGCGAGCCTGGGCCAGGTACTGACCTTCAACTGGGCCATGCTGCTGCACGGCGAGCAGCGCATCGAGCTCAAGGCTCCCATCCCCACCGGCGGCAAGCTCACCACCGTGGGCGCCGTTCGCGCTATCTACGACAAGGGCTCCGGCGCCCTGGTGGTGGTGGACGCCGAGACCAAGGACGAGGGCGGAAAGCTGCTCTTCGTCAACACCTTCGGCGCCTTCATCCGCGGCGAGGGCGGTTTTGGGGGAGACCGCGGCCCCAGCGGCCCCAGGAACGTGCCGCCGCAGCGTGCCCCCGACGCCACCATAGAGATGCAGACTCGCCCCGACCAGGCCCTCCTCTACCGCCTCTCGGGAGACCGCAACCCCCTGCACGCCGACCCGGACTTCGCAAAGATGGCGGGCTTCGACCGGCCCATCCTGCACGGCCTCTGCAGCTTCGGGTACGCCGGGCGGGCCGTCCTCAAGGCCTTCTGCAACAATGACCCGGCCCGCCTCAAGGCCTTCGAGGTGCGCTTCTCGGGCGTAGTCTTCCCGGGGGACACCATCATCACCGACATGTGGAAGGAGAGCGACACCCAGATTATCGTCCAGTCGAAGACGCAGCGGGGCGACGTGGTGCTGGGCAGCGCCGCCGCCACGATAGCACCCTAGGCGCCCTGGCCGGCGCCCGTGTAGGGGCAGGGCTCGCCCCTACCCCTACTTATGCCGTTCCGTCTAGCAGCCGCCCACCACAGCAGGCGCGGCCGTGGAGGGAGAGGACATGTTGGGGGAATCGCAGCTCAGGAACCTGGCAGACCGCATCCTGGCGATGAGCAGGGCGGACCAGACAGAGGTCCTCGTCTTCTCGGGCTCCTCCGCTCTCACGCGCTTCGCCAACAGCTACATCCACCAGAACGTGGAGCAGGAGGACGCGGACATCCGCCTGCGGGTAGTGCTGGGCCTGTCCTCCGGGGGCGCCAAGATCGGCGTCGCCTCCACCAATGTCCTGACTGACGAGTCGCTGCGGGCGCTGGTGGAGCGGGCGACGGAGATGGCGCGCCGCCAGAAGGAGAACGCTGACTTCCGCTCCCTGCCCAGCGGCCAGCCCATCCCCTCCCTGGACTCCTTCGCGGAGCGGACGGCCCGCTGCGGCCCCGAGGAGCGCGCTGCCGTCGTTGCCCGCATCTGCGACGCCGCCACCCGCGCCGGCCTGACCGCTGCCGGCGCCTTCCACACCGCCGTCGGCGAAGTCACGGTCGCCAACTCCCTGGGCGTCTTCGGCTACCACCGCGAAGCTACGGCCGACATCAACACGGTGGTCATGGGTGAGACCAGCAGCGGCCACGCCGAGCGCGTCTCCCTGGACGTGGCCGAGATCGACGGCGATGAGGTGGCTAAGGAGGCCGTCGACAAGGCCCTGCGCAGCGCCAACCCCGTGGCCCTGGAGCCCGGCGAGTACCCGGTGATCCTGGAAGAGTACGCCGTCGCCGACCTGCTCGACTTCTTCGCCTACCTGTCCTTCGGGGCCCAGGCTTACCAGGAGAAGCGCAGCTTCATGTCAGGACGCCTGGGCGAGAAGGTCATGGGCGAGAACGTCTCCATCTGGGACGACGGCCTGGCCCGGGACACGATCCCCAACCCCTTCGACTTCGAGGGCGTGGCCAAGCAGCGGGTCGATTTCGTGACGGCGGGGGTGGCCCGCGGCATCGTCTACGATACCTACTCGGCGGGCAAGGAGGAGGGCCGCCAGTCGACGGGCCACGCCCTGCCGGCCGGCTATACCTTCGGTCCCGTACCGGGCAACATGTTCCTCGGCGCCGGCGACGCCACCAAGGAGGACATGCTAGCCTCCATCGAGCGCGGCGTCTGGGTGAGCCGCTTCTGGTACACCCGGCCCGTCCACCCACTGACGGTAATGGTCACGGGCATGACCCGCGACGGCACCTTCCTCATCGAGAAGGGGCGCATCACCGCCCCCATCAAGAACCTCCGCTTTACCCAGAGCTACCTGGACGCCCTGAACGAGGTGGAGGCCATCGGGCGGGAGACACGCCTGCTGCCCGCCATCGCCGGCCACAGCCGGGTGCCAGCCCTCCACATCCGGCGCTGGAACTTCACCGGCGCCACTGAGTTCTAAGGCGAACGGCCAGGCAGCAAGCGCAGAGCAGAATCTTGCCTCCACGCCTTGCCCGTGCCTTGACAAGCCTCGCTCCCGGCACTACCCTGTGCGAGTCGTAGCAGGCCTGCAACGACAGCGCATGAGCCCTAGCCTGGCGACCGAAGCCGGCCCCATGCGACCAGAGGAAGACGCTGCGCACGACCGCGGATGCTCAGGGAGTGCCGGGCGATCCTCCTTCTTCACGCTCTGAACGCACAGCCAAGCAGCGCCGGAAACCCGCGAGCTTGGCTGTTCTTTGGGTCGGCTGTCCCCTACAGTTCGCTGGGCAGAAGGCTAAACGAAATGGCAAACCTATTGGAGTGCCGCTCGGCGGCCGGTCGTGTTTGCTCTATCCTGGCGTCCGGGAAGAGGAGGCCCTTCGGCATTGAGAGGGGTCGGATCATCATGTAGTATGTGATGGTACGTAGGTAACACCAGAGACGTGAGGCAAGACGCACCCGCAGCGAGAAGCAAGTCGGCCCAACCAGCCGAGGCGCAACCGGTAGCCTTGTCCCTGGCAGAACTAAAGACACGCCTGGGCGCTTCCCCAGACGGCCTCAGCCAGGACGAGGCGCAACGCCGGCTGGCCCAGTACGGCTACAACGAGCTTCCCGAGAAGAAGATCAATCCAGTCCTGAAGTTCCTCTCCTATTTCTGGGGGCCGATCCCTGGGATGATCGCGGTGGCGGCCATCCTGTCGGGGTTGCTTCGCCATTGGCCTGACCTTGGCGTCATCGTGGCCCTGCTGATAATGAACGCCATCGTCGGGTTCCGCGAGGAGTATCAGGCGGGTAATGCCATCGCAGCCCTCAAGGCAAAGCTAGCGCTCCAAGCAAGGGTGAAGCGAGACGGCGCCTGGAGAACCATGCCAGCGCGTGACGTGGTACCGGGCGACATGGTCCGTCTGCGCATCGGTGAGATCGTGCCAGCAGACGCCAGACTACTGGAGGGGGACCCAGTGGAAGTGGACCAATCGGCCCTGACTGGTGAGTCCCTGCCGGTAGAGCACAAGCCGGGCGACGCCGTCTACTCCGGGTCTATCATCAGGCAAGGGGAAATTGAGGCGCTGGTTTATGCTACCGGCAAAGGTACGTATTACGGTAAGACCGCCGAGCTGGTGGAGACGGCCCGAACCCGTAGCCATTTCCAGCGTGCTGTCATCAGGATTGCCAATTATCTCATCGTCATCGCCCTCGCCCTGGCCATTCTGATCCTGGCGGTAGCCCTCCTCAGGGGTGACAAGCCACTCACCGTGCTACAATTCGTGCTGGTCTTGACCATCGCTGCCGTTCCCGTGGCCATGCCGGCCGTCTTGTCGGTGACCATGGCATTGGGGGCTCGCGTGCTGGCCGCAAAGAACGCGATTGTTACCCGGCTGGCCGCCGTCGAGGAGCTCGCGGGTATTGACGTGCTCTGCTCCGACAAGACCGGCACCCTGACCCAAAACAAACTGACCATGGGAGAGCCCTTCACTGTAGGGGACATTAGCCCGGAGCAGATGATCCTCAGTGCGGCGCTGGCTTCCCGGGCTGAGGACCAGGACCCCATCGACCTAGCCGTGCTCAGCGGCGTGAAGAATGGCGGACAACAGGGCTCCTCTCAGGTCGTCCACTTCCAGCCCTTCGATCCGGTCCACAAGCGCACGGAAGCCACTGTGAAGGGACCGGACGGGCATGTTTTCAGGGTGACCAAGGGCGCGCCTCAGGTGATCCTGGCCCTGGACCCCGATGCTGCTCAGATTGAAGCCCAGGTTGACAAGGCGATAAACGAATTTGCCGCTCGAGGCTTTCGTTCCCTGGGCGTGGCGCGCGCCGATGAGGAAGGTCGATGGCGGTTTCTGGGCGTGATCCCCCTCTTCGACCCCCTGAGGGAGGATTCCAAGGTCACACTCGAGACCGCGGAACAGATGGGTGTCCACGTCAAGATGGTTACGGGGGACCAGCTTGCCATCGCGAAGGAGATCGGCAGCCAGTTGGGCCTTCAAACCAACATTCTGGATGCCAGCCTCCTGACCGAAGCTGGAGAGGGTGGAGGGCAGGATGGTCAGCTGGCTGACGCCATCGAACAGGCTGCCGGTTTTGCCCAGGTGTTCCCCGAGCACAAGTATCGCATTGTTGAGGTGCTGCAGCAGGGGGGCCACATCGTGGGCATGACCGGCGACGGCGTCAACGACGCGCCGGCGCTCAAGAAGGCCGATGCCGGCATTGCTGTCACCGGCGCCACCGATGCCGCCAGGGCGGCGGCTGACATCGTGTTGCTGAGCCCCGGCCTCTCCGTGATCATTGACGCCATCAAGGAGGCCCGCAAGACATTTCAGCGCATGACCAACTATGCCATCTATCGGATCGCTGAGACTGTCGCTCTGCTGGGGTTCTTAACGCTGGCCATCGTGTTCTTCAACATCTACCCGGTGACGGCCGTCATGATCGTCTTGCTGGCCATACTCAACGATGGCGCCATCCTGTCCATCGCCTACGACAGAGTTCACTACTCCGACCGGCCAGCAGCCTGGAATATGCGGCTCGTGATGGGCGTGGCCGCGGTGCTGGGCAGCTTTGCGTTGCTTCGATCCTTTGGCATCTTCTTCTTGGGCGAAAACGTCTTCACCCTCAGCCGCGATCACGTCCAGACTCTCGTATATCTGAACCTCTCAATTGGGGGGCACCTGACCGTTTTTGCTGCCCGTACACGCGGCCCCTTCTGGTCCATCCGGCCCGCCCCCATCCTCCTGATAGCCGTGGTGGGCACACAAGTGGTCGCTACGTTTATCGCGGTGTACGGGCTGTTCATGCAGCCCCTGGGCTGGGGCTACGCGGGGCTGGTCTGGGGCTATACCTTGGGCATGTTCCTTATTCAAGATCGCGTGAAGCTGTTAGGCTACAGAGTCCTTGAGCGGCTTTCTCCGGGCATAGCGGCAATCGAAGTCAAGAACTAGTCTTGTGCGTGACCGTCCGGGCCAGCATTCTGGCCCGGAATGGCGCGTCCCACCTTGGCGCTGCCGGCGCCGCCACCACCAATACTCTCCTCGCTCAGCGCAAGCCTCCCGCCACGCGACGCCGACCTCTTGCTCCTGCGAGCGCATCGAGGGCGGCTCTTGCGGCCGGGGGCACCTCTAATGATGGCTCGAAGTCCTCCAGGGCAGCCAGTAGGGGTTGCAGCACCTCCTTCTGGACCCCTCTTCTCATGACGTCGTGCAGCACGTGGTGCGCGCCCTGCAACAGGGAGGGCGAATCGGAGCGCTTGATTAGCGCCCGCAGCAGCGGCGGCAAGCCCTTCGACCTGAGGGCGGTCAATCCCTTGGCCGCCAGCCATCGGACAGAGAACTCCTCATCTTCTAAGGCTCTCACTAGCGCGGGAGCGGCCTTCGGATCAGCTATCTGGCTCAGGGCCTTGGCCGCCTCCCAGCGCACCTGCCGATGCTGATCTGCCAGCAACTTGATCAAGGGGTCGACGGCCGGTCGCCCGACAGCAACCAGCGATGCTCGTGCGCTCTCGCGCACGAGTCCGTCCTTGCTGGCCAGGTCGCCGATTAGCGAGTCGATAGTCGCCGGATCGACGTGGCTGCCAATGTCATCCCGACGCCCACCTTTCGTTGTACGCACGTTCCTGTCTCCTTTCTCATCGATCATAAGCCATTCGAAAAGCAACGGCCACATCGACTCGACCGGCTGCCGCC
>CAZSSQ010000035.1:16451-19035 GCA_964609465.1 uncultured Dehalococcoidia bacterium
GTCGAGATCGCCGCCGTGCCCCGCATGAAGTTCGACAAGGACACTATCACGGTGAAAGCCGGCAGCCAGGTCACGTTGAAGTTCACCAACAGCGACACTGGCGTGCCCCACAACTGGGCCGCCTATACCGACTCGACGGCCTCGACGCTTATTCCCGGCGCCAAGACCGCGACCTGCACAGGCCCCTGCGAGGAGGAGATCACCTTCACGGCTCCCGACCAGCCTGGGGACTACTTCTTCCGCTGCGACATCCACCCCGTAACTATGACGGGCACCCTCGTCGTTCAGTAGTACCCTGGGGCAGCGTCACGAGCTCTGCGTGGATTCCCTCGGGAGGTGTCGTGAGCCCAGTGGCACCTCCCGGCACGGGTCCTCTAGCGTAAGGACGCCCAAAGCCCTTATGCTCACCATGGGCGCGCTCCCTGCGCAGCTTGGTCTCGTCCTGCCTTCTGCGAGGGACTCGCCGCGTCCCTACACAGTGAAAGCGACGTTGTCGCATCGCCAGCAGGCATGCGCTTGGCAGGGGGAGCAACATATGGCGGGTTGGGGCCCTGGAAGTTCTCCCTTCCAACACCCCCCGTGGCGACCCTGAGACCCGCAGGCGTCAGGAGAAGGAGCACATGGCGACCATCACAGTCATCGTGGGCGATGCGCCCTACGGAAGCCAACGAGTGTACACCGCGCTCAGGTTCTTGCTGGTGGCCCTTCACGAAGGACACCAGGCGAACCTCTTCCTCATGGAGGACGCCGTCTTCGCGGCCAAGAGGGGACAGCAGCCGCCGGAGATGCCTGTGGGCGATGCCGGCATGCCCAATTGCGAGGAACTGCTGCGAGCGGCGATGAAGGAGGGGCTGACGATTAAGGCCTGCCGCGTCTGCTGCATGGAGCGGGGCCTCCAGGCAGAGCAAGTCATGGAGGGCGTGGAGATCGGCTCCATGGTCGACCTGGTGAACTGGGTGGTGGAAAGCGACAGGACCGTGTTCTTCTAGACCCGCGGCGGTATCATAACGACGCCGGCGTTCCGCAGGCGGGAGCCTAGCACCACCAGCAGGAAGGAGTACGGACGACGAATGGCATGGGACCCAGGACTTGAGGTGGCCTTCAACCCGCGCTCCGTCGCTGTGCTCGGGGCGTCTACCAAGGAGCGAGGGGGTGGAAACCAGTTCATTCGCGGGATGCAGGAGATGAAATACGAGGGGACGATATACCCCATCAATCACAGCGCTGAGGAGATCATGGGCCTGAAGTGCTACCCCTCGCTCGCGGCTGTGCCGGAGGTCCCCGACCTGGTGATCGTGGCGGTAGGAGCCCACCGTGCCGAGCAGGCGCTAGAAGAGTGCATTGCCAAGGGCGCTCGGAACATCCACATGTTTACGGCGGGCTTCGCCGAAACCGGCGAGGAGGAAGGCGCCAGCCTGGCCGAGCGGCTGCGCGAGGTGGCGCGCCGCGGCAGGCTCAACATCATCGGGCCGAACTGCATGGGCATATACTCGCCACGGGGCCGCATATCACCCTGGGGCGAGCTGCCCACCGAAGTCGGGCCCATCGCCTTCGTCACGCAAAGCGGGGCGCTCGGTAGCGAGTTCGTCCGCCTCGCCCCCGACCACGGCCTGCTCATGAGCAAGGTCATCTCCTACGGCAACGGCTACGTCCTGGACTGCACCGACTACCTGGAATACCTGGAGAGAGACCCGGAGACGAAGTACATCGCGATGTACCTGGAGGGGGTCCAGGACGGCGCGAAGCTGCTGCACATGGTGAAGCGGATCTCACCAAGGAAGCCCATCGTCATCTGGAAGGGGGGCCTCACGGGGGCTGGCGCCAAGGCGGCCGCCTCCCATACCGGCGCCCTCGCCGGACAGAACGCCGTCTGGGACGCCTTCTTCGCTCAATCAGGGGCGGTTCGGGTGGATTCAACCGATGAGATGGTAGACGTGCTTCAGGCCCTGGTGCGCCTGCCGCCCTGCGCCGGCCGTGGAGTGGCCATCATAGGGGGCGCAGGCGGAACCAGCGTATCCGCGGCCGACATCTGCGCTCGCGCGGGCCTCTCCGTCCCCGCCATCTCCGAGGACATTCAGAGGGAGATGCGCACCTTCATCAGGGTTGCCGGCACCAGCGTGCGCAACCCCCTGGACGTGGGCATGCAGCTCAGAGGACCCGAAGACTTCCTGCGTGTACTGGAGCTCGTGGCCGAGGACCCGGGGATCGACATCATCATTATGGTGCTTTACCCGTTCATGAGGCGCTTCGCCGGACGCAAGTGGATGCGGAAGGTGATGGATGACCTGGTGAAATTCGCCCAGACCGCAGGACGCCGCAAGCCGTTCCTCATCGCCATGCGCAACCCTGCCGAGAACCTAGAGGCCGAGAGGATCAGGCTGCGGATCACGCAGGACTTCATCGCCGCCGGTGTCCCCGTCTTCAGAAACGTCGAGCGCGCCTGTCATGCGATCTACAAGTTCACTGGCTACTATCGCGCCCTGGAAGATGAAGATGCCCAGGCGCCGCAGGCAAGCGCGCGCGAAGCACCGGCGCGTTGACACGCCAGGTGGGCCCGCGCACACAGAGAGGATTGGTGGAGGCG
>CAZSSQ010000036.1:0-19014 GCA_964609465.1 uncultured Dehalococcoidia bacterium
GCTAGGGCACCACGACCAGCTTCCCGAAGAAGTCGCTGGAGGCCATGGTCTCGAAGGCGCGGCGCGCCTCCGAGAGGGGGAAGGTGCGCGCCACCCTGGGTCGTAGCTCGCCCCTTTCCAGGAGCCGGAGCACGTCCAGCACGTCGGCCTTGGTGCCCATGGTGGAGCCCAGGATGGAGAGCTGGCGGGTGAAGAGCTGCCCCATGTGCAGCTCCACGCGGTGGCCACTACTGACGCCGCAGTTCACCAGCCGGCCGCCGACGGTCAGGGAGGCGAAGTTCTTCTCCCACACCGAGGCCCCCACGTGGTCGACGATGACGTCCACGCCGCGGCCCCCGGTAAGGGCCAGGACACGCTGGGAGAAGTTCTCGGTCTGGTAGTTGATGGCGTGCTCGGCACCCAGCTCTCGGGCCAGGGCCAGCTTCTCGTCGCTGCCGGCGGTAGCGAAGACGCGCGCCCCCAGGCGGCGGGCGATCTGGATGGCGGCACTACCCACGCCGCTGCCGGCCGCCATCACCAGCACGTCCTCGCCGGGCTGAAGGCGGGCCCGGCGCACCAGCATGTGCCAGGCCGTCACGAAGGTGGTCGGCACGCTGGACCCCTCCTCGAACGACAGGTTCGCCGGCAGGGGATAGACGTTGTCCAGCGGGACACGGGCCAGCTCCGCCAGGCCCCCGTCCGAGGTAAGGCCGATGACCCACGCCCGCACGCACTGGTTGTCGCGGCCCCGCCGACAGGGCTCGCACTGGCCGCAGGACACGTGCGGGTAGACCAACACGCGGTCGCCGGGCTGGAAGGCCCCGTCGGCGTCCTCGCCCAGGGCGACCACCTCCCCCGCGAAGTCGCGGCCCAGGATGCGTGGACACTGGAGTCGCACCCCCTTCTGGCCCATGACCGCAAAGAGGTCCACGCGGTTCAGGGAGCAGGCCCTCACCCTCACTAGAACCTCTCCGCGGCCGGCCGCGGGGTCGGGCCCATCGCCGTAGTGCAGGTGGTCCAGGCTGCCCTGATCGGTCAGGAACGCTGCCTTCATCGCTCATGCCTCCTCGATGCCGCCGCTTGGGCCTCGACAGGGTCGGGGTTGCTGGGCTGCTGTCCTCGGACGCTGTCGCCATCTTAGCGAAGCCGCGCAATGGGGGGAAGTGCGGTTGACGCGCTGCGGGGCCCGCAGTCTATCATGGTTTGAAGAGCAATCTAGGGAGGGGGCCAGGATGAGTCTGGAAGGAAAGCGCATCGCCGTCTTGGTGGAGGACAGCTACCAGGAGTTGGAGTTCTGGTATCCGCTGCTCCGCTTCCGAGAGGCGGGGGCGGAGGTGGTGGTCGTGGGGCACCAGAAGGAAGCCACCTACACCAGCAAGTACGGCTACCCGGCTACCGCCGAAGCCTGCGCCGCCGACGTCTCGGCCGCGGACTTCGACGCCGTCATTATTCCCGGCGGCTACGCCCCGGACCGCATGCGCCGTCACCCGGCGATGGTGTCCCTGGTGCGGGAGATGGGCAACGCGGGAAAGGTGGTCGCGGCCATCTGCCACGGAGGGTGGATGCTCTGCTCCGCCGACATCGTCCGCGGGCGGCAGGCCACCTGCTTCTTCAGCATCAAGGACGACCTGGTGAACGCCGGCGCCCGCTACGTGGACGCCGAGGTGGTGCGCGATGGGAACATCATCACCTCGCGGGTGCCGGAGGACCTGCCGGCCTTTTGCCGCAAGGTCATCGCTGCCCTGGAGGGCGCGCCGGCGGCAGCCGGGCCTGCCCGTCCGTAGGGGCGGAGCTTCTCCGCCGCAGCACCGTATCCCTCTGAAGGCCAGCCTTTCAGGCTGGCACTTGAGGACAGGACAGAGCTGAAACTCTGTCCCTACGGCCCGGTTCACAGGCCGGTTCGCGGCAATGGCGGGCGGCCTCTCACGTCATGGTGGCGAAGAGGCCGCCCTGCCCTTCCTCGAAGCGCCAGACGTAGGTCTGCTTGACGAAGGCCTTGATGACCTTGAGAGTCCCCAGGGGCGCCTCGGCAATGGTGCGGGCCACCGCCAGCGCCGCGTCCAGCAACTCGTCGGGCGGCACTACCTGGCTCACCAGCCCGATGCGCACGGCCTCCTGCGCGTCGATGCGCCGCCCCGTAAGACAGAGGTCTCGGGCCAGCCCCCCGCCGATAATGTCCTTCAGGGGGCCGTAGAGGGCGGGCGCCCCGAACTTGATCTCGGGATGGGCGAAGGCGGCGTTCGCGGCGGCGATGCGCACGTCGCAGAGGACAGCCAGGTCCATGCCCCCGCCCATGGCGGGCCCGTTCACGGCCGCCACCAGGGGCTTGGAGAAGTTGGCCAGCCGCCGGTGGTAGCGGTCCGACGACTCCTCGATCGCCTTCATGTGCTCCGGTTCCCGGATGGCGAACTCGGAGGTGTCGAAGCCGGCGCAGAAGGCGGGACCCTCGGCGGCGATGACCACCACGCTCACCTCGTCGTCCCCCTCCAGCTCCCCCAGGCAGCGGTCGATCTCGTTGCGCAGGGCGATGGAGAGGGCGTTGCGTTTTTCGGGCCGGTTAAGGGTGACCAGGGCCACCTTGTCCTTCTTCTCGACGAGCAGGAACTGGTAGCTCATGTCTCCTCCCCTTGGTATGAGCCGTAATCGTAGGGGCCCCCCTCGCGGGCGCCCTGACAGGGCCAGGGGCGAGCCCTGCCCCTATTAGGAGCCGCCGGCGGGCGTGCTGGTGCCCAGGTACTCCTGAGCCAGCCCGCTGAGGACCTCCTTCGCCTCGCGCATGATCTCCTCCACCACCTGGCCCGCGGGCACGATATCCCGGATGAGGCCGGAGCCCTGGCCGGCGGGGGCAAAGCCCCATTCCATGTCGCCGTCGCGGATAGCAGCGCCGATCTTGTCGCCAGCCACCAAGATCTGCCAGGGGAAAGGCTCGGCCTCTGACTGGCGGTCCTTCCACTCCTCCGTCCAGCGGTTGCGGATGTTGCGGAGCGTCTTGCCGGTGTAGGCGCGGGTGACCACGGTATCGTCGTCGCTGATCTGGACCAGCTTCTGCTTGTAGTTGAGGTGGACGGCGGCCTCGTAGGTGGCGATGAAGCGGGTGCCAATGAGGACGCCGCAGGCGCCCAGGGCCAGCGAGGCGACGAAGCCGCGACCGTCGCAGATGCCGCCGGCGGCCACCACCGGGATGGGCTTGACGGCGTCCACCACCTGAGGCACCAGGGCCAGGGCGGCTACGCGACCGGTGTGGCCGCCGGCCTCGTGCCCCTGGGCGACGATGATATCGACGCCGTCCCCGGCGCAGCGCCGGGCGTTGCGGACGTTCCCCACCAAAGCGACGATCTTCATCCCCTCGTCGTGCATGTGCTGTGCCCAGGGCCCAGGGGTGCCCAGGCCGGAGACGAAGACGGGCACCTTCTCTTCGAAGATGACGCCCACCAGGTCTTCGGTGTTGGGCAGGCCCTCGGCCAGGAGGAGGTCAACGCCGAAGATCTTGCTGGTGAGGCGCTTTGTCTCCCGGATCTGGTCGCGGAGGGTGTCGGCGTCCATCATGGCGCCGGCCAGGACCCCCAGGCCACCGGCGTTAGAGACGGCGGCCGTCAGCTCAGCCAGGGCCACGCCGCCCATGCCGGCCTGGATGATCGGGTACTCGATGCCCAGTATCTCGGTCAACGCGGTCTTAAACATGCTCTTCCTTTCCGAGGGCGCCGCTCCCGGCTCCGGGCGGCCCACGCCCTCTCCGTCTCGATGGACCTGTGACAACCGGCCGAGGGCTCGACTGACCAGGCAATCGTTTACTACATGGCGGGGCGGGTAATGTCAACGGCGACCACGCGACAACTCCGCAGGGGGGTGGCCGCCTCCTTCGACAGGCTCAGGATGGTGCACCCTGAGCTTGTCGCGCCCTGAGCTCGCCGAAGGGTCGAAGGGCCGTCCGTTGACCGATCGCCGCTACCTCCCCGCCAGCACCTCTCGCTCCAGGAGGTCCGCGACCGCCGTCACCTCGCGGGGCCGGAAGAGCGGGACGGACACCTCCGGCGCGCCGTCGCTGACGACGGCCATGAGGCTATCAGGGTTGGACATGAGCTCCGGCCCCAGGCTGCTACGGTGCACCTCGATCTTGAGGCCGGGGTAGCTCTTGTAGCCCTCCACCAGCACCAGGTCGCAGGCCGAGCCGGCCAGGCGCAGCGCCTCCTCTATCTGCGGCTCGCCGGGGGTGCGCTTCACCATGCCCAGGCGCCGCGGCGACACAACCACCGTAGCCTCGCTGCCGGCCTGGAAGTGGCGCCAGCTATCCTTGCCCCGCTGGTCCAGGTCGAAGCCGTGGGAGGCGTGCTTGATGGTGGACACCCGGTATCCGCGTCGACGCAGCTCGCGGGTTAGGCGGACCACCAGGAGCGTCTTGCCGGACCCCGACCTGCCGACGATGTGAACGACGGCCGGTCCTCGCCTTCGCCGCCCGGGCGGGCCATGCGGCCGCGCCACCCTAGAGCTCCATCTCCCGCAGGTCCGGCGGCCGTATGAGGCGTGGCTCCGAGGCCTCCTGCACCTCCTCGAAGGTGACGCCGGGGGCCACTTCGCGCACCACCAGGCCCTCGGGCGTCACCTCGATGGCGGCCAGGTTCGTCACGATCAGGTCCACGGCCCGGATGGCCGTCACCGGATAAGAGCACTCGCGGACGATGCGCGGCCGGCCATCCCTGGTGGTGTGCTCCATGGCTACCACTACCCGGGCGGCGCCGACGGCCAGGTCCATGGCCCCGCCGATGCTGCCCACGGCCTTCTCGGGCACCATCCAGTTCGCCAGGTCGCCCTTCTCCGAGACCTGGAGGCCCCCCAGAACGGTCATGTCCACGTGCCCGCCGCGGATCATGGCGAAGGAGTCGGCGCTGTGGAAGAAGCAGGCGCCGGGGAGGAGGGTCACCGGCTGGCCGCCGGCGTTGATGAGGTCGGCGTCGATCTGCTCCTCTTCGGCGATGCCGCCGTAGCCCAGGATGCCGTTCTCGGCCTGGAAGATGACGGTGATGCCCTCCGGGATGAAGTTGGCCACCTGGGTGGGCAGCCCGATGCCCAGGTTGACGACCATGCCGTCGCGCAGCTCCCGCGCTACCCTCAGGGCGATGAGCTCACGAGTCAAACCAGCGGACTTCATCTCTCTCTGCCTGTACTATGCGCTTGACGAAGATGCCCGGCGTGACGACGACCTCCGGGTCCAGGGCGCCGGCCGGCACGATCTCCTGCACCTCGGCGATGGTGACGCCGGCGGCGGTGGCCATGACGGGGTTGAAGTTGCGGGTAGTCATCCGGTAGACCAGGTTGCCCATGGTGTCGGCTCGCTGGGCGCGGATGAGGGCGAAGTCGGCCCGCAGGGGCATCTCCAGGATGTACTCGCGGCCGTTCAGCGTCCGCCGCTCCTTGCCCTGCTCAACGACCGTGCCGACGCCGGTGGGGGTGTAGAACCCACCGAGCCCGGCGCCGCCGGCCCGGACGCGCTCCGCCACCGTGCCCTGGGGCACCACCTCCACCTCGATGTCGCCCGCCCGCCACTGCTCCTGCAGGAAGGTGGTCCGCGCGCCCCAGGTGCGGATAGGGAAGGAACCGATGAACTTGCGCACCTGCCGGTTCTCGAAGAGGATGTCCAGGCGGTCGCCCAGGCCCACGTTGTTAGTGATGATCGTGAGATCGCGGGCCCCCTGGTCGGCGAGGGCGAAGACCAGCTTGGCCGGGGAACCCACCGGCCCGAAGCCCCCGATCATGATGACGGCGCCGTCGAAGATGTCGGCTACCGCCTCGGCGGGGCTGGCATAGACCTTGTTCACTCCTGTCGCCTCTCCCCTCAAGCCCAGGATATGTAGGGGCAGGGCTCGCCCCTGCCCTTCTGAGGGTGCCCGCGAGGGGCGCCCCCACGCAAGGGCCTCTATCCCCAAGACAGCAAGTATGATAGAACGAAGGCGCGTCCCGGCCAAGGGGTGGCCCCGGCCGCTTCTCGATCTGCTGTCGGACTCGTCCCCACATGAGCGCTAAGGAGGTACAAGCCTATGCGCAGAGTCTGCATCGTGTCCGGGGGCATCACCAAGTTTGCCAAGGCCAATCTTCTCACCCAGGAGGCCATGTGCAAAGATGCCCTGGACTATGCGCTGAACGACCTGAACGGACGCCTGGAGTTGCGAGACATCCAGAGCACCATCTGCACCTACTTCTCCGACCACTTCAACGCCCAGCTACTGTTCGACTCCCTGACCCAGGACTACCTGGCCATGTGCCCCCGGCCCTCGATGCGCATCGAGGGAGGCGGCGCCACCGGCGGCCTGGGCATCCGGGCGGGGTACATGGACGTGGCCTCGGGCCTCTCCGACCTCTGCCTGGTTTACGGCTTCGAGAAGATGAGCGAGGTGACCACGGCCAAGGGCAACGAGTTCATCGCCCTGGCCTCGGATACTGACTTCGACTTCCCAGTTGGGGGCTTCTACTCCGGCTACTACGCCACCATGGCCCAGCGCCACATGTACGAGTTCGGCACTACCGCCGAGCAGATGGGCCGCATCGCCGTCAAGAACTACGAGAATGCCTTCCACAACCGCTGGGCCCAGAAGCACGAGCGCTGGACCATCGAGGGCGTCCTCAACGCGCCCCTTATCTCCACGCCCCTGACCCGGCCGATGGTCTGCGTCATGAGCGACGGCGCCGCCTGCGTCATCCTTTGCACGGAGGAGCGGGCCAAGCGCCTGCGTCCCAAGGGCGACTACGCGGTCCTCACCGGCCTCGGCTGCGGCACCGACACGATGCGCCTGGGCGACCGGCCCCGGGGCGACGTGATCCTGCTGCCCGGCCAGGAGCGCAGCGCCTATGACTACAAGACCCGCCAGGGGGAGCCCCTCAACGGGCTCTGGCCCGGCGTCGCCTCCTTCCGTGGCGGGCGCGAGGCCGCTCGCCAGGCCTACGCCATGGCCGGCATCACTAACCCCCTGGAGCAGATCGACTTCGCCGAGGTGCACGACGCCTATGCTTCCAGCGAGCTCCAGACTTACGAGGACATGGGCTTCGCCCTCTACGGTCAGGGGGGCCGCTTCGTGGACGAGGGCCACCCGTACATCGGCGGTAAGCTGCCCGTGAACCCCTCCGGCGGCCTGCTGGCCTGCGGCCACCCGGTGGGGGCTACCGGCATCATGCAGGGGGTCTTCGCCCTCTGGCAGCTCCAGGGCCGCATGGGCGAGCATTGCAGTGACCCCGAGGCCGGCATCGACGGCGCGCCTATCCAGGTGAAGAAGGCCCGCCGCGGCCTCATCCACAGCCACGCCGGAACGGGCACCTACATCACCGTGAACATCATGGAAACCCCCGACCTGGCGGCGGAACACTGAGGAGGAACCGACATGACCCACGTCTACAATATTGACCCTCTACAGGTGGGCCGCCCCTACCAGATCGAGTACATCCACAGCTACGGCGAGGTCAGCGACTTCTTTATCGGGCTCAAGGACAAGAAGCTGCTGGCCGCGCGCTGCACGAAGTGCGCCAAAGCGTGGCTGCCGCCCCGGCGCGACTGCGGCGCCTGCGGCGCCAGGACTTCGTGGTTCGAGGCGCCTCAGCGGGGGAAGGTCCACACCTTCTCCATCCTCCACTTCGCCGCCGAGGCCTTCCTCCACGAGGTGCCCTTCGTGCTCGCCTACATTGAGCTCGAGGGCATTGACACCGTCTTCCTTTCCCGGGTGGTGGGCTGCCGGCCCGAGGACGTCTACATCGGCATGCCGGTGCGGGCGCGATTCCGCCGGCTGGTGGACTGGTCCCCCAATGACGTGGTCTTCGTGCCGGAGGAGGGTGCCGAGGAGGGATAGGGCCGGGAAGGCCTCTTGATAAACCCAAGTGGGCCGCTCGTGGTTCGACAGGCTCACCATGAGCGGAATGTGAGAACCGCTCGTCCTGAGCCTGTCGAAGGGCGGGCGGCTGCTCTTTCAACAGACCATTGAGGGAAAACATGGACTTCCGCTTCAGCGAGGAGCAGGAGCGCCTGCGTGAGCAGGTGCGGCAGTTCCTGGAGCAGGAGCTGCCAGGCTGGGCCGACGGCGCCCCCGACGGGCTGGCCGCCCTCGTCCCTGGCTACCTGTACTTTCCGGAGTTCGAGCGCAAGCTAGGGGCCCGCGGCTGGCTCGGCCTGAGCTGGCCTGTCGAGTACGGCGGCGGTGGCCTCACGCCCATCGACCAGCTCGTGGTGGACGAGGAGCTGGCTGCCTACGGGGCGCCCGGCAGCGAGAACATCGGCCGCACTATCGTGGCGCCGTCGATCCTCGTCTATGGCAGTGACGAGCACAAACGGCGCTATCTGCCGGCCCTGGCCCGGGGCGAGATCTCCTTCTGCCTGGGCTACACGGAGCCGGAGGCCGGCTCCGATCTGGTATCCCTCCAAACGCGGGCCGTGGCCCAGGGCGACGACTTCATCATCAACGGGCGCAAGCTGTACACCAGCGCCGCTGACTGGACCACCCACTGCTGGCTACTGGCCCGCACTGACCCGGAGGCGCCGCAGCACCGCGGCCTCTCAGCGTTCGTGGTGCCCATGGATTCCCCCGGCGTGATGGTGAGCCAGCTCACCAACCTCCTGGACACGGACTGGTTCAACGAGGTGCTCTTCGAGGACGTGCGCGTGCCCCGCGAGAACCTGGTCGGCCAGGAGAACCGCGGCTGGTACCAGGTGGCCGCCGCCCTGGACGTGGAGCGGCTGGCCCTGTACCCGTATCTGACCCACTACCGGGTGTTCCGCGCCCTCCTCCGCTACGCGGCCCAGATGGCCGATCAGACGCAGGGACGCCGGGCTCGGCTGCGCCAGAAGCTGGCGGAACTGGCCATCGAGTTCCAGGTCGCCCGCCTCCTCACCTACCGAGCGGTATGGCTGCGTAGCCAGGCGGGGCGTCGACCGGACTGGGAAGCGGCCCAGGTCAAGCTCTTCAACAGCGAGATGGCCCAGCGCCTCTACCAGGTCGCCGTGGAGGTCGTGGGTCTCCACGCCCAGCTCCGTGGCGACTCGGCGCGGGCGGTGCTCTCCGGCGTGGTGGCTCAGGGCTACTTGTCGACGGTGCAGGAGACCATCGGGGCCGGCACCTCGGAGGTGCAGCGGAACATCATCGCCGGCCGCGGCCTCGGCCTGCCGCGTTAAGGCCGCCAGCGGGCCCCCCTAAAGGCTTCCCTCAACCCTGTCGATAAGACACTTGACTCCTAGGAGACCTATTCAGGCAATGTACACTGTCTCTATAAGACGCGGCGCCAAGATCGAGCATTCGGCGGAGTTCCCCGACCTCCGCGATGCTCTGCGGCAACTGGACGGCTTCGTGTGCGCCTTCCCGGAGCTCGTGTCAGAGCTGCGGGGTGCCAGCGGCGTCCTCTGGCGCTGCCGGTCGCGGCAAGTGAAGGCCGACCCCGAGCCGCCGGAAGCGGCCTGAGCGGCCGAGCAGCTTTCCACCGCCCCATATCTCTGCCCATCCGCTCTCCTACCTCGACGGCGCATGCCGTATAATGCCAGTCAACCAACAGCATCCCGACGCGGGAAGGCCTGCGCCGCGGCCTTGCCTCGGACCCGGCAACCGTGTGGGCCCGGGAGACCGATGCCCTGCGCCGCCGGCGCTCGCCTGAGCACGCCGAGGGCGTGAACGCCTTCCTGGAGAAGCGCTCGCCGCGCTTCCACTGAGGTTTCGCTCATGACACACGTCGAGTTCCGGCCCCTGCGCCCCGAGGACATCGAGCAGGCTGCCTATGTAGAGGCGGTGGCCTTCTACCGCCAGCCTACCGCCCAGCACACTGAGCTCCTCAAGCGCTACTTCCCGCCTGAGTGGACGGTGGGCGCCTTCGTCGACGGCCGCCTCGTCGCCGACGTGCGCACCATGCCGACGGCGCGGCGCATCAACGGAGCGGCTATCAGCCACGGCGCAGTGGGGCCGGTTGCCTGCCTGGCCGAGCACCGGCGGAAGAACTACACGGGCCGGCTGCTGCAAATGTCACTGGAGCGGATGCGGGAGCAGGGCATCGCCGTGTCCGGCCTCTATACCCCTCACGACGCCCTGTATCGCCGCTACGGCTGGGAGCGCGCCGAGGGGAAGAAGCGCTACGTCTTTCAAGCCAAAGATGTGTCGCTAAGGGTGCGGGGGCAGCCGGGAACCCTGGAGCCCGTCAAGGCCGACGACTGGCAGCGGCTGGACGCCGTGTACCGTCGATACGCCGGCCCCCGGAACGGGCCGCTCCACCGGACGGAACCCTGGTGGCGGGAGGCGATCCTCCGTGACTACATCCAGAACAGGGCCAGGGAGGCCTTCCTCTGGCTGTACGGCAGGGGCGATGCTCAGGGCTTCATCGTCTACAACTGGGCGTCGACGGGCCCGGAACCTATGGCCGGCCAAGAGCTTTTCGTGCGGGACATGGTGGCCCTGACGCCCGACGCCTACCTGGGGCTGTGGCAGCACTTGCTTGCCCACGACATCGCCCAGCGCATCGTCGTGCACGTGCCGCTCCATGACCCCTTCGCCGAGCTGGTCGTTGACCCGTGGAAGGTGGAGGTCCAGCGGGCCGAAGGGGCCATGATCCGCGTCGTCGATGTCGAGCAGGCGCTGACCCTGCGTCCCTACTGCGGCAGGGGCGGCGTCTCCTTCACCATGCGGGTCATCGACTCCAGCGCGCCCTGGAATGATGGCGTCTGGCAGGTGGAGGCGGACGAGGGCCGCATGCAGGCGAAGCGTGCGGAGGCCGGGGCAGACATCGAGCTGAGCGTGAACTTCCTGGCGCCCCTCTTCACGGGCTTCATCCGTGCCGATCAGGCCGCCGGCGTGGGGATGCTAAAGGTGAACCGGGAACAGGGTCTAGCGCAGGCTCAGGAGGCCTTCGCCGTCAGCCATCCGCCCTACTGCGACGACTTCTACTAAGGTCACCAACGAAGGTCACCGCTCCCGGGCATGGAAAGGCGCAGCTTCCTCGAAGCCGAGGGTTTCAACCCTCGGGGATGAATGAAAATAGACACGTAGGGGCAGGGCTCGCCCCTGCCCCCGGAAGGGCGCCCGCGAGGGGCGCCCCTACCACTCAGGCCTGCTGGAGCTCCCGGATCATGTGGCGCAGTCGCTCCTCGTCCTCGGGCTTGCGGATGGGGATGGCGAGGCCCGTACGGGTGACGATGCCGCTCCAGCGGGCCTTGATCTTCTCGATCAGGCCGTCGTAGGGAGAGACGATGGCGAACTCCTCCAGCATCTCCTCCGTGATAAGGTTCCCCATCTCCGCCCAGCGGCCCTGAGTGGACATCTCGTACAACTGGAGGGAGACGTCGCCCCAGCCGTGGGCCTCGAAGACGCCCCGGTAGCTGCGGGTGGAGCCGTAGAAGGCCACCTGCGTCCGCACGGCCGGTTTCGCCCGCTCGACCTCTTCCTCCGTCTCGCCGGTGACCAGGAAGCTGCCGCCGCAGACGTCGATGTCGCTGAGCCGCCGGCCAGCCTTGCGGGCGCCGGCCTCCAGGTTGGGGAGGATCGACTCCCGGGTGTACTTGGCGGTGTTGAAGGCGTGCAGGCGGACGCCGTCGCACAGCTCGCCGGCCAGGCGCAGCATGTAGGGGTTGACGGCGGAGACGTAGATAGGGACGTGGGGGTGCTCGATGGGCCCCGGGTTGAAGTACGGGGTCATGAGGCTGAGGTTGTAGTAGTCGCCCTGGAAGTTGAGCTTGGTGCCGTTCTGCCAGCAGTCCCAGACGGCGCGCAGGGCGAGGATGTACTCGCGCATGCGCGGCCCGGGCGGCGCATAGGGGATGCTGAAGCGCCGCACGATATGTCCCTTCACCTGGCTGCCCAGTCCCAGCAACAGCCGGCCTCCCGAGAGCGCCTGGAGGTCCCAGGCGATGTGGGCCAGGCTAGTAGGGCTGAGTGGGAAGGCGATAGCGACAGCCGTGCCCAGAGTGACCCGCTGGGTGTGCTCGGCGGCCAGGGCCAGGGGCAGGAACGGGTCGTGGCCTGTCTGGCTGCTGACGATGCCGTCGTAGCCCATCTCCTCGGCCTTGCGGGCGACGGCCGGCGCGTCGCGGAGGCCGCGCGTCTCGATGCTGGTCTCTACCTTCATGGCGGCTCCTTGCGAAGGGTCTCAGAAGAAGGAACGACTGCCGCCCATCATAGCGTGGCCAGCCGGTGTGTCAACGGGGCTGCGGCGCCGGGAGCGCCTACCGCCACTCACCTCCACCCACCGGTTCAATGAGCGAAAGGCGGTGGATCCTCTGGCGCCAGACAACACGGGACCCAGGAGACTGGATTCTTCCTTGCCATGAGGCGGCCAATTCAGTCCCCTGGGCCCAACTTATGTTAACATAGACCAGCCATCGCTGACAACCCGCTCCAGCGCTTATTCTGCCCTCTGCCGCCGGGCTCAGCCCCAGAGTTACATGCCCTGGTATTGTTTCAGACCGTGAACTATCAGATACTTAGAAGGGAGGTGAGGTATGGCTCAGCGTAAGATTCGCGTCCCGTCCCTTGACCTGGCAGCCGTCCGCGGTCTATCGGAATGGGTGTCCCTTTACCAGGCCTACAACGCCGTCTTTAAGGTCAACGAACTGGCCCTCCTGCCTTACCGGATCACCTTGCCCCAGCTTCACCTGCTGGCGGTACTGGTGTCTGCCGGCGGTGTGCTGCCCTCGACGCACATCGCCCGCCACATGGTGAAGGAGGCCCAGACCATAACCGGCCTGGTGGACAGGATGGAGGCAGCGGGCTGGGTAGTCCGCCAGGGCGACCCCAAGGACCGCCGCAAGACCCTGATCTCTCTCACCAACGCTGGCATCAAGAAGTTTCAGGAGACGTTCCCCGTCGCCAACCAGGTGGGAGCCGAGATCTTCGCCATCCTGTCCGACGAGGAGCTGGCAGGGCTGCAGGTGGCGGTTGAGAAGCTGCGGGAGACCGCATTGTCCCGCCTGGGAATTCGGCTCTAGCACCTTCTGCCAGCGCGCTGGCTCAGCGCCCACCGAGTATCGGGTACCACCTCTGCACTGTGGAGCGGCGAGACGTACCGGTCTGGGCGCATGCATGCTCCCCTAGACCTTCGGAGGAAGTAGTTGTTGGTCCTAACGCGTAAGACGAGCCAGTCCATCGTCCTCACTTGTGAGGAGTGTGAGGTAAGGCTCAAGATCATCCGTGTCGGCAGGGACAAGGTGTCCCTGGGGGTGGAGGCACCCCCGTGTGTGAAGGTCCTGCGGTCGGAGCTCCAGAGCGACCGGCCAGCGGCCTGAGCCCTGGATCCGCTTGCGACGGCCCCCGCCCCCGTCGCTGTCTGGCCAGCGCCATCGATGTGGGCTCCCATAGGGCAGCCCCAAGCCTCTACGGGGGCCGACTGATGGGCCGGAAGATCAGCCTGGGCTAGTTCCAGCGCTCTATGATCTGCGTTTTCTGCGGCCCCGACAGCTTCACTCTCCATGAGGCCCTCGCCGAGCTGAAGGCGGAGTTGAACGGCGACGGCATGCTCGCCACCAACACCGCCATCTTCGAGGGCAACCAGGCACGCCTAGACGAGCTGCTGGCCGTCTGCAATACGGTGCCCTTCATGGGCGCCCACCGCCTGGTGCTGGTCGAGGGCCTTCTGGCCCGCTTCGAGGCGCCCCGCGGCCGCCGCCGACCCAGCGCCGGACAGGCAGGAGAGCCCGGCCGGCAGGCGGACCTGGGCCCCTGGCGTGACCTACCCGCTGCCCTGGGGAGCCTGCCTCCTTCCACCACTCTGGTCTTCGTGGACGGGGACATCGCAGAGGGCAACTCCCTGCTCCGACTGCTCTCGCCTCTGGCCCAGGTGCGGCGCTTCCCCCGCCTCGGCCAGCGCGACCTGCCCGGGTGGATCCAGGCCCGCGCCCGTCAAGAAGGCGTGGACATCTCGCCGGCGGCAGTGCGACTTCTCGCCGATTTGGTGGGAAACGACCTGTGGGTCCTCTGGCAGGAGCTGAAGAAGCTCGCCCTCTATGCCGGGGCTCGGCGGGTCGAGGATGAAGACGTGCGCGCCCTGACGGTGGCGGCCCGAGAGGCCAGCGTCTTCACCCTCGTGGACGCCGTGGTCGAGGGGCGCCCCGACCAGGCGCTCCGCCTACTCGAGCAGCTCCTCGACCAGGGGGCGGCGGCCCCCTACCTGCTGGCCATCATCACGCGCCAGTATCGGAACCTCCTTCTGGCCAAGGAGATGCTGCGGGCGCGCCAGCCGGCGGGACGGATCGGGGAGCGACTGGGCATCGTCTCGCGCTTTGCCCTGGGCAAGGTGCTGGAGCAGGCGGGGCGCTACCCGCCGGCCAGGCTGGAGGCCAGCTATCGCCGGCTCCTGGAGGCCGACGTGTCCATCAAGTCCGGCATCTACCGCGAAGAGCTGGCCCTGGAGGTGCTGGTGCAGGACCTGGCCCGCGTGGCTGCTTCCCCTTCGCCCGGACGGGCGGCCGTCTGGCCGCGGGCCCTCAGTCCTCCCCGGGCTCCTGGTAGACCGCGTTGAAGCAGGCGGCCCAGTGCCCCGGCGATAGCTCTTCCAGCGGGGGCCACGGCTCCTGTCGACAGGCGTTCACCGCCTTGTGGCAGCGGGGCAGGAAGGCGCACTCCGGCGGCAGCTCTCCCAGGTCGGGCGGCGAGCCCTTGATGGAACGGAGAGGCCCCTGGCTACCGTCCAGCCTGGGCAGGGCCGAGAGGAGGGCCCAGGTATAGGGATGGCGGGGTCGCCGGAAGAGCTCTCCCACCTGGCCGCTCTCCACGATCCTCCCGGCGTACATCACTGCCACCTCGTCGGCCATCTGAGCCACCACGCCCAGGTCATGGGTGATGAGGATGATAGAGACCTCGCGCTCCCGCTTCAGACGGTTGAGCTCCGCCAGGATGGCCGCCTGGATGGTGACGTCCAGGGAAGATGTGGGCTCATCGGCGATGATGACCTTGGGGCTGAGGACGGTGGCTATGGCGATCATCACCCGCTGGCACATACCGCCCGAAAGGTGGAACGGGTACTGCTGGACCAGCCGCTCCGGGTCGGGAAGGCCCAGATGGCGCAGGACGTCCAGGGTCATGCGCCGCGCCTCCTTCTTGGGCAGCGACAGGTGCGTGGTGATGGCCTCCTCCACCTGGAGGCCGATGGGCAGGACGGGGTTCAGGCCGGCCACGGGATCCTGAAAGATCATCGATATCTCGCGGCCGCGCAGGCGGCGAAGCTCCTCGCCGCTCATGGCCGTCACCTCGTTCCCATCGTAGAAGATGCGCCCGCCGACGATGCGGCCGGGATAGGGGACGATGTCCAGGACCGACAGGCCTACCGTTGTCTTACCGCAGCCGCTCTCCCCCACGATACCCAGGGTGGTACCGCGCCGCAGCTCGAAGCTAACGCCGTCCACAGCCTTAACGACGGTATTCTTGTCGAGGTAGTGAGTGCGCAGGTCCTCAACGCGCAGGATCACGTCGTGCATGACGTTGTCTCGGAAGAAAGGGGCGGCGTTCGTGCCCCGCCGACAGGCGGGCCTCCCTGCTGGCACGCCCGTCTTTCCGGCAGACAGGCTGCGAGCAGGGGTTTTCTATTATACCGCCGCGGGCTCGTTCGTGGGCGAGCTAGGAGACGGGCCGGAACATGGAGAGCACCCGCCCTTGAATCTCCACGTTGGAGGCGTCGGTGTAGATGGGCGGAAGGGCCTCGTTGGCGGGCTGGAGGCGCACCCGGTCGCCCTCTCGGTAGAGCTTCTTAAGGGTGACCTCCTCCTCTTTCTTGAGCCACACGGCTACCATGTCCCCGTCCTGGGCAGTGTCGGTCTGCTCCATGACCACGATGTCGCCGTCGTTGATGAGGGCGTCGATCATGGACGTGCCCTTGACGCGGAGGGCGAAGACGTTCTCCCGCCCGCCGGTCATGTCCGGCGTGACGGACACCGCCTCGTCGTAGGCGACGCTGCCCTCCGGTACGGGGATGGGCTGGCCGGCGGCGATGCGCCCCACCAGGGGCACGGCGACACTGCGTACGCGTCGGCCGCTGCCGTCCAGCAGCTCGATGGCCCGCGAGACCTCCCGGTCGCGCCGGATGTAGCCCATCCTCTCAAGGGCCTTGAGGTTGTAGTCGACCACAGAGGTGGAGCTGATGGCGCAGCCTACCTGGATGTCGCGGATGCTGGGCGGATACTCCTTCTCGTCGATGAAGCGACGAGTGAAGGTCAGGATCTTCTGCTGTCTGGGCGATAAAGGCTTCATAGTTTACCCTCGCTATGCAGGTCTCCGTTCTTTTGCTCGGAACCTGTGTTCTGTCGAACAACAGTACCACCCGACAGGGCCCTTGTCAAGCCTGCTGCCTGTCTTCTTCGCCGGCCTGCAAGCCCGGCCTGGACAAGCCCTGTCCGTGAGCCCGGGCCAGCCACGCCTGGATTCCGCGAGCGCGCTGCCGTTGCCCCGGAGCTAGGCCGACCTCTAGAATAGTAGTTGAGGAGCTTTGGGAGGGAGCGGGCGCCCGGAAGGGCGCCTTGAGCACTTGAGGGGGAGAGATGGAGAGAACTTCCAGCCTGGAAGGCCTCGCTGTGGCGGAGGCGAACACCGAGACGAGCGAGGGACACGAGGTGAAGCGCGCCCTGGTCGTCGCCGCCCACCCGGACGACTCCGAGTTTGGCTGCGGCGGCACCGCCGCCCTCTGGTCGCGCCAGGGGTGGGAGTTCTACTACCTGGTCTGCACCAACGGCAACAAGGGCAGCGCCGACCCGGCGATGACGCCCGAGCGCCTGGCGCCCTTGCGCCAGGAAGAGCAGCGGGCGGCGGCCCGCAGGCTGGGCGTGAAGGATGTCTTCTTCCTCAACTATGAGGACGGCGAGCTGACCTACACCCGGAAGCTGCTGGGCGACGTCGTGCGCCATATTCGTCTCATCCGCCCCTACGCCGTCTTCACGAGCGACCCCGAGACGATCATCGTCCGCGACAGCTTCGTGAACCATTCCGACCACCGCTGCGCCGGGCTCGTGGCCATCGACGCCGTCTATCCCGCCGCCCGCGACCGCTGGAACTTCCCGGAACACCTGGAGGAGGGCCTGGAGCCCCACAACGTCAAGGAGATCTACATCTGGAGCTTCGACAAGGGCAACTTCTGCGTCGACATCACGGACATCGTCGACCTCAAGATCCAGGCCCTTCTGGAGCACAAGACCCAGTTCGGCGACGGCGCCGAGTTCCTCCAGTTCGTCAAGGAGCGCTGGCGGGACGAGTCCGGCCGCTACGTGGAGCGCTTCCGCCGCGTCGTGATGTTCCGCTAGGGCGCCCCTGCCAGAGCGTTCTCTCCCTCGCAGCGGGTCAGGGGTGGAGGCTCCCGCGTCGCGGCCGTTGCCTCTCACCGCTGCGTTGACGCTCACTCCGCCCGCCCCTTATCATTCCTCTTGCCGCTCGATTCGCCGCGCCCTGAGCCTGTCGAAGGGCAGCGTCCTGAGCCAGTCGAAGGGCAGTCCAGGAGGACCACTGTGGAGATCGCCAGGGACAAGCTGCTCCAGATGTTCCGCACCATGGTCACCATCCGCGAGTTCGAAGACGGGGCCGGACGCCTTTCGCAGGAGGCGCGCATCCCCGGCGTCGTCCACCTCTACGCCGGCCAGGAGGCGGTGGCCGTCGGCGCCTGCGCCCACCTGAACCGCGACGACTACATCACCAGCACTCACCGCGGCCACGGCCATCTCATCGCCAAGGGCGGCGACATCCGCCTCATGTACGCCGAGCTCTTCGGCCGCGCGACGGGCTACTGCAAGGGCAAGGGCGGCTCGATGCACATCGCCGACCTGGACCTGGGCATCCTGGGGGCCAACGGCATCGTCGGTGGCGGGGCTCCCATTGCCGTGGGGGCCGCCTTCGCCGGCCGGTACCGGGGCCGAGGCCAGGTCTGCCTCTGCTTCCTGGGCGACGGCGCCAGCAACATCGGGCCCGTCCACGAGGCGGCCAACATGGCGGCCCTCTACCGCCTGCCCGTGGTCTTCGTCTGCGAGAACAACCTCTACGGCGAGTACACCCGCCAGGAGCGCGAGATGGCCGTCGTCGATATCGCCGATCGGGCCGCCGCCTACGGCATGCCCGGCCGCAGCGTCGACGGCATGGACGTGCTGGCCGTCTACGACGCCGTAGGCGAGGCCGTGGCGCGAGCGCGCCGGGGCGAAGGGCCCTCGCTGCTCGAGTGCAAGACCTATCGCTACTACGACCACGTGGGCACCAGCTACGGCGAGGAGGAGCGGCCGGCCGAGGAGCGCGAGCACTGGCGCTCCCGCGACCCCATCCTCTTGTTCCGGCAGCGCCTCGCCGCCGACGGAGTCCTCTCCGAGAAGGACGCGGACGCCGTCATCGGCGACGTGCGCTCGCAGATCGAGGAGGCGATCAAGTTCGGCGAGGAGAGCCCCCCGCCGAGCGTCGAGGACCTGACGAAGGATGTGTACACGTAGCGGCCTTCTGTTCCAATGTTCCATTGTTCGCGAACAGTGGAACAGTCGAACATTGGAACAGCGATGCCCCAGGAGCGCGCCATGACCCGTGAGCTCTTCTACATGCAGGCCGTCAACGAGGCGCTACACCAGGAGATGGAGCGTGACCCCGACGTGTTCGTCGCCGGCGAGGACGTGGGCCAGCACCAGGGCGCCTTCCGCATCACCGCCGGCCTCTACGCCAAGTACGGCGAGGGACGCGTGGTGGACACCCCGATCTCGGAGGCGGGCATCATCGGCATGGCCGTAGGCTCCGCCGCCTGCGGTCTGCGCCCCGTGGTCGAGCTCATGTTCATGGACTTCATCGGCATCGCCATGGACCAGATCCTGAACCAGATGGCGAAGATGAAGTACATGTTCGGCGGCAAGGCCAGGCTGCCCATCGTGGTGCGCACCACCTGCGGTGCCGGCATCCGCGTGGCCGCCCAGCACTCCCAGAGCCTCGAGGCCCTGCTCTGTCACATCCCCGGCCTGAAGGTCGTGATGCCCTCCTCCGCCTACGACGCCAAGGGCCTCCTCATAGCCTCCATCCGCGACGACAACCCGGTCTTCTTCCTGGAGCACAAGCGGGTCTACGGACAGCGCGAGGACGTGCCCGAGGAGCC
>CAZSSQ010000037.1:0-18844 GCA_964609465.1 uncultured Dehalococcoidia bacterium
GTGCTGCGGATGGGGCTCACCTTGTCGATGCGGCGCCGCACGCGGTCGTCGAAGGGCTCCTCCAGGTCCTTGAGGACGTAGAACTCCACGTTGTCGCGCCCGTAGCCTGAGAAGCCGTAGATGCCGTAGCTATCGCCGATGGTCTCCAGGGCGCGGATGAGGAGGACGGTGCTCTCCTTCTCCAGGTCGATGATGCGCTTGGGGGGTTCGAGCGCGGCCTGAGCGCGGCGCTGGGCCAGCCACTGGAAGTACTGCCGCGGGTCGTCGTCAAACTCCTGGTCCTCGCGGCGCTTCCTCCGCTTCTCGATCTCCTCGTCGGTGGAGGCGCTCATGTCCAGCAGGAAGGCCACGGCCACGTCGCGCTCCACCTTGTTGCGCCGCCAGTACACCTTGTCGGTCAGGGCGTGGCCGGCCTTCTTCTCCACCAGGTAGTTGATGACCAGGTCCAGGTCGAAGTCCTCGCCGTCGTAGAGGCGCTTGATCTTGCGGAAGAGCTCCGGGCGCAGCATCTCGAACTGCTTGCGGGTCTCCTCGGCCAGCGCGGCGTGCCGCTTCATGGTCTCCTCGAAGAACTCCTCACCGCCCTCCTCCAGGACACGCTCCTGGACGCGGCACCAGCGGGGCTTGTAGTCGGAGGCCCGGAAGTCCCACTCGTCGTAGTAGAAGGACTTCACGTCCCGGGGCAGCTCCTTCTCCTCGCCGGCGTCCAGGACGGGCTGGCCGTCCTTCAAAGGGATCTGCTGGTCGCTGATGGGGGTTCCGGCCTCCTTCTCCAGGTTGGTGAGGAAGAGGCCGATGGTGGAGGCCAGGTCACCCTCGGCCCAGAGCCCGATGTTGAGCTCGGCGCTCTTCTCCAGCAGCTCCCTGAGCTGTTCGGGCGTGAGGGGCGACAGCGGTCCGGCGTCGGCCATCTGATCGTCGCGGAGGCGCATCAGGAGCTGGACGAGCTCCGGCTTGAAGTCACCGCGGAAGTCGACGGGCTGGGGGCTGTCGTAGAGCTGGTCGTCTCCCTGGGGCAGCCCCGGCAGATCGCCGAAGTCGGGTCCGCCTCTGGCGGAGGGCGTAGCGCCGGGCGGCACCAGCATCAGGTCCAGGGACTCTTCGCCCATGACCTCCCAGTCGAGGCCCAGTTCCTCCGCCGACAGGTTGGGCAGGCGCATCACGAGGTCGTGGAGGAGGAGGGTGACTTCGGCCGCGTCCTCCACCAGGACCTCGGGGCGCTGTACGGAGCGCAGGAGACTGACGGCCGTCGCCAGGTACTGGCGGAGCTGCCCCGGCCAGACCAGGCGGTCGCCGCCGTCGAGGCTGACCCGCACCAGGTTCTCGAGGAGGGCCTGGCGCAGGGGCAGTAGCAGGACCTCGGGCCGGCAGTCCAGCTCACGGAGCTGTATCCGCCGCCAGGCCGACCGGATGCCGCCGTACTCCTGGCCCACCATGAAATCGACGCGGGCGTCTTCGACGACGGTGAAGATGTCCAGGGCGAGGCGCCGGTCGGGGAAGAGGTCGAAGAAGCGCTGCATGTCGGTGAGGGGCTTGCCCTCGCGGCGCAGGAGCCCCTGGCGCCGGAGCTCGGTCTCCCGACGGCGGCGGCGCGCTGGGTAGACGTTGCCGCGACGCTTGAAGCTGAAGAGGAAGCTGCCGAACTCCAGGTGCGCCGCCTGATGGGTGGCGTAGACCTTGAAGACCGCGAAGTTCTCGCTCTTCTCTGCGTGTTCCTCGACGAATTCCGGCAGGTAGACGGCCCTTCCCTCCGTCGACGGGCTGGCCTCAGAGACCCAGCCGATGCCCTTCTCCACCAGGGCGGTGGAGGGGTGTACGGCGACATCGACACCGGTGAGAGCCTGGCAGTAGAGGTGCAATATGCCGCTTACCCGCGAGAGGTCCACCCGCGGGGAAAGCGCCTCCAGGACCTCTTCGCCCTTGCCCGACTCCAGCCGGAAGTAGGCCTCGCCCCCCTCCTGGGTCTGCTCCAGGATGTGGTGGCCGGCCGAATGCCAGCGGACCAGGTCCTCCAGGGGGATGCGTCTCAGCACCTCCGGGGCGCTCTTCAGGAACTCCATGGCCGCCGGCGGCGAGCCCACGGCCAGCTCTTCGGCCAGGGAGATGAGGTGAGGGTGGGCCCTCTGGTCGACCTCGCCCAGTGCAGTGGCGGCGTCGGCGAAGAAGGCGTAGGCCTGGCGACCGACGCTGCGGGCGACCCGCGCCGAAAGCTCCAGGAAGCGGGGGCGGCACTCGGGCTGGACGAGGGCAAGGGAAGAGTAGCCCTTCTCGAAGTAGAGGCGGGCGTCGGCCCAACTGGCCTGGGCGATGGCGGCCGCGAAGTCCAGGAACGAGGCGCGGTCGCTCTTGTCGAGCATGCCGAACAGGTTCGGCGCAGCGTCCAGGCAGGAAGCCGCCAGCTCGTAGGAGCGTTCCGCCAGGGAGTCCGTCACGGACACCAGCCGCTCGATCTCCGGCACGCTGAGGTGCCTGAGAAGGCCGGGGCTAACGGAGAAGAAGACCGAGGCCAGGGAGATGGACTTCCAGTTGCCCTTGTAGAGGCGCTGGCCCAGGGTGGCCCACTGCGTCAGGTGAGGCTCGGCTAGATGGGGCACGCTCTCCGGGCTGGCTCGGAAGTAGGCCGCGGCAACCAGCGAAGAGTGTTCGGTGAGGACGCGGCCCTGGCGTGCCCAGCGCAGGAAGAGGGGGAAGCCCAGCGCCTGCAGTACCTCCGGACTAGCGCGGAAGAACTCGCTTGCGGCCTCCCAGGAGCGAAGAGAGTGGCCGGCCAGGGCCAGCCCCTCTTCTGCCCATAGGCGCACCTGCTCCTCGGAGAGGGGGGGGCTCACCTCCTGCGCCGCCTGCCGGAACTCGGCAGGCAGACTGGTCGCATAGCGCCTCAGGCGCTGCTCAGTCTCGGCCAAGTACTCTGAAAGGCTCATCGCGGTATGAAGCGGCGGGCTGGACGCCCTACAGGCGCGGCCTTCCGGCCTCCGCCAGAGGCGGATTCACCCTTGGCGCATGCAGGGGGACCCTCGTCGGGTCCTCGAAGTGGTCGAATGTGACCTCCTCCGTCCCCGTATCCAGGATAGCATAAGAGAGGCAGAAGCCGTTGCGGTGGTCCCGCGCCTCGCCGCAGGAGCCGGGATTGATGACCAGCGACCGGCCCACCCGCTCGGCCATGTGGCAATGAGTGTGCCCCAGTATCACGAAGTCGCTCCCGATCTGGCCCAGCCGCTTCAGGGCGGGGCTGTTAGGGTAGATGTACTCGTCGCGGGGCTCCCAGGGGCTGCCGTGCACGATGTAGAGGCGCCGGCCGTTCAGCCGCACGTCCAGGCTGAAGGACTGGGACTGCATGTAGGTCAGGTTCTCCCGGCGCACCGTGGGCGCGTTGCGGGCCCGTTCTCCCCAGCGCCCAAGGAGGACCTCCTCGTGGTTGCCGAGGACATAGCGGGCGTGATGGCGACGCAGGAGCTCCATGACCTCGTTGGAGAAGCGAAACTGGTAGACGGCGTCTCCCGCGCAGAGGAGCTCATCGACGGGCCCCATGCGCTCGAGGGCGATAACGAGCGCCTGTTGGTTGCAGTGGATGTCAGCGACGATGCCTATTCTCATCGGATTCGCAGCGGGGGCCAACCTTCAGGTCGGCCCCCCGCCTTCTCTCACTGGCCACCGAGCCGTTCGTGGTGGTCCGTCCCCGCCACCCCCAGAATGCTACGTCCCTGGCGTCCCAACCCGCAAAGCCCCGGCCACCGAAGTGCCTACCTCTCCTCGATGTCCACACGCAGGATCTTGTCCCCCGGCGGGGCGTTGGGCGTTTGCGACGGGTCTCTGGGAGTAAGCTTCTCCAGTACGTCCATGCCTTCGATGACGCGGCCGAAGACAGTGAAGTCAGGATCGAGGCGCTGCACGGGCGCATAGGTGATGAAGAACTGGCTGCCCGTCGTGTTGGGCCCCGACTTGGCCATGCTCAGCAAGCCGGGCGCATCGAAGCTGGCGACGTCTTGCTCATCAGGAATGGCGTAGCCGGGCCCGCCGGCGCCGGTGCCCGTGGGGTCGCCGCCCTGGGCCACGAAGCCGGGGATCACTCGATGGAAGGTAACGCCATCGTAGAAGCCGTGGCAGGCCAAGAAGACGAAGTTGTTGGTGGTGATGGGCGTGTCCTTAGCGAAGAGCTCCAGGACGACGTTGCCCTTTTCGGTCTGGATGGTGGCAGTGTAGGTCTTCTGCGGGTCGATGATCATCGCCGGCGCCGTGGCGAACTGCTTCTCGCCGGTCCGCTGGCACTGGGCCAGCGCGCTCAGCGCCGCTGCTTCTGGAGTCTTGGGCCTGGCCTCTTCTTTGTTGTCGCCGCCGCCGCAGGCCGCCAGGCCGACGGCAGCAAGGACGAGTCCGGCCAAGCCAACGAAAAGAAATACGCCCATGGAACGCCCTTTCCTCCCGCCTTTCATGCTACTACCTCGCAAACTGATGCCCACTCGTGCCAGTGCCCTCGATGCCCAAACGCAAGCAGGTCACTACCGCGCCCTGAGCCTGTCGAAGGGCCGCCTCCACCGAGCCGAGACTCGTCCCTCCACAGCCTCAGGCCCACCTACTCGAATATCGAGCTGACCACCTCTTCGATGCTGCGTTGCACCTCAGGGTCGTCGCTGAGGGCCCAGACCACGGACACCTGGCAGGCCTTTCGCGCCGGTATCCCCTTCTCGGTAAGCTTGCCGGCGTAGATCAGCAGCCGCGTGCTCACCCCTTCGCCGAGGCCGTGCTCCTTGAGGTGCCGCACCTTCTCACCGAGCTTGGCCAGTTGAAGAGCCACCGCCTCGGAGACGCCGCTCTCGTGGGCGATGATGCGCGCCTCGACCTCCCGCGGCGGATAGCCAAACTCGATGGCGATGAAGCGCTGGCGGGTACTGTGCTTCAGGTCCTTGAGGGCGCTCTGATAGCCCGGGTTATAGGAGATGACGAGGGTAAAGCCGTCCCGCGCCTCCAGGATCTGGCCGCGCTTCTCGATGGGCAGGATACGCCGGTGGTCCGTCAGGGGGTGGATGAGGACGGTCGTGTCCTTGCGGGCCTCCACCACCTCATCCAGGTAGCAGATGGCGCCGGCCTTGACGGCGCGGGTGAGGGGGCCATCGATCCAGCGAGTGCTTTCACCCTCCAGCAGGTAGCGGCCCACCAGGTCGCTGGCCGTCAGGTCTTCGTGGCAGGCCACCGTCACCAGGGGGAGACCGCGGGCCTCCTCCGGTGCCTGGCGGGACTCGCGGAGTCCTCGGCCTGAGGCCCGGCCCGAAGGCTTAGTGACGTTGCGAACAATGGTGAGGGGCCGGCGCAGCTTCCAGGCCATGTACTCGATGAAGCGGGTCTTACCGCATCCCGTGGGGCCCTTGAGCAACACCGGTATTTGCTGATCGAAGGCGGCCTCGAAGAACTCCACCTCATCGCTGATGGGCACATAAAAGGGCTCCGCAGCCGCCCGGTACTCCTCAATGGCATACTGGCGATAGCCAGCGTCGATCTCTTCTTCGTCCACCATCCCGTCACCCACTGCTGTCCTCGCTCCTGCGGGAGGCCACCGGCGTGGCCCTCTCCTTCAACCCCGCCCAGAGGCGGTCTACCTGCCGCCGCGCGTCCTCCAGACTGCCCCCGTTATCGATGACCACGTCGGCGTGCCGCCGACGCTCCTCATTGGTGAGCTGCGCACCCAAGCGGGCCTCGGCCTCAGCCGAAGAGAGCCCCTTGTAGGCCATGAGGCGCTGGCGGGCCACTTCCGGCAGGGCTTCGACCACCCAGACCTCGTCCACCAACGGGAGCCAGTCGGCCTCGATGAGGACGGCGGCCTCCAGGACGGCCACCGGCACGCCCTGGCGCTCGAGGGCGGCCAACCGCTCGCCCATCATGCGGCGCATGGCGGGCCAGACGATGGCCTGCAGGCGCTGGCGGGCCTCAGGGTCGCCGAAGACCTTCTCGCCCAGCCGGCGCCGGTCGATCTCGCCGTCCTCGCCGATGACCTCGGCGCCGAAGGCGGCCACGATCTGAAGATACTCGTCCGTACCGCGGCGGTAGGCCTCGTGGCCGATCTGGTCGGCATAGATGACGGCGGCCCCCTTAGCGGCCAGCATGGCGGCGACCTCTGACTTGCCGCTGGCGATGCCGCCGGTGAGGCCCACCGCAATCATATCACTTGCCCCGATTCCGCGGGCTCGAGCCGCGCCGCCGATGAAAAGGACGCCGGACTTGCAGACCGGCGACATCCTCATTCTAAGGGGCGCCCTGGGCCGGGTCAAGGAACACTCACGTTGGACGAGTGCCGCTCCCCGTCATAGACGGCGGCCGGAGGCCCCTTAGAGGAGCACACCAGGGGCCAGCCGACCCCGTTGACGCGGGGTCGACGGGCTGCCTCACGCTGGAGCGGGAGTCGAAGGCCTAGCACCCAGGTTCTGGAGGCGCGAAATAGCGCTCCGCTATTGGCCCAGCCGGCGGTTGTAGTCGGCGATGATCTGGTTGGCCTCGCCGGCGGCGTCATCGAGGGCCTTGTCCGGGTCCTTGGACTGCAAGACCATCTCCTCGATGTTGTGGGCCAGGGCCTCGCGCACCTTGGGGAAGGCGCCAATGAGCGCGCCGCGAGTGGCAGGCGTATCGGGGCCGCGACGGAGCTGCTCCACTGGCACCATGAAGGCTGGGTAGCGCTCGACCGCCTGTGTGGCCGCCGGCAGGTCGTACGACGAGTTCCTCACGGCAACGAAGCCGGTGCCGGCGAACCACTCCGCCTGCTGCTCGGGCTCCATCAGGTACTTGATCAACTTCCAGGCGGCCTCCTGCTCCGCCTCCGGCCGGCCCTTCATGATCCAGAGGGACGAGTCGCCGACCGGCGGGCCGGCGATGCTACCCTCCAGACCTGGCAAGGGCGCCACGCCGAGGTCGATAGTAGGTTGCTGGCCGCTCTCCAGGACGCTGATGACGGAGCGGAGGGCAGAGGAGCTGCTGATGGTCATGGCCGCTCGCCCGGCCCCTATGGCGAGGAGGTTGTCGACGCCGCTGGGATTGCGCCCCGTGTTGACGGCCAGGTCGTCCCTTAGCATGTCGCGCCACCAGCGGAGGAACTCCTTGCCGGGCTCCTGGTTGAAGAGGACCTCCGTCACGCGGCCTTCGCGCCCGTTCTCGTTGTCGGCATAGAGGTCACCGTGCATGACGAGCATGTTCTCCAAGTACCACGGCCCGATGTCCAGGGCGATGCCGCTTCGCACGACGTTGCCAGCATCGTCGCGCCGAAGCAGCTTCTCTGAGTACTGGCGCACCTCGTCCAGGGTGGCAGGCGGTTTCTCCGGGTCCAGGCCGGCGTCGCGAAAGGCGTTCTTTTCATAGAAGAGGATGTTGGTAGAGACGTTAAACGGCATCGACTGGAGCTTCCCCTCCAGTGTGTAGTACTCGACGGCCCGCGGCTCGTAATCGGAGAGGTCGTAGTCCTCCCGGTCTATGAAGTCCTGGACCGGGACGATCTCCCCGCTGTCGACCATGAGCTGTGTGTGCATGTCCAGGAGTTGGACGACGGCTGGCACGTTGCCGGTGCCGAGGGTGGCCAGGACCTTAGTCAGGCACTCGTCGGGCGTGCCCTGGTACACCAGGTTGACGCGCACTTCGTTCTGAGAGCTGTTGAAGCGATCGACCAGGGACTTCAGCGTGTCCTGGTTGGCCGCAGTCATCGTGTGCCAGAAATCGATGGTCACGGGGCCGGAAACGGTCGGCGTGGCGCCTCCCTTTTCCCCTCCACCCCCTCCGCAGGCCGCCAGCAGGGCCGCGAGTAGAACCGCAGTGAGCATCCAGCGAGCAGTCATCGGCTTCCTCTTCTCCATCTTCACGCGCACGGACACACGCCTGTCCTTCTGCGTCCGTTGACATGCGGGCCCGGCTAGAGAACGTCCTGGACAGGCGTGTACGGCCGGCCCTGAGCCTGGGCCACCGGCTCGTAGGTAAGGTGACCCTGGTAGGTGTTGAGACCTCTGCCCAAATCGGGATCAGCGCGCAGGGCGGCCTCCGGGCCGAGGTCGGCCAGCCGCAGGAGGTAGGGAAGGGTGGCCGCCGTCAAGGCGCCGCTGGCGGTCTGGGGCACAGCGCCGGGCATGTTCGGCACGCAGTAATGGATGACGCCCTCCTCAACGTAGATGGGGTCGTCGTGGGTGGTGGGACGGGAGGTCTCGGTGCAGCCGCCCTGGTCGATGCAGACATCGACCACGACGGCGCCAGGGCCCATGCTTCGTATCATCTCCCGGGTAGCCAGTTTGGGGGCGGCGCTACCGGGGACCAGGACACCGCCGATAAGGAGGTCAGCGCCGCGGAGGGACTCGGCGATGGCCAGATGGTTGGATACGAGAACGGCGACGCGGCCACGCCAAACCGTCTCGAGACGCCGCAATTGCTCCAGGTTCACGCCCAGCACGGTGACGTGCGCCTCCAGGCCGACGGCCGCGGCGCAGGCGTTGCTGGAAACGGTGCCGGAACCAAGGATGACCACGCGCGCCGGCAGCACCCCTGGCAAACCAGAGAGGAGCTTGCCCCGCCCTGGGCCGGGCTTGCGCAGAAGCTGGGCCCCAACCTGCGTCGCCAGGCGGCCGGCGATCTGGCTCATAGGCAGCAAGAGCGGGAGGGTGCCGTCCGACGAGGCCACCGTTTCGTAGGCGATGGCCGTCACTTGATGGCTGAGTAGAGCGTCCGTCACCGCCGTCGAGGCGGCCAGGTGGAGGAAGGAGAAGAGAGTGAGACCCGGGCGGAGCCTATCGAACTCCTCCGGCTGCGGCTCCTTGGCCTTGACCACCAGGTCGGCCTCACGCCATACCCCGTCAGCCGAGTCCACCAGGTTGGCGCCGGCCTGCTCGTAGGCCGCGTCCTCGAAGCCGCTCCCCACCCCAGCTCCCCGCTCGACGAGCACGCGATGGCCTGCCGCACGGAGAGCGTGGGCGCCGTGCGGGGTGAGCCCTACCCGGTACTCCCCCACCTTCACCTCTCGAACCGCGCCAATGATCATGTTCGCACCTCACACATGCCCCTCAGAGGCAGGACTTCAGGCCAGCGCCGCGCGAAGCCGACCGCCGGCGGCGCGCCCGTCATGAGGAGGTCGCCCGGCCCATAATACTTCTCACCCACGGATCTCGCACGCCGTCTTCAGGACGCCCGCGACGATGATAACCCGCCTGCGCGTCTCAAGCACCCCTGAGGTGCGAAGGGCGAGCGCCTCCTCAGCCGAGCTCGGCCGCCGGCAGCCGGCCCGGGCGCAGCGCCGCGTAGACGCCTGCCAGCACCAATATCGCCCCAGCGACCTCGAAGCCGCTCGGCACCTCCTTCAGGACGAAAACAGCGAGGATCGTCGCCCCTACCGGCTCGCCCAGAATCGCCACCGCCGCCAGAGCAGCGGGCACGAAGGCCAGGGCCCAGTTGATAGCGGAGTGGCCGACGAGCTGGGGCACCAATGCCAGCAAGCCAAGCATGACGAACGTCTTCGTGCTGTAGCCTGTGAACGGCTCCCCTGCCACCAACACAGAGCCGACCAGCAACACGGCCGCTGCCGGATACACAATACCCACGTATCCCACCCAGGACATCTGCGGCCGGGCCAGTCGCCCCATCATCAGGTAGCCGGCACCGAAGACCGCCCCCAGCAGCGCGTACAGGTCACCCACCACCGTCCCCGCACCCTCACCCAGGTCCTCAGCGGCCATCAAGGCCGCACCCACTGTTGCTATGCCGATGCCCGTCCACGTCGCTGCCGACACCCGTTCGCGGAGGACGAACGGCGAGGCTAGCCCGACGAAGAGCGGATTCGTCGTCACCAGCACCACCGATGTGGTCACCGAGGTATGCTGGAGCGACGCGATCCAGAAGCCGAAGTGCAAGGCGAGGAACGTGCCCGCCAGGAGAGGCCACACCATCGGGCCGCCCTGGGATGGCCGACAACGGCCCGTTGCCAGGGCCAGGGCTCCCGTGGGCACTGCGGCCAGCCCCAGCCGATAGGCTGCGATGACCAGCGCGGGGGCATCCGCCTCCCGGATCAGGACGGCCGCGCAGGAGACAGCCACCACGCCGGTGGCCAGGACGGGGTACGCTTGGGACCGACTCTGTTGCACGCGGCCATCTTAGCGTATCGACTGCTAGGAGCATGGTTCTGTTGACGGCCCGGATGGAGCGGCATGATGATCTGCCTGCCAAAGAAGCGAAAGCCGGGCGTCGAACAAGCGGCATAGTTTCATGCTCGCTTCAAGCAGACCCCTGGGTTAGGCTCAGAGAGAACAGGTCGCTGGTCTGGTTCGAGCCGGGCAATCCCAACTCAGCATGGAAGGAGGAAGCACGTGGACGTTTCGGGCAAGGCGGCCATCGTCACAGGGTCGGCGGTGGGAGTGGGCCGGGCCACTGCCCTGGAGCTGGCCAGGCGAGGGGCCAATGTGGTCATCAACTACTCGCGTTCAGAGGCGGAGGCGCTCCAGACGGCGGCCGACATCGAGGCGCTGGGAGCTGAGACGCTGGTGGTGCGCGCTGACGTCTCCCAGGACGATCAGGTGCGGGACATGGTGAGGCAGGCCCTGGATCGCTTCGGGTCGGTGGACGTGCTGGTCAACAACGCCGCCATTACCCGCTTTGTCGACTTCAGGGACCTAGAGAGTTTGAGCGAGGATACATGGGACCGCATCCTGGCAGTCAACGTGAAGGGCGTGTTCTTCTGTTCGCGGGCCGTGGTTCCGCACATGAAGCAGCAGGGCAGCGGCTGCATCGTCAACATCTCCTCGGTGGCGGGCATCACGGGTGCCGGCAGCTCTATCGCCTATTGCGCCTCCAAGGCCGCTGTCATCAGCCTGACGATGGCCTTCGCGCGGACGTTCGCGCCGGAGGTGCGCGTGAACTGCGTGGCGCCGGGCTTCATCGACACGCGCTGGCACTCGGGGCGCGCGGAAGCCGCAAACTACGAGGCGCTCAAGCAGCGCGTTGCGCAGGGGACGCCCCTAGCCCGGGTCTGCACCCCTAGAGACATCGCCCAGGTGGTGCTCAGCTTCATTGAAGGGGCGAACTTCGCCACCGGCCAGACCCTCGTGGTGGACGGGGGAGGTCTCATGCGGCCGTAGGGAGGGAAGGCAAGTCGTGGCCGGGCGGACTTCGTCTGGAGCCGGTGAGTGGATTCGAACCACCGACCCGCCGCTTACGAAGCGGCTGCTCTACCACTGAGCTACACCGGCTCCGGGGAGGCTATTCTAGCACGGGCAGGTTCGCGGCAACAGCGCCCTAGCAGCGAGCCATGTAGACAAGCAGAAGGGCTCGGCGTGCCGCCTCATGAATAGCAGGAGGGCCACCCCGCGCGACCCTGGCGCCCCTACAAAAATATGGGCTAAAAAAACGAGTGGCCGGGGAAGCCCTCATATCCATGCTCGGCAGTGGCAGCGTCTGCTGAACCCCCCGGGTGGTTGACAGCCCCCGAGACCCAGCGAGAGCCAGCCGATGGCGCACCGGCGCCAGCGTGCCCCTCGACATCCTCGTCTGAGCCTTCGGACACCTCTGCTATACTGGACGCGCGCACAAGCTATGAATCGCGTCCTGCTCATCGAGGCCAGCGAAGACCTTCAGCCCCTGGCCCGCGAACTCCAGGCAGCGGGCTACGCCGTGTTCACCTGTCCATCGAGCGACGCCGCCACCCACCTGGAGGGCGAGACTCAGCCCGACGCTGTCCTCATCAACCTCACCCATCAGCACGGTGACGCTCTGGCCCGTGAACTGCTGGCGGCCGGCCTGCTGCTCAGCCAGGCAGCCACTATCGCGCTCGTGGCCCCTGAACAGGTGGAGACCCTTGATTCCACGCTGGCGGTGGACGATTTCCTGGTGTGGCCCGCCCCTACCGCCGAGCTGGTGGCCCGCCTGCGCCGCGCCCTCTGGCGGCGCACCGGCGTCGACTCCGACAATGCCGTTCGCTGCGGTGACCTGGTCATGGACGTCAGCAGCTACCGTGTCTTCCTGAGCGGCCATCCCATAGAGCTCACTTTCAAGGAGTACGAGCTACTCCGCTTCCTGGCCACCCACCCGGACCGGGTCTTCACCCGGGAAGCCCTCCTCAACGGTGTCTGGGGCTACGAGTTCTACGGCGGCGCTCGCACCGTCGACGTCCACATCCGCCGCCTGCGAAGCAAGCTGGAGGACGCCGACCACAGCTTCATCGAGACTGTGCGCAACGTGGGCTACCGCTTCAGGCCCTCCCCCTGAGGGGGCTCCCGCCGCCGCGGGCGCCTTCATCTTCTTAATGCCCTGGTAAAGGCACCGTAACGTCCCCGTAACAACACCTCTGTACCCTACGCAGCAGGACACCTGTCCGCGAGGTCGGGGCTGTAGGAAGGGGTACACGGCATGCCTGCCATCGACAGTGGCGATACGGCCTGGGTACTGATCTCGTCGGCGCTGGTCATGCTCATGACGCCGGGGCTGGCCTTCTTCTACGGAGGGCTGGTGCGCAACAAGAACGTCCTTGGCACCATCATGCAGAGCTTCATCGTCATCGGCCTCATCAGCGTTATCTGGGTCATAGCAGGCTACAGCCTCGCCTTCGGGCCCGACCACGGTCACTTCATAGGGGGCCTGGACTGGTTTGGCCTCAGGGGGGTGGGCCAGAAGCCCAGCGACACCTACGCCACCACCGTCCCCCACGAGGCGTTCATGATCTTCCAGATGATGTTCGCCATCATCACGCCGGCCCTCATCACGGGCGCCTTCGCAGAGAGAGCCAAGTTCAGCACCTTCCTCGTCTTCATGGCTGTCTGGTCTCTGGCCGTATACGCGCCCGTCGCCCACTGGGTGTGGGCCCCGGGAGGCTGGCTGATGGACCGGGGGGCCTTGGACTTCGCCGGCGGCACGGTGGTGCACGTCAACGCCGGCATAGCTGCCCTGGCCGCCGCCCTCCTCTACGGCAAGCGGGTCGGCTACGGGCGGGAGCCCATGGAGCCCCACGACATCACCATGGTGGTGCTGGGGGCAGCCCTGCTCTGGTTCGGCTGGTTCGGCTTCAACGCCGGCAGCGCCGTGGCCTCCAACGGCCTGGCGGCCAACGCCTTTGTCGTAACGCACGTGGCGACGGCGGCCGGCGCCATCACTTGGACGCTGCTGAGTTGGGTCTTCCAGGGCAAGCCCAGCGTGGTGGGGGCAGCCGCTGGCGCCGTGGCCGGGCTGGTAGCTATCACCCCCGCCTCTGGCTTCGTCGACACCATGCCGGCCCTGGCCATCGGCGTTGGCGCGGGCGCCCTCTGCTACTTCGCGGTGCGCCTGCGGGCCCGCCTCCGCCTCGACGACTCGCTAGACGTGGTAGGCGTCCACGGCGTCGGCGGCGCCTGGGGCGCCATCGCCACGGGCATCTTCGCCGTTGCCGCGGTCGGGGGCGCCAACGGCGCCATCCACGGGAACATCGGCCAGTTGGGCACCCAGGCTATCGCCGTAGGGGCAACGATGGGCTACTCCTTCGCCATGACGCTCCTCATCCTGAAGGTCCTGGACGTGACCCTGGGCCTGCGCGTCTCAAAGGAAGAGGAGGTCCTGGGGCTGGACGTCGCGCAGCACGGCGAGCGGGCCTACGTCTTCGAGCTCGGCTCCGGCCTCCCTATCCCCCAGCCAGTATTCTCCCTGGAGGGACTCCGGCTGGATGAGCAGGTGGACGCCATCGCCCGGCTCGGCAGGCAGGCCGCAGGGGAGGCAGCGCCCAGCCTCAAGGGAGGACATCCGTGAAGAAGATAGAGGCCATCGTACGACCTGAGAAGCTCGATGAGATCAAGGAGGCACTCGCCAGCCAGGGTTTCCTGGGCCTGAACATCGTACACGTCACCGGTCGCGGCACCCAGAAGGGCATCGTGCACGCCGGCCGCGGCGGCGAGTCCTTCAGGGTGGACATGCTCCCCAAGGTCAGGGTGGAGGTGGTGGTGCATGACAATGCCGCGGAACGGGCGGTTCAGGCCATCATGAAGGCGGCCTGGACCGGCAACATCGGCGACGGCAAGATCTTCATCCTGCCAGTGGAGGACGCCATCCGCGTCCGGACCGGCGAGCGCGGTGACGTGGCTTTGTGAAACTTGAACCGGCCTGCGGGGCATCGGCGTGGGCGCCACCCCTCAATCAGGAAACGTGAAAGGAGCGACATCAACTTGAGCCCACAAGACGTTCAGAAGTTCATCCAGAGCAACGACATCAAGATCGTGGACCTCAAGTTCAACGACCTGCCCGGGCTGTGGCAGCACTTCTCCATGCCCGTCTCTGAGCTGACGGAGATGGACGACCTCACCAAGAGCATCTGGGTGGAGGGCGTGGGCTTCGACGGCTCCAGCATCCGGGGCTTCCAGGCGATCCAGGAGAGCGACATGATCCTCATACCGGATCCCAACACGGCCCGACTGGATCCCGTCTGCACCATACCCACGGCCAGCATCATCTGCGACATCTACGACCCGCTGACCCGCCAGCCCTACAACCGTGACCCACGCTTCATCGCCAAGAAGGCGGAGCAATACCTGAAATCCACCGGTATCGCCGACACCAGCTTCTGGGGCCCGGAGGCCGAGTTCTTCATCTTCGACGACATCCGCTTCGACCAGACAGAGAACTGCGGCTTCTACTACATAGACTCCGCCGAGGGCGAGTGGAACAGCGGCCGTGACGAGAAGCCCAACCTGGGCTACAAGCCACGCTTCAAGGAGGGTTACTTCCCGGTACCACCCCACGACTCGTTTCAGGATATCCGCAGCGAGATCATCCTCACCCTGATCGGCGTGGGCATCCCCATCGAGGTGCACCACCACGAGGTGGCCACCGCCGGCCAGGGCGAGATCGACATGAAGTTCGACACCCTGGTCAGCATGGCCGACAAGATGATGTGGTACAAGTACATCGTCAAGAACATCGCCCGCAAGCACAACAAGGTGGCTACCTTCATGCCCAAGCCCCTCTTTGGGGACAACGGCTCCGGCATGCACGTCCACCAGAGCCTGTGGAAGAACGGCGCGAACGTCTTCTACGACCCCAAGGGCTACGCCCTGATCAGCGAGGCAGCCAGGTACTACACCGGCGGCCTCCTCAAGCATGCGCCGGCCCTGATGGCCTTCTGCGCGCCCACCACCAACTCCTACAAGCGGCTGGTGCCCGGCTTCGAGGCGCCGGTCAACCTGGTGTACTCGGCACGCAACCGCAGTGCGGCCGTGCGCATCCCCGTGTACACCGATAATCCCAAGACCAAGCGCCTGGAGTTCCGCCCTCCAGACAACGCCTGTAACCCCTACCTGGGCTTTGCCGCCATGCTCATGGCTGGCCTGGACGGCGTGGAGAAGCAGATCGATCCCGGGCCGCCGCTGGACAAGAATACCTACGAGCTAACGCCGGAGGAGGAGGCCAGCATCAGGACGGTGCCGGGCACACTCGAAGATGCCCTAAACGCCCTGGAGGAGGATCACGAGTTCCTGCTCAAGGGGAACGTTTTCACGGGGGATGTGTTGGAGACGTGGGTGGAATACAAGCGAGCGGTGGAGATCGATGCCGTTCGACTGCGGCCCCACCCGTACGAGTTCCACCTGTACTTCGACGTGTAGGTCGAAGCAGGCTTGTCCGGGGCCCGGCAGCGAAGTCTGCCGGCGGGCTTGGCTTCCCGGGCCCTTTGGTTTAAGCTGACGGCAACCACCACAGAGGAGGGAGAGGCAGCATGGGAGCCGAGGAGAACCGCGACTACGTCATCCAGACGTGCCGCCAGCATGACGTCAAGTTCATACGCCTCTGGTTCACCGACATCCTGGGCTTCCTGAAGAGTTTCTCCATCACCGTGGAGGAGCTGGAGGGCGCCCTGGAGGAGGGGATGGGCTTCGACGGCTCTTCCATCGAGGGCTTCGCCCGCATCGATGAGAGCGACATGGTGGCCATGCCGGACCCTACGACCTTCCAACTGGTGCCGTGGCGCCCCCGCGAACGGGGCGTGGCCCGCATGTTCTGCGACATCCTTCAGCCCGACGGGCGCCCCTTCGAGGGAGACCCTCGCTATGTCCTGAAGCGCAACCTGAAGCGGGCCAGCGACCTGGGGTTCACTTTCTATGTGGGGCCGGAGTTGGAGTACTTCTACTTTAAGGCTTCCGGCTCCACCGAAGGGCTGGATGCCGGCGGCTACTTCGACCTGACGCCCCTGGACATGGCGACCGACCTCCGCCGGGAGACGGTGCTCACCCTGGAGGACATGGGGGTCGGCGTCGAGACGAGCCACCACGAGGTGGCCCCCAGCCAGCACGAGATAGACCTGCGCTACACCGACGCCCTCACCATGGCCGACAACACCATGACCGCCCGTCTGGTGATCAAGGAGGTGGCCTTGAGCCAGGGCGTCTACGCTACCTTCATGCCCAAGCCCAAGATGGGCCAGAACGGGAGCGGCCTGCACATCCACCAGTCCCTCTTCAAGGGGGAGCGCAATGCCTTCTTTGACGCCCAGGACCCCTACAACCTCTCGCCCATCGCCAGGGCCTACATCGCCGGCCTCTTGCGCCACGCCCGCGAGATCACGCTGGTAACCAATCAGTGGGTGAACTCGTATAAGCGGCTCCTCCCGGGCTACGAGGCCCCCGTCTATGTCACATGGGCCCGTCGTAACCGGTCCGACCTTCTGCGGGTGCCGGAGTACAAGCCGGGCAAGGAGCTCCCCACCCGCATCGAGTACAGGTCCCCCGATCCGGCCTGCAACCCCTACCTGGCCTACGCTGTCATGCTGGCCGCCGGCCTGGAGGGCATCGAGAAGGAGTACCCCACCCCCGACCCGGTGGAGGAGAACGTCTTCGAGATGGGGGAGACAGAGCGGAAGCGCCGGCACGTCGGCACGCTGCCGGGCAGCCTGTTCGAGGCCATTGAAGCGGCTGAGCAGAGCGACCTGTTGCGGCGTACGCTAGGAGACCACGTGTTCGAAAGCCTGATCGCCAACAAGAGGTTCGAGTGGGACCGCTACCGCACCCACGTCACCGACTTCGAGCTGGACCGCTACCTGCCCATCCTCTAGACGCCTAGGGGCAACGAGTGAAGGCCAGGCAAAAGCCTGGCCTTCGCTTCAGAGAATACGCGACACTCCTAATTGGCCCTGCGCGCTCCTTTATGAGATACGTGGTCATATCAGCCCGTATTCAGGAGCACATTAGCATGGAACCAGGTTGCCCCGTCTGCGGAAGCCCACAGTTCTCCAGGGGACCCCGCCAGTACCAGCGTTGCGCCGGCTGCGGCCTTCTCTTTGCCAATGGAAAGGCTGGAGACTCTGATTGGTACGAGAGAAGCTGGATGTATAAGGGCCGCCCGAAGGCGATGCGGGCAGACCTTGCCAACGGCGTCTGGGCCTGGAACCAGTTCTTCCAGGTCGCGCCCCTCACGGACGGCAAAGCAGCCCTGCTCGATGTCGGGTGCGGAGAGGGCCACTTCCTCAATGCTGCCCGCCAGCACCGCTTCCGCGTTCAGGGGCTCGACTTCAACGCCAATTGCGTGGAAGCCGCCCGTAATCTGTATGGTGTGCCGGTCGTCGCCCAGGACCTGGCATCCTATGCGACAGGGGAGCAGCACTTCGACTACGTGACGGCGTTCGAGTTTCTTGAGCATACCGCTGAGCCAATGGAGGTCTTGCGCTGCCTGGGCCGCCTGGCAACCTACGTGGGGATCAGCGTGCCCTGCGCCGACCGCCGGCCCCCGCTGTTCGCCCGCGGGATCGATGATCCGCCTCACCACCTGACGTTGTGGACGGAAGAGGCATTGCGCCGAGCGCTGACCGAAGCCGGGCTGAAGACAAAGTACGTGGCCGGAAGGGACTACTCTCCCGAATGCCTGGCGTATTACCTGATGGGCCTGGTTGGGGGAAACTACCCACTCCACCGATACGTCAGGGGGGCCACGAGGCGCCTGGGCCGGCTCCTGGGAAGATTCGTGACGGCGCGAGAACCAGGGCCCTATACCCTCTTTGCTCTGGCGAAGTCTGGCCCCTGACTTTGCACCGCAGCCCAAGGCCGAAGGCCAGGCTCGCGCCTGGCCTTCGCCCTTTCTCTGCCCCAACAGGCCAGTGTCTACGTAGGGCTCGTGTCGATCAGCCAGAACATGGCCAGCGGAAAGCCCATCCTTATGGCAGTGAAGCGGCCCGGCCCCGACGGGCATGAGCCGGAGCCGAATACCATGGCGTCCCCCACACGGCTGGTGATGAGGACCGTGTTCCCGGTGCGCGTCGCCGTGCCCTGAACCTCGAAGCCGCCGGGCCCCGTAAAAACGAACTGGTTGCCCGTGAGCGAGAGAGCAGTGCCGCGGGCTGAATCTTCAAACCGGCATTGTCCAGGTGACGGCGTCCCAGTGGGCGTGGGCGTGCGAGTAGGCGTGGGGCTGCCCGTGGCCGGGGTGTTGGTGGGCGTGCGCGTACGAGTAGGTGTAGGCGTGGGGCTGGGCGTGACCTGGGTAGGCGCCTCGGCGTAGTAGACTTCGTTCTCGATGAAGCACTCCCCATAGCCAACCTTGAAGTAGCCGTCGCCATTCCAGGAAGAGCCCCAACTGTTCTTGACGATCCAGTAGCCCCCAGCGTCACTATATCCAGCAAGCACCACGCAATGATTCGCACCGGAATCACTGGTGCATCGATAGACGTCTCCGTCCCAATGACCACCATATCCGGAGCCGTATCCCAGGCAGACCGAAAGAGGCCCCTTCTCCACGAGCTTGTCTTTTATCGAACCGGGCGCCACCCAACCCGTAGCTTGTACTTGTGTCAACCTAGATGCCCAGTCTGTGCACCTGTTTGAGCAGGTTGTATCGCTGCACTTGCCCCAAGACCTGTATGTGCAATTCGCGCCGCAAATAGCGCCGCATGTGCAACTGAGCC
>CAZSSQ010000038.1:0-18532 GCA_964609465.1 uncultured Dehalococcoidia bacterium
AAAGACGGCAGCTTATTCTACGCTAACATCAGCGCCATTATGGTGGTCCTAGACGGCCGTAAGTGCAATGTGGGCATTTTCACCGACGTCACCGAGCGCAAGCGCATGGAGGAAGCGCTGCGGGAGACGCGAGACTACTTGGAGAACCTGATCGACTATGCCAATGCACCCATAATCGTCTGGGATCCAACCTTCACCATCACGCGCTTCAACCACGCCTTTGAACGCCTGACCGGGCGTCCGGCCAGCGAGATGGTTGGCCGGCGGCTGGAGGTGCTCTTCCCCGAGGACGAGCGCGCCGCTTCCATGGAGCAGATCACCCAGACGCTACGAGGGGCGTTCTGGGAGCTGATCGAGCTCCCCATCTTGCACGAGAGCGGCGAGGTGCGGCAGGTCTTGTGGAACTCCGCCAACATCACGGGGCCCGATGGCCGGACCGTCGTCGCCACCATCGCCCAAGGCGCGGACATCACGGAGCGCAAGCAGGCAGAGGAGGCGCTGCGGGAGCAGGCACGCCGCGACCCGCTGACCGGCATCCTCAATCACGGGGCGATCGTCGCCGAACTGCGCAGCCTCATCTCCAGCGGCGGCAACGGCACATCGCACACAGTGGCAATGGTTGACGTTGACGGTCTCAAGGCCACAAACGACATCCACGGCCACCAGGTTGGCGATGCTGTGCTCAGGGCGGTGGCGGGCGCGCTCTCGAGAGACGGCACCCTGGTGGGTCGCTACGGAGGCGATGAGTTCGTGGCGATCCTTCCGGGCGCCAACCGCCAGGAGGCCGAACAGTACCAGGCTGCCGTGGTCGAAACCCTCGCCAGCGTCGGCCTGACTGATCCAGAGATGAGGGCAACAGTGCCCGTTGCCGTCAGCATCGGCCTGGCGACCTACCCCACTGAAGCCGCGAGGGTGGAGGAGCTGATCAGGCTGGCCGACAGCGAGATGTACGCGGCAAAGCGGCAGCGGCCCGTCAGGCCTCTCAGCCCAGACACTACGAGCCCCCTACGCGCCGGCCGCGCCGCTAAGATGCTGGAAGAGATCGTGCCACTCCTAACGTCCTCCGGCGAGCTGAATGACAAGCTGCAACGGGTGGCGCACCGGCTAGCGGTCGGCGCTGGCTACGATGGGGTGCACTTTGAAGTGCTCCGCCACCCATCCGGCGCGCCAGCGTGGCAGAGCGCCGTCGCTCAGGCTAACGACGAGCTCGTTGAGGCGTGGAATCGCGAACAGCGCCAATACAAGGATCATCCGCTGCGCGAGATCATAGAGCGTACGCGCCGCCCCATCATCCTTGATGACGTGCAGAACGACCAGCGCCTTACTGATGCAGAGCGAGAACTCCTGCGTGCAGCGGGACTGCGGTCAGCTCTGCTCGTGCCCATGCTCTGGCAGAACGACCTCCTCGGTCATCTCGCGGTCGCCAGCAAGCGGGAAGCGGCCTTTGGACCCCGTGACATTGAGTTCTTGATGGCCGTTGCCACCCAGGTCACAGCGATCGTGCGCATGGCGACACTGGTCGAGGAACTTCAGTCGGCCTCAGACCGCCTCGTGCAGGCCCAGACCGAGACGGTAGTGCTGCTCGCCGCCTCCGCCGAAGCCCACGACCATGCCACCGGCCTCCACCTCGAGAACGTCCGCGCCATCACGGAGGCGCTGGCACGTGAGCTTGACTACCGCGAAGAGGACGCAAAGGAGCTGGGCCTGGCGGCGGTGCTCCACGACATCGGCAAGGTTCGCGTACCCGACTCCCTGCTGAGCAGCGCGGGCACACTTGCCGACGAAGAATGGGAGCTAATGAAACACCATACCACCTGGGGCGCCGATTTCCTGGCTGGCCGGCCAGGCCTCGAACTGGCGGCCGTCATCGCCCGCTCGCACCACGAGCACTGGGACGGCGGCGGGTATCCCGACGGCCTGGCAGGCGAAGCCATCCCTGAGGCCGCCGCCATCGTCGCCGTGGCTGACAGCTTCGACGCCATGACCAGCGACCGTCCCTACAGGGCGGCCCGGTCCGTCGCCGCGGCCATGCGGGAGATCGTGGCCTGCTCCGGTAAGCAGTTCAGCCCCAGGGTCGTGCAGGCCCTGGTGCGGCTCCACAAGCGAAAGATGCTGCCTCGCTTGCGCCGGCGCGCACTCGAGGAGAAGGCGGCGGCGTAGCCGCAGGCAGCCACACACCCCGACCTCCTTGCGCTGAGCCTCCACCAAGACGGCGCTCGCCGCGGCTTGGACACCACCGGTGAGCCATCCATCCTGTGCGCGTGCGTCCCTTCGGCTGGCAATTCAGGGACACATGGCCCTTATCGTCGTTTCAGGGCAGGCCGCAACATGTCGGTGCCCGCTGACGGTCCGCGAAACGCCCCATCACATGGTCCAGCAATGCTGACCGTAGAGTCTTGTGGAGGTGCGACATGCCGGCAAGGAGCACCGGTTCGAGAGACCAGGCAAGCAGCGCACAGGGCCGCTCTTGGGCCGACGCCTACCGGGACAAGTGGAAGTGGGACAAGGTGACCTGGGGCAGCCACTCGGTGGACTGCTACCCCGGCGGCTGCTCATTTCGGGTCTACGTACGCGACGGGAAGATCATTCGTGAGGAGCAGGCTGGCGTCCTGCCGGCCATCGAGAAGGGCATCCCGGACATGAACCCGATGGGCTGCCAGAAGGGCGCCTGCTGGTCCTGCACGCACTACAGCCCGGACCGGGTGACACACCCGCTGAAACGGGTGGGAGAGCGCGGCGAAGGCAAGTGGAAGCGGGTCTCCTGGGATGAAGCCCTCACCGACATCGCCGACGCCATGCTCGATGCCATCAAGGAGCAGGGATCGGAGGCGATCATCAACCTCATGACCCCCGAGCCCGGCGCGACATATAGCCGGCTCTTCTCAGGGGCCCTCAGCACGCCCACCACCGATGGCAACGCCGAGTTCCACGACTTCAGCCCCGGGTTCCACATCACCTGGGGCAAGTTCAACCCGGTCGCCTCCATGGATGACTGGTTCCTGGCCGAACTGATCCTGATCTGCCATGCCAATCCCGTCTATACCAACATCCAGTGGTACCACTACCTCGCTGAGTGCCGCTACAACGGCGGCGAGGTGGTCACCATCGCCCCGGACTACAGCCCTTCTGCCATCCACGCCGACTACCACCTGCCGTTGCGCATCGGCACGGACACGGCGCTCGCCCTCGCCATGTGCAAGGTGATCATCGATGCGGGGCTGTATAACCGCCGTTTCGTCCAAGAGCAAACCGACCTGTCCCTGCTGGTGCGCAGCGACAACGGTCGCTTCCTCCGCGGCAGCGAGATGAAGGCCGGGGAGCCGGAAGACCAGTTCTACTGGCTGGACAGCAGGACCGGACAGGTGATTGCCGCGCCTCGCGGCACCCTCGCCATGGGCGACATCGACCCTGCCCTCGAGGGGAGAGCCACCGTCACACTGGCCGATGGCAGCAAGGTGGAGGCCCAGCCGGCCTTCGAGCGGCTGAAGGAACGCCTCAAGGACTACGAGCCGGAGGCGGCGGCCCGCGTCTGTCAGATCCACCCGAACCTCATACGCTCTATGGCTCGTAAGGTCGCCACCAAGAAGACCAAGATCTTCATGGGCTGGAACTCGGGCAAGTGCTATCACGGTGACTTGATGGAGCGGTCGGCGGCGCTGCTGCTGGGTCTCACCGGCAACTGGGGGAAGAAGGGCACCGGCACCCGCTCCTGGGCCATCGCCGGGTTCGATGGCATGTCCTTCATGTCTGCCAAGGGCCGGCCGGGACAGGAGGCCGCCCGCGAATTGTACCAGGGGATGCTGGGGCTGCGCCGGCTCCTATGGCAAACCGATCCCACCATGACGGAAGAGATGGCGATGGAGCTGGGCGCCCGGCTGCCCGCCGGAGCCGCCATAGGTGGCATGGGACGCATGACGCCGCCCGCCTTCCTCTGGTACTACCACTACGGCTTTCATGACCGCTGGAATCGCAAGGACTGGCAGGACCCGTCCATGAAGCGGCCGTTCGACGAGTACATGCAGGAAGCGATGGACAAGGGCTGGTGGGATCTGGCGGGAGCCAAGATATGGCAGCAGGTCACGCCCCGTGTGCTCGTCGAGGCCGGCGGCAACCTTCTGCGACGCCATCGCGGCGGCCAGGTGATGCTTCTCGAGCACCTGTGGCCCAAGCTGAAGATGATCGTCTCCATCGACTACCGCATGACCACCACGGGCCTCCACTCGGACTACATCCTGCCCGCCGCCCAGCACTACGAGAAGATCGGCACCAGCATGCAGTCCTGCCATCACCTCAACACGGTGCTGGCCGACAAGGCTGTGGACCCGCCCGACGAGGCCAAGGCAGACCGGATAATCGGCATCATGCTGCTGGAGAAGCTGGAGGAGCGTGCCAAGGCGCGCGGCATGAAGGAGTTCACGAAGCTGGACGGAACGGTGGTCAGCCTGGAGGGCATGGTGGACCGCTTCACCATCGGCGGCTATGTCCGGGACGAAGAGCGTTTCTGGGATGAGACCTTCCGCGACAACGCCGCCTACGGCATCCTGCCGGAGGGAACCACCCTGGAGACGCTCCGCCAGAAGGGGGCGGTCCGCTGGGTCGGCTGGGGCTTCATCGGAGCAGGCCTGGCGCAGGCCTCCACCATCCGCTCCGACGAGACCCACAACCCCTTCCGCTGGCACACTGAGGACAAGATGCCGTACCCCACGCTGACCCGTCGCGCCCAGTTCTACATCGACCACGAGTGGTTCCTGGAAGCAGGCGAAGAACTGCCAGTCCACAAGGAGACGCCCAAGCATGGCGGCGACCGCGGGTTCCTCCTCACCAGCGGCCACAACCGCTGGAGCATCCACTCCATGAACCTGACCAACAACATCATCCAGAACACCCACCGCGGCGTCCCGTTCATGTTCATGAACGACGAGGACGCGGCCAAGAAGGGGATCAACAACGGCGAGGAGGTCCGCGTCTTGAGCGACGTAGGGTCCATGATCATCTCCGTGAAGCTCTCCCCATCGGTCCGGCCTGGCCAGGTCATTGTCTACAACGGGTTTGAGCCCTACATGCACCGCGATTGGTACGGCCAGGCGGACGTCGAGCCGGGGATCGTCAAGTGGCTGGGCCTGGCCTCGGGCTACGGTCACCTCCAGTACCGGCCCCTGGCCTGGCAACCCGTCCCGGTGGACCGAGCTGTAGGGGTGGACATCGAGCGCCTGGCGCCGAAGACCCGGAAGAAGTAAGGGCCGTCGCAGCAGGAACATGAAGGGGGAACGCTATGACAGACAAAAGAGCCATGACGTCCCGGCGCCAACTGGCCTGGGTCTTTGACCTGAACAAGTGCATCGGCTGCCAGACCTGTTCCGTGGCCTGCAAGGTGCTCTGGACGCAGGACGAAGGCACAGACCACATGTGGTGGATGACCGTCAACACCGAGCCCGGACGGGGTACGCCCCGCGACTGGGAGAAGATGGGCGGCGGCTACAAGAACGGCAAGCCCGTCCTCGGCAAGCTGCCGACGCCGGAGGAGTTCGGCGGCGGCTGGGACTACAACTACGACGAGGTGCTGTGGGGCGGCAAGGGGCGCAGCGTCTTCCTGGAGAAAACCGCCGGCAGCAAGACCTGGGGCCCCAACTGGGACGAGGACGAGGGCGGCGGCAAGTTCCCTAACGCCTACTTCTTCTACCTCCCCCGTCTCTGCAACCACTGCACCAACCCCGTCTGCGTAGAGGCCTGCCCCAGCGGGGCCCTCTTCAAGCGCGAGGAGGATGGCCTCGTCCTCCGCGACGAGGACCTCTGCCGGGGCTCGCAGCAGTGCGGCCGGGCCTGCCCGTACAAGAAGATCTACTTCAACCCCGTCCGCAACGTCAGCCAGCACTGCATCGGCTGCTTCCCCCGCATCGAGCACGGCGTCGCCCCCGCCTGCGTGCGCCAGTGCCCTGGCCGCGCCGTCTGGATCGGCTTCCTGGACGACGAACACGGGCCTGTGGCGCGGCTGGTATCAAAGTTCAAGGTGGCTCTGCCGCTGCATCCGGAGTATGGCACGGGCCCCAACGTCTACTACGTGCCGCCGCTGGCGCCGGCGCCCCTCAATGAGGACGGCAGCCCGAACGAGAGCGCCTCCCGTATCCCGCCGGAGCTCCTGGAGTCGCTCTTCGGCCCGGCCGTGCACGGCGCACTGGAGAGGCTGCGGGCGGAGATGGAGAGGCGCCGCTCGGGGCAGCCGTCCGAGCTGATGGACATCCTTATCATGTACCAGTGGAAGGAGGCGCTCGGTCCGTTTGACCGCGACCCGGCGGACATCGTCTGGACATAGGTGAAACCGACGGGTCGTTGACTGCTGCCTCCACCGTAGCGTGCCGAGAGGCGCATCTCGAGAGCCTGTAGCCGGAAGGCCGACCCTGGGGGTCGGCCTTCCGGCTACTCCCCCTCCCGACAGTTCTCTTCCCGTTCCGCAACCTGGGCCATCACGCCGGCGCTCGACCTCGCGGCGGTCCCGCTCGTCGAAGCAATTACCTCCCGGTCCAACTGCTCGGCCGGCTCAGAGCACCAAGAGGGTGCCACCTCGACACCGGCTGCTCGTCCAGCACGACGCCGAGACCTGGCCCACGTGGCCCTGGCCCAGCATGTCCTGAGGGTCACAGGCCCCCACATGAAGCAGGCGGCGTAGGTGCTCTCAGCAGCGGATTTCAGGATTGTGGAGATCACACTGCATGAGGTATCCCATTTCATGGCAGCCGGCGACGCACCATAGTATCAGGGGAGTACCCACGGTCCGAGGAGGCCCGCCGTGAAACGGACCAGGCAGCATAGCCATAAGGATCTCGAGAAAGAAACGGGGGAGAAGGGGGAGATCCTCGCTCAGGCTGTCGTAGAGACGGTGCGGGAGCCTCTTCTGGTCCTCAGCGGGGAGCTGCGCATAAAGTTGGCCAACCGCTCTTTCTATCAGACCTTTCAGGTCTCGCCGGAGGAGACGGAGAATCGCCTGCTCTACGAGCTGGGCAACCACCAGTGGGACATCCCCAAGCTGCGGGAGCTGCTAGAGGATATCCTGCCCGAGGATGGGCAGTTTCATGACTTCGAAGTTGAACACGATTTCCCAAGCGTCGGGCATAGGACCATGCTCATGAATGCCCGTCGACTCCGTCAGCGGGAGCCCCCTACGGAGCTGGTCCTCCTCGCCATCGAGGACGTCACTGAGCGCAAGCGGTTGAAATTGCTGGCCGCGCAGGCAGCGCGGGAGAGGGAACTGAAGGAATCTCTGAAGCAGCAGGTGGCCGAGCTCGATGCCTTCACCTACAGCGTCTCCCATGACCTGAAGGAACCCCTGCGCACCATCGAGGCGTTCAGCCAGTTCGTGCTCGAAGACTGCGCCGACCGGCTTGACGAGCAGGGACGTGAGTACCTGCTGAAGCTGGCCAACGCGGCCGTGCGTATGAAGAGGCTCATCGAGGACCTACTGACGCTGTCGCGGGCCTCGCGCGAGTCGAGGCGCCGGACCCAGGTCGATGTGGGCCGGCTGGTGCGGGACGTAGTCGAGAGGATATCGTCCACGGTCGAACGTAGGGGCGCAACCGTGGAGGTGGAGGATGGACTACCGGATGTCCTCGCTGACCCGCCCCGGGTGGAGGAGGTCTTCGCCAACCTGCTCGGAAACGCCCTCAAGTTCAACGAAAGCAAGCGGCCTTCTGTGAAGATCGGTGTTAGGGCCACAGAAGGGGGCATGGCCACCTTCTACGTCCAGGACAACGGGATCGGCATCGACCCGCAGTATCACGAGCGCATCTTTGGCGTCTTCCAGCGCCTGCACCGGCGAGAGGAGTACGAGGGGACGGGCGCCGGACTGGCGATTGTGAAGCGGGTGGTGGAGATCTTTGGCGGCAGGACATGGGTGGAGTCGGAGCTCGGCGCCGGGGCGACATTCTTGTTCACGCTTCCCCTGTGGACGCAGGCGACCGCCTCTACTGAAAGAAAAGTAGCATAAGAGAGGACTTCATTATGAGAGATCAAAGCCTCAAACCCGCGGAGATTCTCCTCGTGGAGGATAACCTGGATGACGTGGAGATCACACTTAGGGCGTTCCGCAAGGTGCGCGTAGCCAACACGGTGCACGTTGTACGGGACGGGCAAGAGGCCCTGGATTTCCTCTCTCACGAGGGCGACTACAGCGATAGAGCCGACGCACCTCAGCCGGATGTGATCCTGCTGGACCTGAACCTTCCCAAGGTCAACGGCCTGGAGGTGCTCGACAAGATCAGGGCGAGCGATGGCCTCTCAACGATCCCGGTCATTGTGCTGACGGTGTCGGAGCAGCAACAGGACGTGCGCAAGAGCTACAAGCTAGGCGCAAATACATACATCACGAAGCCTGTGGACTTCGGCAAGTTTGTGCACGCCATGGAGATTCTCGGCGAATACTGGATGGTGATCGCTAAGCTGCCGCCAAAGGAGGCGTAGGAGACGGCCATGGCCCACGAGCAGGTACGGGCCGCGCTGGACATCCTTCTCGTCGAGGACAGCGACGACGACGCGGCGATGGTCAGGCGGGTCTTTTCCAAGGTTGGCATTCCCTGTGGTTTGCATACCGCCAGGGACGGGCAGGAGGCGCTGGACTACTTGTTCCGACGGGGCGAGGATCGAGATGCCCCGGCGCCTGACCTGGTTCTGCTGGACCTGCGTCTGCCGACGGTTGACGGTCTCGACGTTCTGCGCCGGATGAGGACCGACCAGGGCCTGTCCGCCATCCCCGTCGTGGTGCTGACTGGCTCGAAGGACGACGAGGACTTGCGGGAGTGTATGGCGCTGGGTGCCGAGGGGTATCTTGTTAAACCGTTCAAGGTTGGGAATGTCCGTGACATTCTCATTGAAGTCCAGTGTTATTGGGCCGGCCTTGGCCGTGTGCGGGCCCATTGAGCGAAAGCGGTCGGTTGCAGACACCAGAAGAAGGACGCAGGTTCTCTTCGCCGGAGGCTGCTCGGAAGAAATTGCGCCCGGACAGGAGGTCCCTGCCGTCTCATCGTCAAGCTGACGCGGCCGACCGAAGACTGCGTTGGTAGGGTCAACGATGGTGAAGCCACTTCACCCCAAGGACTTGACGGCCCTGATCGTCGAAGATGACCATAACGACGCGACGATAACTGCAAGGGCGCTCAATACGTTCGGCATCAAGAAGTGCCGCACGGTGGACACTGCGGAGGATGCGCTGGCGTTCCTGGCCGATCACACGCGCGACGTCGCGCTCATCGACTACAGGTTGCCCGGAATGAACGGCCTGCAACTCCTGGAGCGCATTCGTGAATTGTACCCTGACATCCTGGCTATCCTCGTGACGGGGGTTAGGGACGAAGATGTCGCCGTCTCCGCCATGAAGCTAGGCGCAGTCGACTACGTCGCCAAGGATGACCTTCTCACGGGCCACCTCGTTCGTTCCCTACAGACCGCTCTGAGGGAACGGATGGCGTCGCGCGAGGGAGAGCGTCGAGAGGCCCTCTCATCGGGTGCGGACAAGATTCAGGTAGCCGGCGAGGAAGCGACGTGGCTCGTGGATTTGATGTCTGAGGCCTCGCATGACCTGACGGCGCGTCGCTTTCGGGAGAAGTGGTCTAACGTCCTGGCTTCGAACTCACCGCCTCGCGACCGCGTGCCGTCAGGCTCTGTTGCCCTAGATTACGGGGAGGAGCAGTGGCCCGACGTGCTCGATGCCTTCCTGCAATACATGGGCGAATCCTTTCGTGTGTTTCCCGCTCCCGCCTCGAAGGAGGAGGATTTGCTCGTCGGGAGGTTCGTCGCGCGCGGTTCAAGCCCCCGAGAGGTCATGATGGTCTATCGAGCTGCGCTGCGGTCACTATTGTCCGAGCCTACTAGGACAGAGGTGGAGCCGCCATTGAACCCCACCGTTCTCCTTGCCCGGATACTGGCCCGCCTCATTGATGAGTGCCAGCGGCAGTCGTCTGTCATGGCAGCAGGCGAGAACACAGCCTAGCGATCTGGTTAGAGCCAAACGCGAGCCACAGAAGCCCATCTGCCTACCGAGGACGTGGGGATGATGCGCGCGTTGGACTGGACAGGCTCAAGTGCGCCCAGTGGGTAGAACGCGCCCGTCTCCATGAACTCGCGCAGCCGCTCATCCCAGAGGGTGGCCCCTCCCGCCAGCGCTCCGGTCAAGGCGGTGAGGCTGGTGATGCCGGGAGCCACGAACTGGTTGTAGTCCTCGATGCCCGCCGTTCCCGTCCAGACGCCAGGCGCCGCCCACGCCCTCAGTCCAGTGCTCGGGCCGCGTAGGCGAGCGCCGCCAGGCCGACAGCGTAGCTGACGCATCCCATCCAGAACGCCGACGATATCCCCCATGACAGCGCGATGAGCACCGCCAGCACTGACGCACACACCGACATGGCACCGTTGATTCCCCACAGGAACGCCGTCGGTGCGTTCGGCCGCAACGACGCCATCTTCATCCCGATTGGGAACGGCATCCCCATCAGGAAGCCGATGGGCACCAGCATGGCCGTGGCCGCTGCGATGCGGACCGGTGTCGTCGCTGAGTCAAACCGGTCGATGGCGAGAGGCGTGACAAAAGCAAAGGCGATGAGCAACGCCATCAGGGGCACGAACGGCCACAAGGTAGACCGGCGCGGATGCGGATTGCCCAGCCGCTGGGTGGCCAGGCTGCCGATGCCGCTGGACAGGAGAAGCGAGAAGAGTACCACCGATAGGGCGTAGGACGGGTGCCCCAGGAAGATGATGAGCCGCTGCAACTGGGAGACCTCCACTAGCATGAAGCCGAGTCCGATGCCGGAGAAGAACACGAAGAAAGGCAGCATGCCCCTCAGTGCCGCCTTGTTCGTCGTGAGGGTCAGCGGCAAGACGATGGCCAGGAAGGTCAGCGATAGGACGGCGATGGTCAGCGAGAACAGCACTCGCGTCGGCCTGGTCAGGTAGTCCTCCCCGACCGACACGCTGTCGAAGACGTCTTGGAGCCGGACCATCTGGAAGAAGAAAGGCCTGTCGTCGGTCGGCGGCGAGATATCGAAGGGGTAGGTGGCGGCGAAGGCAGCCGGGTCCTCCGCCTCCATGATGGCGCTGAAGGTGGGGTCACTGGCGTGGTCCGGCGCCAGCACCACCTCGAACTGCATCTGCCGCGCAACGCGTCCCAGCGTCGCCAGGTCCTCCTGCGAGAACGGCTGCGGGCTGACGAGGATTGTGCCCACAGGGATGACAGGCGCCGGGCGCGTCGCCAGGAAGACGTGCTGGCGGGGGTCATCAATGCCGCGGTCGCGCAGGACCTTCGCCGCCAGGGCCGTGAGGCGATAGGCCTCCAGCGGCCGGTCAGGGATGTACCAGCGGGAGACGGTCAGCATGCCGTCCGGAGTCAGGTGATCGAGGAAGGTCTGCCACGCTTCGACGGTGTAGAGAGAGTTCTCAGAGAGGGCATAAGCCCCCGCCGCCGTGGCCGCCCAGGTGTCGATGAAGGAGATCTGAATGATGTCGAACTTCTCCCTGGAGCGGGCGATATAGCTCCTCGCCTCGTCGTTGACGAACCGGACCCGCGGGTTACGGTCCAGGTGACCGGTGAAGTCGCCGTAGACGTTGTTGATTGCGTCCAGGATCTGCTGGTTGATCTCGACGCCGGTGACTGAGCGCTGGTCGAAGGCCAGGGCCGACAGCACGTCGCTGCCGCCGCCCACCCCGACGACCAGCACATCGGAATTGCTCCTGATGTAGTGTGCCAGGTTCACCACCTGGTATTTCAGGTGCTCCACCGTCCCCGGGTTGCCGTCGTAGTAGGTGAGGACCGTGCCCGCAGTGGCGTCGATGGTCATGTTGAGCTGGCGCACCTGGAGGTCCGGCGGCAGGTTGGGGCTCATACCTCCACCGCCCGGCCTGGAGGGCACGTCCGGGTCGCCCCCTACCTTGATCCGGGAGAACGAGTTCCACTTCTCGTAGAGGCCGGGTTCGTCCCGCTCTCCCTTGGTCCACATCAGCCCCAGGATCGGCTCCTGATCTCGGTACGCATTGGCATTGGCCATGGTGAAGCCCAAGAGCAGGACAGTCACACCAGCGGCCAGCCACATTGTGCCGCGCGTCCCGGCATCATAGGCGAAGAGCACGGCGCCGACGCAGCAAAGGGAGGCGATGGCGACCACGGCGGACGGGCCGTCGAGGAAGTCGAGGAGGCGAAGGAGGGCAATGGTTCCCAGAGCCGCCCCCACCAGGTCCGCCGCGTAAAGCTTGCTGACCTGCCGGCTGAACTTCGTGAGGGCCAGGCAGACACAGATGCCGCTGAATATGAAGGGGACAGAGATTACCAGGTAGGTGAGGCCAACGGAATAGACTCCCAAGACCGTCCACTCTGGGTTGAAAGGGATTGAAAGCTGGGTGAGGAAGCTGACGACTATCGCCACGCCGAAGAGGAGCGCAAATACCGAAAGCCGCTCCTTGGCCTTTTCATCTGGGAAGCGCTCCGGCAAGAGGTAAACTAGCAGGGCGCCGACGGTCATCCCAAAGAGGGCCACTGAGACGGCAACGAAGGCGAAATGATACCACATGGTCACGCTGAATATCCGCGTCAGCAGGACTTCGTACATCAGGGTGCTGAAAGACACCACGAAGAGGCCGGCGTAAGTGCCGGCCGTGGCCTGCGAGCGGTTGACGGCGTCCCCGCCCGACCTCCTCAGCAGCTCCAGGGGTCGCCCCAGCGCCCCAAGCGTGTCCAGGAGTCTCTTACTGCCCGCTGCCAATGTGTGATACCCCTGTCCGCCGCCTCTGTTTCTTGGACAAGCACGGCCTATTGTAAGGCCCCAATACGCTTGCGAGCACTAGCGAAAGGACGGCCATTGCCGACCGCTGTCTGAATGAGTGCGGCTTCCGGCTCTCTCTGGAGAAGGAAGGTACTTCTCGGGGTCTGGTCAGATCGTGTTGAGGAGCTCGCGCACCAAGAAGTACACGCCGAACGCCGCCATGAATAGCCCGAACGGCTGGCGCAGGTGTACATGTCGCAGCCACAGGGAGAGCCGCGCTCCCACGTATGTTCCCGGTATGACGCCCAAACTCAACTGGAGGGAGAGCCAGCCATCAATATGCCCGAGCGCGGCATGCGTTATCGTCCCAGGGACGGCTAGAAGAGCGATGCAGGGCAGAGACGTCGCCGCGGCCCGACGCACGGTGGCGCCGAAAAGCAGAACAAAGGCTGGCACTAGCAAAAAACCGCCTCCGTTGGCCAGCAGGCCAGACAGGAGGCCAACGGGAACCGCCACCGCAAGTAGCCTGGTTCCAGGCGGATCTTGCCAGAGACGCTCCCCAGGCCCCAATGCGTCTGGGGGCACGGGGGAGCGTATCATCTCCACCCCAATCACGAGAATGGCCGCTCCAATCATGATCATGAGCCCCTCGGGCGGCGCCCACCGGGTCAGCAACGCGCCGACCACCATGGACGGGACACCGCCGGCCGCGGTCCAAGCCACGACCCGGATATTGATGAGCTTCTGACCCTGGTAGACGAAGGCCCCAGCCAAAGCCGTGGGGAGGGTTACGGGCAGAGGTGAGGCTAGAGCGATGAGACGGGGCGTGCCGAGGAAGATGCGGAGGAGAGGGGTGCTGATGCTGCTGCCACCCACGCCAAAGAGGCCAGAGAAGACACCGATAAGCAGGCCGAGGGCGGCTACAGCTCCCCAATCCGCCATTGGCATTCCAACATTGGGCCGGCGCGCTCGCCAGTCGCTGAGCTTCTACGTCCGAAGCCTGGGGTCAAGGGCGTCACGCAAGCTGTCGCCGATGAAGTCAAAGCTCATCACTGCCAGCATACCAGACACGAATAACGTCTTGGCACCTTGCATGCGACGGTTCGCGGCCCGCTCATTGAGCTTCCGCTTCTCTGATCTTGGGCAGCACCTGGCTGTCGACATCGCTGTCCCCACCCGGCACTGGCACACCACGGAACAGGAACCAGTGCTCGACATGCTCGACAGTGCTGCCCGGGCGCAGGCGCGTGAGCGGGGCCAGGGTTTCCAGCTCCAGCATGTCAGCGTCCGTGAACACCTCGACAGAGCAGCCGAAATCGGGGTAGGGCTCGCCCTCCAGGTAGCTGAACTTCTTCACGAACAGGTGGCCCTCCCGAGCGTAGGCTGCCCAGCCCTCGGTGACCATGAAGCCCGCCTTTTGCCGCGTATCAGCTCTCCTGTCCTGAGCCAACATCACGTACTTGCTGCCCCACACCCAGCGCCGATCCGCCATGTCGGTATACGCCCACAGCGCGATGACGTTTGTCGGCAAGAGGTTCTCCTCGTGCGATGCGCGCGGCGGCAGCGGGATGATGGCCTTGCCCCCCGGCGCCATGACGGAGAGTGCCCACGGGGCGAGCTCCACCGTCCAGAGGTTGGTGTTGCGGAGACGATGGGTCAACTCCACGTGCGCCTCGCCCGCCGACAGTCGTACGTCGATCTCCTTCTGAATCCCCGTTGTGGTCTCGATGGGCTGAATGACGCGCAAAAAGCCGGCATGCTCCTCCAGTTCGATGGGCAAGTTGTCGGGATAGTAGGTCCGCGGCCTGGCTTCGGGGGCGTGCCAGAGGCGATGCCCGCCATAGATGCGCCACTCGGCACCGCCCGTCTGGCCCACCATGTCGCCGTATTCCTTAAACTCATTCTCCTCGCCCACGAATCCGAACCGCATGATCCGTGGGCCGACGTCCATCGTTACGACAAGGTCAACGAGACCGTTTGAGAGACGGCAACAGTTCTGCCAGCCCTTGTAGTCTGTCTTTTCCATGTCCACCTTCTGTTGCGCTGGGTGCGCGTCGCCTCCCTGGCTTCGCATGCTGGGGAGACGAGCCCGTCGAAGTCCGCCGCGCTGAACGCGCATCAAGTGTGGATCGTGTGTCCCAGGGCCGCAAGTTCGGTTCGACCCCGGTTCAGACAACATAGGGGGTGTCGCGCAACCCCCTATGTGGAGCAGGTGGGGAAAGGTGAAGGAACTGCCGGCAGACTCGCTCGATCTGCCTTTGTGCGAGGCTCCTAGTCTCCCACCCGCCGGTTGTACTCTGCGATGGTCTCGTCGGCCTTATTGGCAGCGTCCTCCAGAGCCTTAGTGGGCTCCTTGCTGCCTACCAGCATCTCCTCCACTGCCGTATACACGATTTCGGCCACCTGGTCGGCAGGACCGAGGATGGCTCCCGAAGTGGCAGGCGTGACCGGGGTATCACGGTAAAGCTCGAGGGGCACCCTGAAGAGGGGATAGGCGGCCACCAACTCCTGCGCCGCCGGCAGATCGACGGAGGACAGGCTCACGGGCAGATAGCCGGTGCCAGCGAACCACTCGGCCTGCTGCTCTGGTTCCACAAGCCACTTGATGAACTTCCAGGCCGCGTCCTGCTCTTGCTCCGGCCGCTGGTTCATGATCCAGAGCGCGTAGACAGAGAAGCTGTTGAGGCCCTTGCCTCCAGGGACCCCCGGTACCTGGCTGACGCCTATCTCCACGCCCTCGACGCCCTGCTCAAGGGCATCGACCACGGAACGCAACGCACCCGCATAGCTGAAGGTCATGGCGACCCGACCGGCGGCGATGGCCAGGAAGTCGTCCGCGTAGGTAGGGTTGCGGCCCACATTGAATGCCAGCCCGCTATCCACCATGTCGTGCCACCACTGGAAGAACCAGCGGCCGGTGTCATTGTCGAAGAGCGCCTTGGTAGCGCGGCCCTCGTGCCCGTTCGACTGGTCTACCCAGAGCTCGTCGTGCTCTGTTAGGACGGTGCTCAGCCAGCCGAGGATGTCGAGGGCGATGCCGCTGCGCACCACGTTCCCGGAGGCGTCACGCTTCAGGATCTTCTCCGAATACTGGCGCAGTTCCTCCAGGTCCCGGGGCGGCTTCTCGGGGTCCAGCCCCACCTCCTGGAACGTCAACTTGTTGTAGTACAGGAGGGGCATCTCTCCGGTGAAGGGCATGGCCCACAGCTTGTCTTTTACCGTGTAGTATTGGACCGCCTTCTCGTCCACGTCTGAGAGGTCATAGTCTTCCTTCTCGATGAAGTCCTGGGCGGGGGCGACGGCACCGCTGTCGATCATTCTCTGAGTCTGGCTCTCGTTCAAAAGGACGATGGCCGGGACCTGCCCCGTGCCAAGAGACGCGATCAACTTGGCCGCGGCCTCGTTGTAGGCGCCCTGGAAGGACGCATTCACCTTCACCTCGTTCTGGGACGAGTTGAAGCGGTCCACGAGGCGGTTCAGGGTCTCCACGTTCGAGCCGACCTCGGAATGCCAGAGGTCAATGCTGACGGGCCCGGTTGGTGGGCGGGCGCCAGGGGTCTCAGCGGTCGGGGCGCCCTCTTCGCCACCACCACAAGCGCCCACGGTCAGGGCGAGGAGCAGGACAGCGACTAGCAAGAGAAGAGGCTTTCGCACCTCGGTCCTCCTTGCTGGCCCTCTTGCCAGCCTGGTTGCCACATCTTCGGCTGTCGGGGCGGCCCGGCCAGACTCGTTGGCCCCGTCGAGCCGCCGGTCAGTAGCACAGCCACGCCAGTTGACAGCGCGAGCACGTGTGGCTGGTGTCGTAGCGTGGCCGTGTCGTCGCGGGCTTCGGGCGAAGGATAGCATTCCCCGTCGAGATGTCAAGGTTCCAGAGGCCGTTCGGCCGCCCCTCTCGTGGCCGGCCCTCTTTGCAATGATGCTCGCGAGATGAGCAAGCCCCAGGGCCTCGGGGCTCATGTTGCCCTGAATGACTGGTACTTGTCCTGCATTGACGGTAGCATGCGCTCATGAAACATCGAGACAGGGTCACGGCGGCACTCAATCACGAAGCGCCGGACCGATGTCCCATGCAGATTAGCTTCACGCCAGAGTTTGCAGACCGGCTCCGGGCCGATCTGCAACTCAAGGGCCGCAAGCTCCACAATCCACACGGTGGAGGCAACACCTACGAAATGGAAAGGGCGCTCGACCAGGACATGCTCTTGACGTCGGTGGGCTGGGCCAATTCCTACTACCGGGAGGATGATACCTACACCGACGAATGGAGCATCACCTGGCGGGCTGTCCCATACACCACGCCGTACGGGGAAGGCCGCTACACAGAAATGGTCGGCCACCCATTAGCAGATGATCAGGCAGTCGAGAGCTATGAAGGCCCGGACCCCCATCGGCCTGGGCTGTATGCAGAGGCGGCGCGCGTGGTCCGAGAGTTCAAAGGCGAGTACTGGATCGTCGGGGTGGTGGTGACGACGATCTTTGAATCCGCCTGGGCGCTGCGCGGCTATGAAGCGCTGTTGATGGATTTCGCGGCGAATCCCGGCCTGGCCGAGCGCATACTGGACATCCCCTACCGCTACCATCTGACCGCTGCTACGAAGTTGGCGGGATTGGGCGTGGACATGATTTGGGTCGGGGACGACGTCGGCATGCAGACGGGCATGCTGATCTCTCCCGCACACTGGCGCAGGTTCCTCAAACCAAGAATGGCAGATTTCATAGCGACAGTGAGAGAAGTCAATCCCCAGATCCAGGTCGCCTACCATTCCGACGGAATGATATATCCCATAATTCCCGACCTGATAGAGATCGGAGTCAACGTACTGAATCCCATTCAACCTGCCTGCATGGACCCGGCATGGTTGAAGGAGGAATACGGGGACAGGTTATGTTTCTGGGGTTCGATCGATGAGCAGCACACGCTGCCGTTCGGCAAACCGTCAGACGTTGCGGAAGAAGTCGTGACCAGGTTGAGGACGTTGGGGAAGAATGGCGGGTTAATTCTCGGGCCCACTCACCATGTACAATTGGACACGCCCATGGAGAACTTCTGGGCAATGGTCAACACGATAACTCAGACGTCCTATGAGTCTCTACAAGAAGGGGCTGTCATCTAGGCAGGGCAGGCCATGGGGGTAGCATCCGATAATCCCTGGGCGCTGGCGTTCGTCATCGCGGGGGCCATCGTTCTCGCCCTGGTCGTGCTGCTCATGCGGGACTGAACCACCCCGCTGTTGACAGGGGTGGCCCATCGAGTATAGTGGCCTCGCCCTGCCCGGCCCAGACCCTTCACAAGGGTCCGGCTTCGGGGATATCCCTATGACCACTGCACCCGTGTCCCCCATCCACGTGCTCTACGTCATCGTTGACCCGGAGCAGACACGGGGCCGCGACCCCGTCGAGGTGGCGCGCCAGGCCCTGGAGGGCGGCGCCTCCCTCATCCAGTGGCGCGACAAGACTCGCGACAAGGGGGAGCAGTTGCCCCAGTTGCGGGCCGTCCGCGACCTCTGCCGCCGGCACGGCGCCCTCCTCATCGTCAACGACCACGCCGACCTGGCCCTGGCCGCCGGCGCCGACGGCGTCCACCTGGGCCAGAAGGACCTGCCGCCCGCGGCCGTCCGCGCCTTCGCGCCAGCGGAGTTCATCGTCGGGGTGTCCACGAACAACGTCGAAGAGGCCCGCCGTGCCCAGGCCGAGGGCGCCTCCTACGTGGCCGTGGGCGCCCTCTTCCCCACGGCCTCCAAGGCGGTGACGCGGCCGGCCAGCCCCCAGCGACTGCGGGAGGTGAAGCAGGCGGTGTCGGT
>CAZSSQ010000039.1:0-18254 GCA_964609465.1 uncultured Dehalococcoidia bacterium
AAACCGGCCTGCTTGAAGGAGAGGATGGATTCCCACAGCAGAAGGCCGCCGGCGTCGAGCGTGGCGAGGATTTCGCCGGCGCTGCGGACCTCGACCATCTCGCCCCGGCGGAAGGCCGCGCGCCGGTTACGATCGTTGACCCGTGACATGGAGTTCTCGCCGGGGTGCGTATTTCGTGGCAGACGCTGGCCCTCGCAGGACAAGAACACTCACCACCAACGGACCGGCCAACGTTCCCGCCAGTACCAAGACGGCCCAGCCGACTCCGTGGCGCTGCAAGTGTCTCTCTAGTTCGGCCAGCATGAGGGAAAGGATCAGATGCCGTTGCTGGACCAGGTCGCGGCGGATGACCGGCCCCGACCGCATCCATGCTTTGCTATGCGGGAGCAGTCCGCCTTTGTATCGAGCGAAGTGTCCCCACCAGTATGCGGCAAGGCCGTCCCCGTCCTCGGCGATCACAGCGTAGTGGGGACAGAGGGGTCGGTGTTGAGGAGGGCCACGAAGGGCTCCGTCTGGAAGGGGTGAGCTAGCGGCGAGCCGAGCTCGATCTCGGCCATGCGCTGGGACAGTTCTGGTAGCCAGCCTTCGTGGTCAACGACGCTGACCTTCAGTTCTAACTGCGGCCTTGCTCTGATCGCGGACACCGTGCCTGGCCCTCCTTCTGCGGTTCTCAAGATAGACGTTTACTTGCCCTGAGAAGCCTCGCCGATGCGCCTCGTCCTCGTCCAAGAAGGCGCCTTTCTTGCCGCCAGTGCCTGCATGTACAGCCACCCTTTCCAAAGGATGTAGAGGGGCGCGCAGCCGAGAGCCAGCCAGAGGTGCAACGGCGCTCTGGCTGAGGCGAGCCCGGCCACAACGTAGACAACCAGCCCGAGGAGAGTGACCGCCGGAAGGACGGTGGCGACGGCGGAACCAAGGGCGAGCGACAGCGCAAGCAGTAGCATTGTCAAGAAGGCCACCACTGATAGAGGTGGGATCAACAAGTCCAGGGCGGCAGCGAGCTCGGGCCAGTCGCGGGAGCGAAGAGCGCCGATGACTAGCTTCGGCGCGTGATGGCGGGCGAGAGCAAGGCGTCCACGCTCCCAGCGCAGGTTCTGGCCGCGGGCGGCGGCGAGAGTCGTGGGCATCTCTCCGAGCACCAATGCCTCCGGCGCGAAGGCGACCCTCACTCCGGCGGCCACGAGTTTCGAATGGAGCTCCAAGTCCTCGGTCACCCCGAACGCGTCCCATTCGCGGGCCTGCCGCAGGTCAGCGGCGAAGACCATGCCGTTGCCGCCCAGTCCGGCCGACGCACCGAGAGCGCTCAATCCCTTTCGCCTGGCAGAGTGCAGTAGGCAGAACGCGACCGCCCGCAGTGCGGAGACCCACGACTGTTTGGCGTTGAGTACGGCGTAATGGCCCTGGACAGCGAGGCATCCGCTCTCTAGGCGGTCGTTCATCGTTGACAGGAAGTTGCGGGAAACCAAGCTGTCGGCGTCGATGATAGCGAAGGCATCGTAGCTCTGGTCAGAAAGTCTGTCGAACAGCCAGCGAAGGGCCTGTCCTTTGCCCATCGACGACCTATCGGTGCGCTCATGGACGAAGGGTGTGTAGGTGCGGGCGGTGGCGGCAGTGTGGTCGTCGCAGTTGTCCGCGATGACGTGGACGTCAAACAGCGTGCGGGGATAGTCAAGGTCGTTCAGGCTCGCCAGGTTGCGGGCGATCACCCGCTGCTCGTCGTGCGCGGGCACGACTACGGCGAAGCGACGCTTCCGGCGGGCCGGTGGCGGGGGCTTCCTTGTGAGTGCGGCGCCGGCCAACACGAGCACAAGCAGATAGGCGGTCACGGTCAACAGGACCGCTTCGCCCAACAGAAGGACCGCCGTTACAGCAGCGTTCGCCATACTAGTAAGCCTCGGTCGCTTTCCCTTCACGGTCGGCAAGCTTCCGCCGCAGCCGTCCGATGGCGCCGCGAGCAGCACGCGTCAAGCGGTACTGCAGCTGGACACGCCGGTTGCGAAAGACGAGCAGGTCCTGGTTGAAATCCGTGCCGGTGCGGAAGTGGCTCTTGTAATGGCCATCGCCACGCATGAAGTCAACGCAGCACGCGCCCTGCTCGAACGCGTCCTTGATGAGATGAAGATCGAGCACCAGGCCCACCCGGAGACGCTGCCAGTGACGATCTGGGTTGGAGCCCAGGGCATAGACGTATGTCGTTCCATCGCTCTGGAACCCGTAGTGGATGGCTATCGTCTCGTCCCCCGACCGTAGTAGGTACAGCGCGAGCATGCGGCGCCGAGCGAAACGGCGTGCGACCTGCCGGTGGAAGTCCCGACGGCGCTGATCGCGGAAGATGCCCGGCTTGCCAGCCGCCTGCCACCGCCGCGTATGAAGGTCGAAGAGCTCCTCCATGGCTTTGCAGACGGCTTCTTCATCATCGCCTACGCTGGCGAAGGACGCGTCGTACTCCGCGATGAGCTTGCGTGTCTGCCTGCCGCCGTCATTGCGAGTGGAACGGGAGAGGGTTGCCTTGTAGCTGTCCCAACTACCGTCAATGGGGAGGAGGTGAACGTCGCTATCGCGTCGGAGCACCGGCCGCCAGCCTCGCGAGGCTGCTGCCGAGACCAGCCTGGGGCTGACACGGGACGAAGCGGGAAGCTCTTGGAGATGGAGGGCATCCCATGTTGGGTGCTGGGCGAGCACATCGCAGAGGGTGCCGATCACCTCGTCTTCGCGGCCTTCGGCGAGAAGCAGGTCCTGGTAGTCGGCGATGGAGTAGTGACCGAAGCCCGAGCCGAGAAGGCGGAGAAACCGGAGTCCACTGACAGGCGTTTCGGCAAATGGAGCGATCCCCAAGAGCTCGCCATCATCGCGAAAAGTGAAGACGCGGAGCGGCCGGCCACCTCCGAAGTATTGTGCGACGGCGCCGCACCACTCCCAAGTCGAGAAGGGAGTGACATCCGGGCACCGCTTTTCGAGCTGCCGCCACTCGTCTTGGAGTGCGTCGATCTCAGGCAGCGTGGTGAGAAGTGACACGTGGATTCGCTCTTGCTTCTGCAGGGTAAGCATCATCGACGTACCTCCGTCAGTTCTCGGGGCTCAGCGCGCGCAGGAAACACCGAGCGTTTCAGTGAGCTCAAGCGGCGGCTGCTTTGCAGGCGGTAGCGCCATCCCCAGATGCGAAAGAGGGTGGAGACCCAGCGCGTATGCGACACGTCGACACGGTGAAGGAGATAGCGCGAATTCTCCTGCTGCTCCCCTCCGCAGGCGCCGTCGTAGCCCGTATCGCGGACGAGCGCCTTGACGCGCTCGTCAGAATCCATATGTGGATAGCAGAAGAAGGGGACGCGATGGCCCAGGAGGTCCTCCAGTGCCTTCTGGGAATCGACGATCTCTCTTTCCTGCTCGCCGGCACTGATCTGCGTCAGCCGCGGGTGAGTCAGCGTGTGCGAGCCGAACTCGATGCCCTGCGCGTCCAGTTCCCTGATCTCTTGCTCTGTCATCAGGGGCGCTGGCGACAGCCTATAGCCATCGTCCCAGTGATTCGTGGAGCCGATGTAGCTGGCGACCAGAAAGACGGTTGCAGACGCTCCATATCTCTGAAGCAGAGGGAATGCGTTGAGGTAGAAGTCTTGATAGCCATCGTCGAATGTCAGGCAGGCGTAGCGGGCGCCCGGCGCTCGGCCGCATCGAAGAACCTTGATGGCCGTCTCCAGTGAGACGAACCGGTATCGGTGAGAGCGCAGATAGGCCAGCACACGCTCTAGGTCCCGTGTGCTAGTGCGCAGGCCCAGCGGGTCCGGCGTGAACTCGTCCTCGCAGACCCGGTGGTAGCAGAGGATTGGTAGCCAGTTCTTCAACGTGCGACTACCTGCCTGTCGATTTCACCCCGGTCGACTGGCTCGCGGTCCGCCGGAAGTTCCCGGATGACCCTTGCAGGGACCCCTCCCACCATTGTGTTCGGAGGCACATCCTTGGTGACCACGGCGTTGCTGGCGACGATGCTGCCAGCGCCCACGTTGGCAGCGATGACCATGGCCTTGCGACAGATCCACGCTCCGTCCCCTATGACCACGGGTCTGCTTGTGAGCTGCCCGAAGCGCTGTTCCGGCGGGCCAATTTCGTGGGTGTCGGTGGTGATCAGGCAGTCATCGCTGACAACGACCTTGTCGCCGACGGTCACGCGCTCGTTGAGCTCAAAGCGAGCACCGCGTATCCAGCAGGCCTCGCCGATGGAAAGGCGCCCGTAGGGTCTTCCCATTCCCTCGATATGCACTCCCTTGCCTATCGATGTCCCGCGGCCAATTCTCAAGCCGATCAACCTGTATGCCGCTGCTCGGATGCGTCCCCCTGCTTCCTTAGGGAGGGGAGCGAGGAAGAAGTTTGCGAAGAGAAGCGCCCAGTGGACCTCGGAAAGCTCAAGCGCGATCTGCGCCCGGTAACTGCGCAGGCGCGTGACCAGGGATCTGTTCTCACCTCTGTACCTGAGGACTTCATCAAGGATGGTATTGGGAGCCTTGGACATGCCGTCCCTCCTCAGTCGGCGGGGGTGCGTTTCTAACAGACGTGCCGGGCGACGCGTGCCTCGTGCCGGGCCCCTCCGGCGCCTTCTCGGAATCGTGTTGGAGACCGTTCGGGTCGCCTGCCCCTATTGCGGCTGCCATCAGCTCGAGCACAGAAGGGGCGCCGGCGGGGGACTCTTCGGGTAGCTGGCGCAAGACTCGCGCCGGTACGCCGGCAACAACGCTGTTCGGTGGGACGCTGCGGGTTACCACAGCGCCGCAGTGCACGATGCTGCCCCTGCCGATGGTCACTCCGGGCAACACGGTCGTGTTGCTTGCCAGCCAGACGCCGTCCTCGATGACAACTGGCAACGGGACACGTTCTCCGCAGCGGCGCCGGGAAGGCCCAACAAGGTGCGTGTCCGTGATGATCCGTACATAGTGCCCAAAGATGACGTCGTCACCGATAGTTACTGGCGCGTTGAGGCTGATGTGGCAGCCGATGCCCACCTGTGACCGCCGGCCAACGGTGAGATTTGCATACGGATTGCACAGGGCGTCGAAGGTGGCCCGGTCAAGGAACTTGGAGTTGGCGCCAATGCGGAAGCCTGCCAGGCGGTATAGCATTGCCCGCAGTCGCTTGCCCACCAGGATGGGGAGGGGCGCGAGCAGAAGGGTCACCAGCCATAGCTTGAAGTGAAAGGCGCGCAGTGTCTCCCCCGTCTTGCGTCGCAGGAGACCTAGCCCTAAGCGTGGTCTTTCATAGGCCTCAGGCCTCGCCATTGACTCAGGCATGATCTGCTGCCTGCCCTGTCAGCGCCTTCTCCGCACGACGGCTCTCTTCCAGCGCCTCCAGTCGTGGGATAGCGAAGACGGCGCCGAGCAGTATCCCAACGAAGAGATCCTCTCGCATGCTCAGGAAGCCCTGGTCGAGGGAGGCGAAGATGAGCAGCACTACCAGCATCGATATTCCGTAGACTGCCAGCCCTCGAATTTCGCCACTTATTAGCCGGCGAGCCGCCAGACACCCTTGAAGCATGGCCGTTCCGATCCAATACCAGAAGAGAAGAAAGCCGACGATGCCCGTGGTCATCATCAACCAGAGGATGGTGTTGTGGGGCACAATCCTGTACCAGGCGAAGAACTGGCCTATGTCAGGCAGCGGCCACTGCATGACCATCTCCTTGCCGAAGCCGATCCCTAGAATGGGGCTCTGTCGCACCGTGAATTCAAGGTTCACGTTCTCCGCCTCCCGGTAGGCGTTGGAGGCAAAGTCGCGCTCGTCCGGCTGAAACCCGGACTTTATGGCCTGCACCGGCTCACCGATCAGGCCGGTGTTGTTCCAGAAGAGGGCACCGTAGAGCGGCAGGACCACGGCGCCCAGGACGAGTAGGGAGACTATGAGCCTTCTGCGCTCACGGAGCAGGCCGTAGGAGATGACAGCCAGCGCCGCCATCGCGACCAAGAGGGCAAGCACGCTCGCCCTGCGTTGGTTTGCCAGGAACGGGATCATGACAAGAGGAATCGTCAAGAGAGTCAGCACCTTCTGCTTGCGTGGGGCACCGTAGAGGAGTTGCACCGCCGCGAGGAGAATAAGAGCGACGAAGAAGAACGACTCCTCATGCGCCATAAGGGAGTTGACCCCCGGTATGGCGTTGATGTGAGATAGGTCCGTCTCCAGGTTGACGTAGTAGCGCCACCAGCCGATGATCCCCTTTATGGCCACGCCTACGATGAGTATCCAGACAAGGGCGTCAAGCTGCCGGCGCTCCTTCAGGAGCTGCATGGTCAGCAAGTAGCCAAGGTAGATGTAAGCAATGGCCCTCACCGTCCAGAAGGATATCTTCACATCTCCCCCCGTGAGCACCCCGTGCACCACGCCGATCGCCACCATGAAGATGAAGGCAGTGAAGGGAAGGAAGATGGGACCGGCCTCTAATCGCGGGCGGCCGGAAGCCTCAGAGCGGAGGATCCAGGCGACGGCGGTGATCACCATTACGACTTCCACGGGGTTCAGATAGATGCCTCGCACCGCTATGATGCCGTTTATGTCCTGGAAGATGGGTATCTGGTCCGTTAGAGCGTCGCCGAAACCCAGCGGGTTCTGCTCAATGAGCACAGCAGCGGCCATCAGGACGTAAAGGCCGATTATGGGGCTTCGCCAGATCACGGTCACAACGACGATGAGGCCCAGGGCCATGGCAGGCGCGAAGAGGTTGCCCCTCGAGTCGCCGTACACGAGCAGCAACCAGGCCAGTATCGCGGCCAGCAGCATGCCCAGCGCCAGGAGGCCGACATCGAGGATGTTAATACTCGAGCGGTAGCCTGTTGCTGACCGTATGGCCGACCATCTCGTGTAGCGGGGAACAGCCTCTGATGCCAACTTGTCCTCCTACTCCTTGACGAGCGTCAGCGCGACGCCGATGGCTCTGTCCATCCGCTCGGCCGGCAGTTCCCGTAAGAGGGCATGCTCAAAGAGCGGCTGGGCCCAGGCCAGGGGCAGGCGTACTGTTAAGGGGAGAGCGTTCCAGAAACGGTCAAAGGGCAACCAGGGCTCCCCGAAATACGTCAGGCTTTCCAGCCGCAGCCCCGATGGCTGCACCAGCCGCTCCTCCAGAGCCTCGGGGTCGTAGCGCCTCTGGAAGAAGATTCGCTCGCCTGGCTGGCGGTGGCGCTCGAAGACATCGCGGCGGACCCACGTCTCCCGGTAGCTGCCCGCAGCAAAAGGCACCGTCAGAGAGGCGCGACCCCCGGGTCGAAGGACTCGTCCTATCTCGCGCAGGGCCGTGCTATCCCCGTCCTCGGGGATGTGCTCGACGACTGAGACCGAGTAGACAGCGTCGAAGAGCTCGTCGGGGTAGGTTAGGTTGTGGGCGTCCTGGCGCTCGAGATAGAGGCGGACGCCGACGGCCTCGCTAAGGCCGAGGCGACTCAGGAGACCTCCGGTCGGCTCGATGAAGCTCTCCATGATGTCGGTAGCATGGATGGTGAGCGAGGTGTGGGAGGCCAGCCAGAGGAACAGCGTCTTCGGGCTGCCAATGTCAAGCACGCGGCCTTTCGGCGGAAGCCTGAGCCCGCGAAGTGTGACGGCGAATTCCATCCCCCTGGGATAGGAGAGCGGGTTGAGAAGGCGAGCGAGCGCCGCCCTCTTGTGCGGAAGACTTAGAGAACGCAGGCCCAAGCGCACGCTGAACCAGTAGAGATGCCGTGTCGGCGGCGGCGCGAGCCACTCCTGTATCTCGAGTTCGGCAGCCTCTGGGAAGGCCGTCATCGTCGCCTCCTGAGCACCCTCCAGAGCACCCTCGCGCTACCCAACTCGTCACAGACCGCTTGCCAGTAGACGAGGTCATATATGCCGGCGTAGAGGGACCGCTCGAGAACAGAGAGCCGAAGGGCGCCAGCAACAATGCTTCCGAACCGGAAGAGGCGCTGGAGCCAATTCGACAAGAGGGGGTGGTCTAGCACACGCTTCGCGAAGACGCGCAGCAGGAGGCTACGCCGACGGTAGGCGGCGAAAAGCTGCTCCCAGGCAAAGGAATACTGGGGGTTCACCGCGAGCGCACCGTCCCACCGTCCGTACTTGTAGGCCATCGTCAGCCACGACTCATAGGTCCGGTGGCCCCAATGCTCGCCCTTCGCGCCCAATGCCAGGTGGAACGTCGCACCATCGCGTTCCAGTCTGAGGCCCAGCTCGATGTCCTCTGAATGAAGTAGCGTCTCGTCGAAGCCTCCAACCCTCAGGAAAGCCTCCCGCCTTGCCGAGAAGTTGCCGCTATAGAGAGCGCGTCCACCTATGGGACGCCGACCCGCCTGCATCTCCCTGTATTGCTTGTTTAGCTGCCATTCCAGCCAGCGCCACCAGCCGGGCACCTTCGGAGAAGGATCAGGCGCTAGCAGGCCGATAACGACGCTTGTCGCCCTATCTTCATAGGCGCGGAGGTGCTGCTCAACGAATTCGGGGGCCACCATGATGTCGTCATCGACGAAGATGATGACTGGTGACTGGGCGATGCTTGCCCCGGCGTTGCGTGAGGCGCCGGCACCGCGCTGCTCCTGCACAATGTAGCGAATGCTGAACGGCCACTCGCGGGAGCGCAGCATGCTCTCCGTGTCGTCGGTGCAGCCGTCAAGCACGACGATCACCTCGACCTTCGACATGTTGTATGTCTGCGCGCTGAGCCGCTCTAGGGCCTTCTCAAGCAGAAAACGGCGGTCATGGGTTGCGATGATGATGCTGGCGTCAAACGTAGACTGCAGCCCTGCAGAAGGTGCCTCCGGTTGTACTATCTCCAGCGGCATGGCTCTTCTCCCTGTCATGCGCCTTCGCCCCTGACCGGGGCCGTAACGTAGCCAGCGGAACCCTTGTCTAGCAGATGTCCCACAAGAACAGGCTCCCGCCGGGAGGCGATCAAGAGGAGGAGCCTGAGCTCATCCAGCTTGACGCCCCCAACGGCCAGCAGAGATACGACGTACGTTGGACCTCCAATGAGGACCAGTGGGATCAGGCCTGGATCCAGCAGGACCTTGGCGGCGCCCATCACACCCACCATTGCCAGGGAAGCGATGAGGGAGCGGATCAAGACTCCGACGGAACTTTTGTCCAGGACCTGCGGCGGCAGCAGGCGTAGGCCAATCGCGATCATGAAAGCCTCGGCGACGATGGATGTCACGGCGGCTCCGATGGCGCCGTTCTGGAACAAGATGTCGGACGTGAGTATGAGGAACGGGTTTAGCAGAAGGCTCAGGACCGTTGTAAGAAACATTGTCACAGCCCAACGCTTCTGACGGTCTGCGGCGATCACGATGGTCCCCACCAGCATGAGCGTGCCGGTCACCGGCACATTGAACGCCAGTAGAGACAGCAGCGGGATGGAGTGGCTGAACTCACTGGGATAGTGCAGGAAGTGGATAATATCCCCAGACACGAGCATGAGGGCCAACGCCAGGGGAACGCCCGTAGTCAGTACCGCCTGCACGCTGCGTTGCGCGGCAATTCGCAGGCTCTCTTTATCCTGAGCATAGAACCGTGTGAGGGCGGGTAGAATGGCAGTGATGATCACAAGCGGCACAACGTTGACCGTGGCGAAGAGCTGAAACGCTGCCCCATACCAGCCGACCACCGCATCCCTGGTCATCACCCGCAGAATGACCGCATCCTGCCACATGTAGATCTGCCCGAGCGCGCCTGTGAGAAAGAAAGGGAAGCCGCCGATAAGCAGCGTCTTGCTCGCGCTGAAGTTGATCTTGGGCCGGGAGAGGTGGCGGCGCGCCACGTACGATCCGTTGAACAGGAAACTCACCGCGGCGCCAGCCAGAAGCGCAAAGGCATAGCCGGCCGGACCATGCCCTGTCACCAGAAGAAACACTCCCAGCGACGTGACCGTCGCCTTGTTCAGCACCTCAGCCATGGCAGGCCATCGCATCTCTTCTAGGCCCTGAATCGCTGCCACCTGGGCCTTGTCCAGTGCCGACACAACCATCATGGCGCTGACCAGGTAGATCACGCCCGCCGCTTCGGCCTCCAGCCTCATGAACCGAGTGACGGCTACCACGGAGCTGGCGATGGCGATTCCACTGAGCAGCCGTATTGCGTAGGCATTCCAGAGCAACTCGGAGAGCCGTCCCCGGTCGAGGGCTACTGCCTTCACTGTGAAGGTGGCGGTGCCCATGTTCGTGAGGACGAGCAACATAGTGGTAAGCGAGATGGCGAAGATGACCTTCCCAAGCCCCTCGTCTCCCAGGTACCTTGGGAGGAACACGATGAGAATGCCGGTCAGTGTCCAGGTCAGAAGCTGGCGCACGAACAGGGCGATGATGTTGTCGATGATTTTGGTGAGCGGTGTCATCGGTTAGGTAGGTCTAGAAAAGGAGGTACCAGCCGGTCAACACGACGATAGCCCCCAGCATGAAAAGCCGCACTGGGCCTGTCTCATCCCGGACATTGAGGCCCAGCGCAAGAAAGAGGAGCGACAGGACAACAACGAGGAACAGCCCCTGCATCGGTAGTCGTCCTTCTTACAGCAATCGGTCTAGCCATCTCGGGATGCGCGACATCTGCTCATTAAGCACCACGCCGAGCACCTTCTGCCGTTCGATGCTCTCGATGGCGCTCAAGACCGCCGGCGCGGGGGTGGAGTCGGCGCGGACCACAATGACGACTCCGTCGGTCCAGCCAGCCATCACTCTGGCTTCGCTGGTTGCCAGGAGCGCGGGAAGATCGAGGATTGCGATGTCGAAGGCTTGGCGTATCTCATCCACTATGGACCTGGCCGTCGCCGACCGCAGGAGCCGTGATGGATTAAACTCGCCACCGGCGGGAAGCACCCAGAGGCCGTTCACCTCACGGGCTGCGTCTTGGACACTGCATTCCCCTCGGATGCAGCCAGCCAGGCCCGGCAATAGTGGCACCTTAAGGATGTTGTGAACCTCGGGCCTTCGCAGGTGACCGTCAATGATAACAACGCTCTTCTCAAGGTCGTCTGCCATGAGGCGTGCCAGCGACAAAGCGACGAGGGTCTTCCCCTCGCCGGCCACCGCGCTGGTAATCGAATAGGTGCCGCCGCGGTCTGACCCGGCTGCCAGCAACCGATCGTAGAGATCACGTAGTGACTCCCTGACACCACCCGAGTGCAACACGTTCTCCGGCGTCAGAAAGTGTCTGGCTGTGCCGCTCTGATCTCGTTCCCGAGCCCTCACCTCGTTGCTTGGGAGCGCGACTTTGTCATCCGGTCGGGGCCAGGTGGTATCCCGCTGGGCATCGGTTGTTGTGTGCAGCGTCTGCATTTCTACATACCTTTCCGAATGTGGGGCAAGGTAGCCAGAACCGGGACCCTCAAGCGGGCTTCCACGTCGTCGGCTCGCTGGAGAGTCCGGTCTGACCAAGTGCGAATGAGAATCAGGACGCTTCCCAATCCAAACCCAAACACTATGCCCATGAAAACGAGGGTCACGGCTCGGCTCACATCCAGCGTTGGAGCGTTTGGCGCTTTGGGGGCGTCGACCAACGTGAACGCGTGTTGGCGGCTAGTCAGGCTGGTATCAGCCCGAAGTTGCGCCTCGCCGAGCTGTTCCACAGCCTTTTCATATTGGCTAAGACGGACGTCGTAGTCCGCCTGAAGGCGACCCAGCTCTTGCGCTTCGGACGGGGAAAGCGACACGCCCGGCATCGTGGGGTGCTGCGCTTCAAACTGTCGCAGAGGAGCGTTCGCGTCATCCAATGCATTCTTGCGCTCGCTGACTTGATCCTCGTAGAAGCTGAGAACGGCCTGCGCCTGCGAACTGGAATTGCTGTAGTTCTCGTCTTGGTAAGCTTTGATGGCTGTGTTCACCAGGGCAACCCCGGTCTCTGGGTCGCCACCTTTGTAAGTGATCCGAACGAGATTGGTACCCCTCGACTCGACACTGATCCTCTTCTCTACCTCGTCGATGGCCCGCCTCAGAGCCTCCTCATCGCCAACCGGCGTGCCTAGGCCCAGGAAGGATGCGATCGGCTTCGTGACGGACGTCTTGGAAAGCAACCTACCGAGGTCGGACTGACCGGGCCATTTCCCTGCCAGCACTTCCTCATCGAGGCCGGCATCCGTGAGAACCTGGCGACGGAAGGCCTCCGTGCTCAGATGTTCGTTGAAGGTCTCTGCTTCCGCCACGGAAGGTGCAGTGTAGGAGGTGCCGCCTTCGGTGCTGATGAGGGTGGGCACCTGTGCCCACACAGTCGCTGTCACCTCGTAGTGGCGAGTTGTCACCCAGGCCCCAATCGCCACGAGAACTGGGATCAGGATGGCGGGCATCAGTAGCAAAAGACGGTGTCTGAAAGCTGTCTCAACGTATGGTCTCATCTCCACCTCCTATCCCGGCGGCGCTAGTAGGCGCCTTTGGCGCTGAGAACGCAGGGCAGCGTCCTCAGGAGGATCCACAGGTCAAGCGCGAGGGAGCGATTCTCAATGTACTTCAGGTCGAGCCTGAGCATCTCCTCGAAGGTGAGCGCGCTGCGGCCGCTCACCTGCCACAGGCCGGTCATCCCGGGTATGACAGTGAGACGCCTAAGCTGCACTTCGTCGTAGCCATCAACCTCGCGCGGAAGCGGCGGCCTTGGCCCTACTAGACTCATCTGGCCTATCAGCACGTTTAAGAGCTGTGGCAGCTCGTCCAGGCTGCTCCTGCGCAGGAACCGGCCTACCCTGGTGACACGCGGATCGCGTCGCATCTTGAACAGGGGGCCTGTCCCCTCGTTTTGGCTTCTGAGTTCCTCCGGTATCTCGTCGGTGATCGTCTTCATGCTTCGGTATTTGTACACCCGGAAAGTCCTGCCACCGCGCCCCAGTCGTATTTGGCTGGCGAGGACAGGACCAGGGGAATCAAGCTTGATAGCGATAGCTATCGCCCCCATGAGCGGGAAGAGGGTTGGAATGAGAATCACCGCAGCTACCAGGTCCAGCGCGCGCTTGGCGATGTCGTAGAATCGTTGGGCAGCAGGGCCCACCATGTGGATGACAGGTGTGCCATCCCACAGGTGAAGGGACGACACACGCAGTGGGAGCCCCCCGGTCGGCTGCAGCCAGACCACTGTTAGGCCTGCTTCCCGGCAGTAGGCGCTTATCTCGAAGATCTGGCCCTGGTCTCGTGCCGCAAGAGCGACGACCAAACCACGGACGCCGCGCGAGCGCACGAGTTCTCGGACCTCATCGATTCTCCAGCTAAACCTCCTACCATCTCCACCAGTGAAACTGATAGACGCAAGATCCAGCTCCGGAGCCGACTCGACCAGTCGTCTCAGCCGGTCGACTGTTCGGTCTTCGCCGAGGATCAAGATAGGGAAGGATGGCGTGGAAAGGGGCATGAGCGTCCGGCGCACTCGTCTCACAATGGCCCGACCGGCGGCTACCGCCAGGGGCGCCGTGAGCCAGGAGGCCGCGTAAGCCAAGGGATGGGATCCTTCACCGCTGAGGGCCAAGGTTAGAGCCATGGCTACAACAGTGCTTAGAGCAAGGGCCCGATACAGGTGAGCCAGTTCACCCTCGCGAAAGGCGGTGGCCAAGCGGTCGTAGAAGCCGAAAGCGTACAGACAGGCAAGAGACATTATCCAGAAGACCAGCGGGGTGATGAATTGAACACCAGGCAAGAAGCCGTGCCACCCTGATTCCTGGCTCGTTCCCGGAAGCCAGTGCGATACGGTGGATGTGGCTACTAAGGCGGCGCTGTCCGCAAGCACGAATGCGACTGGGAAGAACAGCCGGCTGGCGGCCGACACTGCTGCCGCATCCAGATCACTGACAACCAGCTCTTTGCTGGGGGCGTCGATGGATCGCACTGAGTCTCCCTGCCTCCCTGGTGTCAGCTACTGCTTCGTTGCTGCGTTCTCACGGCGTCGTAGCCGTTGGGCCCCCGCCTCAGAATGAGACGGCATGCCAGCAGCCGGACCAGCTCTACCGAATCGTCGATCAGATATCGTTTCCATAGCCTCCTGGGCTCTATCCACAGTCTGAAGAGCCACTCCAGGCCCGACCGCTGCATCCAGCGTGGAGCGCGTGGGACGAGGCCGCTCAGCATGTCGAAGGCGGCCCCGACGCCGATGGTTACTGGCACCCCCCACTCTTCCGCACGGCTGTGGTTCCACAGTTCCTGGCGCGGCGTCGGAAGGCCTACTAGGAGAATGTCCGGCCTAGCCTGCCGGATCCGATCGCGAATGCGCTGTTCCTCTTCTTCCGAAAATTCGCCGAATGGTGGAGTATAGGTCCCGGCGATGTGGAGCCCCGGATACTTCTGCTCCAGCACTCGCGCCACCGCTTCCGCCACACCGGGCCTAGCACCCAGTAGAAAGAGTCTGTAGCCCCTGGCCGCCGCGAGCTCGGCGCAGCGATCTGCTAGATCGACACCTGTCACTCGCTCTGGCAGGGGATGGCCAAAGAGGCGCGAGGCCCACACCAGGGGCGCGCCATCGGCGACAGCCAGGTCGGCGGAATTCAGGGCATCCCGGAAGTGCTCGTCCTTCCGGCTGTGTCGCAGGTAGTCCAAATTGACCGTCACAATGCGGTGCGGTCGCCCTTCACTGATGAAGCTCTCGATGCGGGATAGGGCCTCACCCATGTCGACTCGGTCGATGAGCATTCCTCGGATGTTGACTGTGTCTGCCACTCTCAAACGGCGCATCACCCGTTCAGCACTTCCCTCAGCAGGTACTCCGAGTCGAGACGGCTCAGCCATCGCCACCTGTTGATAGAGATCCCGGATCCGGCCAGCGTGACTGCAATGACGCGTATCCGCGGATCGTCCTGGGTGGCCCGTAGCAAGAACGCCAAGTTGCCTCGCTCCAAACTCACTTGCGTTTCGGTTTCGACGATAACGACGATCTGCTCGCAGTGCAGGTCCTCAATGAGACGTAACGCGTTCTCTTTGCTGGGAGTCGTTTCGACTGCCGCTATGGCCCGGCTCCTGGTGAGAAGTCCTGAGACTATGTCCCGGAACAAACGGTGCCTGTATACGATCAACACCGCGGTCAGGCGTCGCCTCCGATCCTGCAATGCCGCGGCAGTCTGCAACCCGAGCGTGTCGCTAGATGTCACGCTAAGTAGCGTACCGAAGGTTGGCAGTGGGACGGTATCCGTCGACCCGCCAGACTGGCAGTGCCACGGTGGACATCTTCTACTAACCATAACCCGCCAGGGCGCGGTGTCATTTCACTTTTCGGCGTGCCAAAAAAGAAATATGGCCGGTGCCGACTGGACTATGCCGACCCGCCAGCTTTCATGAGATCGCCCGGGTTACGGGATAGCCACTGAGACAACGACAGGGAGCTCGGAGACGCGCGGAAGCGTGGTCGATGCTCGCCGGCCCCGCGGGGGAGGTGCAGGTGGGTTGCAGGCCAATGCTTCGGACGATGGCGCTCAATGGAGGCGACCCCCCGGCCCCCAATCGGGGATGGCAGCTCCCTGGTGAGGGCTGGCGGCCCAAAGAGGACAGGGCATTGGAAGGCGGCCGTGTGGCGGCTGGATGCTGGTTGACGGAATACCTGGGACATGGTACTTATGTATTGTTAATCCTCTCGCGGGTGGCGGGGGCCGTCTGTTTTCTCTTGACGTTCGCCGGGGTCTACCTGACCCAATTGGCGGCGCATATTCCCCGTATCCCGAGAGCCAGGGTTGATTCTAGAGGAGGCCTGTCTGCTAGAAGGCCAGTTCTCGCGTTTTCCCTAGGTTCCCCGCCTAGAAAGGCGCTCCCATGAGAGATCAGTCCCCAGGGGCATCTGGTAGCGAAAGAGGTATGCGGGTTCTCGTGGTTGGCGAGCACGCCTTGCTGTGTCAGGGGCTCGTCGGTCTGCTAGCTCAAGGGGAACACGTTGAAGCGGTCGACACAGCGACCTGCGCCCAGGAGGTCCTGGCAAGGGTGCGTCAGTTCCGGCCTGACGTTATTCTGGCAGACGGGTGGGCTAACGACTCGAGCTGCCTGCACCTGCTAGATCTCCTCAAGACAGTGGTCGCCGAGCCGAAGGTCATCCTGCTCTCCGTAGATGCCCCGGACCGCGTGTTGCTGGAGGCCCTCCGAGCAGGCGTCCGTGGCTTGCTGGACCCAAGCGCCGACGTGGCGCAGCTTGTCGAGAGTGTGACGGAGGTGGCCAGGAACGAGACTTTTGTCTCCAAGCGCCTGGTAAGGCGGCTGATCTCACGCTTCGCCTCGGATGAAGAAGGCCGTGACGGTGCTAGCGGTGGCGTTGCCTCGCTGACGGAGCGCGAGCGACAGATTCTCCGGGCGGTTGCCGAGGGGAGAACCAACCGGGCCATCGCCGCTACGCTCTACCTTTCGGAGGGGACGATTCGAGCCCACATGCGCTCCATCATGCGTAAACTCAACGCCGCCAACCGCGTCCAGGCCGCCACTTTGGCCATTCGGAGCGGTCTCACCTCACCTTTGGACGACCACAGTGACATCTCCCTGGGGGTTGGGGAATAGGTAGACTTAAGCTCCTGCGGTGCAGGGCAGAGCGTCGGCCGGCCATGCACAGGAGGCCGACCGATCTCTGTGATACGTGGGCCGTCAAAGATCGAGAGAGCGGGACACAGCCACCTGCAGGTCCACTCCATGTATTTGATGCCCCTTGCCAGCTTCTCAAAGAGCCGGGAGCCAGCCCCGCTACTCGCTTCTGCCTTGCGTCGTGACCCGCGACAACCTGTGGGGTGCCAATACTACATCCGTTCTTACGCAAGCGTCACCCAGCCACGCACCCGAACTCCCAGGGCTGGACCTCCCTCTGGACATTGTCGCCGAGCGCTGGCCCAGATGGCCCAGGGTGTGACCGCTCCAGATACGGATGGAATCTTGGCACCCCACAGCTGGCCGATCCGGCACCCCTGGGTACTATGGCCGCTGGGCTCTGGAGGTGCTGTCCGAGGCATAGTCTTCCCCACGCATCCCGCCCAGACAGATGGCACCTCTTCCTCCCGCATGCTCGCCGGGGCGTGAGCCCCCCTGGGCCACTGCGAGTGGGTGCCCTGCTTACACTGCTGGGGACGATGGCTGCCGGGATAGGCCGCGTAAGAACGTCAGTCGAAGGAAACAGATAGAAGCTTGGGAGCATAGCGCTTGCAACTCGCCGTTTTGCACGCCCCCTCTCGGCCTGCAGGCTTCCTGCCCTCCCCAGCCCCGTAGGATCCACGCTAGCGCGCCTGCAATAGCACCTGGGCTACCGCAGCATGGGTGTAGGGCCAGTTGCATCCCCACCAGACCAGCAATCTTGCGTGGACGACAGGGGGTAGCGTGGCCCTTCTTATCACCCGTGGGGCCTTACTGCATGTCGCCCGCATCAAACCGGCGTATCCGGCGGCACCAGAAAAGCACCCTCAACCGACAGCGCCCCGTATCTGAGCACGTTTGATTACTCCCTACGGGCGCATCCTAGTGCGCTTGATTGGGGGCAGCCTGTCGGCCCCGTCTGGGACGCCACCGGGTCGTGAAGCTTAGTGGGAACCGAGAATCCTTCTGAGTCGAGCTAGAAGCCCCTCTGGTCGCTCTAGCTCCGGCGGCTTGGGCGAAGCGTATCGGTCCAGATGCGGTCTGATCGCTGCCTCTGTTCTGAAACCCACAAAGCGGCTAACGGACTTCCCGTCCCGGAACAGCGTCATTGTCGGGAGAGACCGAACTCCGTAGCGGCGGTTCACCTCAGGATACTCGTCCACGTTCACCCTGACGAACTCCACCCGCCCTCGGTACTCCTTCGCCAGGCGCTCTAGTATGGGAGCCATCGCTCTGCAGGGTCCGCACCAGTCGGCATAGAAGTCCACGAGGACAGGGCAGTCCGCCTCTGCGAGTAGTCCTTGGAGTTCCTCGTGGTCCAACTCCCGAACAACAGCCATACAAAGGGTCTCCCTATTATACCACTGCCCAGGTAGGGTCGGTCGAAAGCCGTCTCGTCTACAGTATAGCCCCTCTCTTGGAGGCGTTCGCTCCTCTGAGCCCAAGCAGCCTCTGCGGCGAGTCCCGTCCTAGGCCGATAGTGATGGTGCAGGGCCAGCGCACCCCGACAGACCGGCGATGAGGAATGGATGACGAGGGGTAGCGCGGCCCTCTTGTTCTCCCAGGGCTTGGGCCTAGGAAGGAAACCGAAAGCCCGGCACTCTTTCTCAGGCACCGGGCCGTGCGGTATCCTCATCGCAGCCGGTGGCCCTGGTCGTCTCAAGGTTGCCGGTTAGAGGTCCGTCAGCATGGCTGTGGGATGCCAATATCCCATCCGTCTCATGGCGGGTCAAGCTGCCGCCCACTCGTAGTCGTGGTGCAAGACACCTA
>CAZSSQ010000040.1:0-18233 GCA_964609465.1 uncultured Dehalococcoidia bacterium
GCGCTGGACATGAGCCTGGAGGTGGTGGAGGAGAAGGCAAGCCTCTAGGGGCCACCCTACGGCCTTCGCCGAGATAACTTGTGGTTGGTCCGCGTCTGTAGGCGGGGGTCTTCAGACCCCCGCCAATCTGTCGGGGTCTCAAGACCCCGACCTACGAAGATCGACGCCGTGAAGATGTTCTGTTGATGGCCGTCAGCTCGGCCCAGCCGGAGCTATCCCCCGCCTCAGTAATGCACCACCACCCGCGTGCCGGTGGTAGCGAAGTCCCAGAAGAACTTGGCGTCGTCGTAGCGCATGCCGACGCAGCCGTGGCTGGAGGGCACGTTGCCGAAGTAGCTGTCGGCGCGCCAGTAGTTGTAGTGGAGGGCGATACCGCCCACGAAGTATTGGGTGAAGTATACGTTCTCCAGGTAGTAGCCCCAGGGGTCATCGCGCGGAATGCCGATGGTTAGGGAATCCATCGTCTCATCCTCGATCCGCACGTAGATGCGGAAGTCACCGGTGGGCGTTTCCCAGCCGGGCACACCCGTCGTCACCCTCGCGACGTACACGGGCTCCGCGCCCACGAAGGCTGTGGCCCGCTGAGTCGTCAGGTTGACGGCGATCCAGCGTTCGTCGGGCCCAAAGCTCACCCCCTCCGGCGGCTGGGCGGCAGCCAGATCCCGAGCGTAGGCCTCAGCGGCGGCCTGACGGCGGGCCTCCTCCTCCGCCCTGGCCTGCTCCGCCTCCTGACGAGCTATCTCCTTGAGGAAGACGGCAGTCTGGACCTGGATGTACGCCCGTTTGCAGACTTGGACAGCAGCGCCCAGGGATTTGGCCAGAGCATACTCCTCAGGGATGATGGGGTCAGCGGCCACGTCGGACGAAGGAAGGGGAGCGGCATCCGGGGAAGCGCCAGTCGATAGGGCCCCTCGTGACCAGGGGGACAGGGCAGCGAAAGCCAGCAGGGCTCCACCCAGGAACGAAGCTGCCACCAAACGCAACGCCCGTGGGGTCGCCATGAGCCTTCCCTGCTGGCGGCTAGACCAGCGTTTGACCTAGTTTACGGCCAGTGCAGGCGGGCTGTCGAGAGGAAGTTGCGGGCACCATCTTTCGCAATGAGAAGGCCAGCCTTTAGGCTAGCGACGCGAGGGCTGCTGCGGGCTAGAGTCGGCGGCTAGGCGCGCCGGGGGCGGTCCAGATCGGCGGTGTCCAGGAGTATAGTCACCGGGCCATCGTTGTGGATCTCCACCAGCATGTGGGCGCCGAAGCGGCCGGTCGCTACCGGCACGCCCATCTCCTTTAGAACGGACACATACCGCTCCACCAGCGACTCCGCCTCCTCGGGTGGAGCCGCCGCCATGAAGTCGGGGCGGCGGCCGCGGCGCGTATCGGCCAGGAGGGTGAACTGGCTCACGACCAGGGCTTCGCCGCCGATGTCCAGCAGGGACAGATTGAACCGGCCGGCGGCATCAGGGAAGATGCGCAGCTCGGCCGTCTTGCGGGCCAGCCTCTCGGCGTCCTCGGCGACATCACCGCGGGCCGCTCCCAGCAGGACCGCCAGTCCGCGCCCGATGGCACCCACCGCCTCCCCTTCCACGGAGACGGAAGCTTGGGTCACGCGCTGAAGGAGGGCCTTCAAGAGATGATTCTAGCTGGCAGCCAGGGCCTCTGAGTCTTTGCCCTCGGACGATGAGGGCTCGGCGGCCTTTTCGTCGCTGCCGTCAGACCCGAAGCGGGTGGGCCTGTGGTCCGTACTGTAGAACCCGCTGCCCTTGAATACTATCGGGGGCGAGTGCAGAACACGCCGAGCGCTGCCACCGCAGTGGGGGCAGACCTGAAGCGAGGGCGCCTCGAAGCCCTCCCTCCTCTCGTAGCGATGTCCGCACTCTCCACAACGGTATTCATATATGGGCAAGTTCGATACCTCCAGGGGCTTTGACTGCTATTAGTTTACGGGTGCGAGAAGCTTTCGATCAAGGTCCCCGCGGCTCATCCCTCGTGGTGGAGCACAGGCCCCTTCCGGTCCTCAGGCAACGCACACAGCCAGCACGACACTACCCACGAGACGACATAGCTTGACGGCGTTGGAGGTTGGACGTAGAATCCCGTAGGCATGCCACTCAGGAGATTCCGCCCCGGCGATGCCTCAGGGATAAGAGGGCGACTCACTTCAAGGAGGAAAGGAGGACCTGACCATGGGTAGAAAACCCGGCGATAGTCCCCTTGGGACTAGGAGGCGCTGGTGGAGCCTGTGGCTCCTAGCTGCCGCGCTCGCCGCTCTGGCGATCCTGGCGGTAGCCTGCGGGGAGGAGGAGGAGAAGGAGGCGACCCCTACCGTCGCCAAGACAGCGGTCGCGGTCACGCCATCAGCGGGGGGTCCCCTGAAGATCGGTCTGCTCTTGTCTTTCACCGGTGACCTATCCGACTTCGGCCCGCCGCACGAGAACGCGGCACGGCTGGCAGTGAAGGAGATCAACGCCGCTGGTGGGGTACTGGGCGAGCCCATCGAGGTTGTGAAGGGCGACGACGCCACTGACCCGTCGCAGGGGGTGTCGGAGGCGACGCGCCTCATCAACGTCGAGCACGTGCAAGTCATCCTGGGAGCGCTGGCCAGCGGCGTGACGCTGCCGGTGGCGGAGTCGGTGACAGGGCCGAACCATATCCTGCAGATCTCGGAGGCCTCGACGTCTCCGGCGCTGACCGACGCCAACGACAACGACTACCTGTTCCGGACGACCATCTCCGATGCCGCCCAGGGCGTTGTCCTGGCAAAGCTAGCGACGGACAGCGGCCTGAAGAGCGTCTGTACGATGTACATCAACAACGCCTACGGCCAGGGCCTCTCGGAGATCTTCGCCGATAACTTCGAGGCGGAGGGCGGCACCGTAACGGCACAGGTCCCGCACGAGTCCGAGCAGGCCACCTACGCGTCGGAGCTGGACCAGTGCACCTCCGACAACCCGGAGGCACTGGCGGCTCTCGCCTACCCGGAGAGCGGGCGCGTGTTCCTGAGAGAAGCGGTGGAAGCCGGCGAGGTGAAGACGTTCCTGTTCTGTGACGGCACCAAGTCCGTCGACATGTTCGCGGACCTGGGCTGGTCGACATTTGACGGCATGAAGGGCTCGGCCCCGAGCTCTCTGGACGTTGCGGCCGGCACGGCCTTTGAGGATGCGTACACGGCCGAGTATGGCTCGACGCCGCCGCTGCCGTTCATGCGGGAGATCTACGACGCCGTGTACCTGGTGGCCCTGGCGGCGGAGAAGGCCGGCTCCACTGACCCGACGGCCATCCGCGATGCCCTCCGGGACGTAGCCAACGCGCCGGGCGAGACGGTCGATCCGGGCACTGACGGCTACAAGGCCGCGCTGACGCTCATAGCTGACGGCAAGGACATAAACTACGAGGGCGCCGCTGGCCCGGTGGACCTTGACGCCAACGGCGACGTCCTGATCGGGGCCATCGAGACCTGGCACGTAGACGCCGCCACCGAGGATCTGGTGACAGACGAGGTGTTCAAGGTCGACCTGGAGACCGGCGAGGTCACCAAAGTAGAATAGGTAGCGCAGGACCTCGGCCCGAGCGCAAGGCCGAAAGAAAGCACCTATCCGGGGGCCTCCCGAAAGAGGCCCCCGGCGCTTCTGCGCTGGCCCTTCAGTCGGGAGGCGATTCGGCTTGCTCGGCCGGCACCGGCTGCGCGCCGCGCAGGCGCTTGGCATGGCGCTCCACCCAGATGGAGACCCGCCGCTCCTCCGGCAGCAAGCCCTGTGGTCGCAGGAGCAGGACAACGACGATCAGAGTGCCCAGCACAAAGTCGCGAATGAAGAAGATGCGGCTCTGGACAGCGTCTGGTAACGCAAATCCCAGGGGGCCGGGGTGCTCGGGAGTATAGCCCTGGAGCTGGAGGGTGATGGTCCAGAAGCCCCAGACCACGTAGGCGCCCAGGATGGCCCCCTTGTTGTTGCCGCTGCCCCCCACCATGAGCATGGCCCAGAAGATGAACGTGCCAAAGAAATGGGTAAACGTGTCCGGTGATATCGCCGCGTTGGCGTAGGCATAGATGGCGCCGCCGATGCCCATGATCATGGCGCCCACCACGAACCCCTGAGACTTGAAGGCGAAGACGTTCTTGCCACTGGCGGCCGTGGTCAGTTCGTCCTCACGCAAGGCGCGAAGGACGCGCCCCCAGGGCGAACGGATCCCCCGTTCGATGGCCACATACACGAGGACGAGGGTAGCTACTGCGATGGCCAGCATGACGAACTTGTAGTCGCCGGTGCTGACGAGTTCGCCCAGGGGGCGAGGGATACCCGTCAGGCCACGGGTACCGTTCACCAGCCCCCGCTCCTCGATGGTGACACGCCGCAGGAACTCGGCGACGCCAATGGTGGCGATGGCCAGGTAGTCCTCGCGCAGGCGCAGAGTGGGGATGGAGAGGAGGAAGGCGAGCAGCCCGGCGAAGACGGCAGCGCCCGCGATCCCAAACAGGAAGGGCAGCCACTGCTCGCTATCCAGCACCGGTATGAAGTCCAGCTTGTCGCCGAAGCCCCCCACGTAGCGAACGTATTCCGTGCTGGCCGGAGGCTTGGTGATGATGGCCGCCGCGTTGGCGCCCACCAGGAAGAAGGCCATGACACCGAAGTTGAAGACGCCGGTGTAGCCCCACTGAACGTTGAGCCCCAGGGTGAAGATACCGTAGATGGCCACAAAGGTGGCGAAGAACGTGAGGAAGCTGATGACGCCGCCCACGTCCCAGTTTGAGCGTTCCGCCGGCATGAGGACCACGGCCGCGGTGATGGCCAGGACGGTGAGGGGCGTGATCAGCCGCTCGCCTTTGATCTGCCCCTTGAGGCCGCCTCCACCAAGCACCGCGGGCAGCTTCATCACGTCTTCGCTCCGAACAGGCCGCGAGGCCGCAGCAACAGCATCAGGATGAGGATGACAAAGGCCACTGAGAACTTGTAGCCAGGGCTGATAAAGCCCAAAGTAACGGCCACCTCCTCTGTGATGCCCACCACCATCGCCCCCACGAAGGCTCCCTGCGGACTACCGATGCCTCCGAGAATGGTGGAGGCAAAGAGCGGCAGAAGAAGGACAAACCCCAGCTCCGGCTTCAGTTGGGCCTGGAGGGCGAGCATCACCCCAGCAATCCCCACCAGGCCGCCGCCGATCACCCACGTCCAGATGATGATCCGGTCGGTGTTGATGCCGGAGACCAGGGCCAGTTCCGGATTGTCGGCCATGGCCCGCATAGCTTTGCCCAGCCTGGTGCGGAAGAGGATCACGTAAGTCAAGGCGGACAGCACCAGGGCGGCCCAGAAGATGAAGATCTGATCGCTCAGTATCCGAATGCCGAAGGGAAGGCTGGTGGTGGGGCGGATGCCCGGCACGTAGAAACGGCCAAAGGACGACCAAAAGATGAGGATGAGGCTGCGCATGGCTATGGCGACACCCAGGGAGGCGATGGCGAAGATGACGATTCCGCTGCCGCGGCGCCGAAGGGGCCGGTAGATCAGCCGGTCCAGCACGATGAACACCACCACCATGACGGCGGCGGCAATTGCCATGGCGATAAGGAGACCGTACCCAAAGGAGAAGTTGAGGATGGGCTTGGTGGCTCCGGGGAGGTCACTCAGGGTCCAGGGCAGGACCTGAGTATCGGTCCTCTCCCCAACCATGACCCCGGTGAGGGCGAAGAAGGCGATGTAGGCGGCCAGCATCATGGCGTCGCCGTGGGCGAAGTGAGCGAACTTGAGGATGCCGTAGATGAGCGTAAGGCCTATGGCGCCCAGGGCAAGGACGCTGCCAGTGACCACCCCGATGACGAAGGCGTCGGTCCTGCCAATGAAGGCCCAGAGGCCCAGGCCCAGGAAGAGGAGGGGAAGGCCGGGGCCGGTAAGGAACTGCCCAACGAGCTGCTGATAATCACGGAGCCGGCCGTAGGCGGTTGCAGTAGCAGCCATGCGTCAGGCGCCCAGGTAGAGTTTGCCCACTTCTTCGCTGGCCAGCAGTTCCGGGCCCGTACCTTCCAGGCGGTTGTAGCCACCGGCGAGGACATATGCCCGGTGGCAGACACTCAGGGCCTCTTTGGCGTTCTGCTCTACTATCAGGATCGCGACCCCGGTCTGGTTTATGTTGTGAATCTTGGCGAAGATGTCCTCCACCATCTTGGGGGCCAGGCTAGCGGTGGGCTCGTCGAGCAGGAGGACCTTGGGGTCCAGCATGAGGGCGCGAGCCAGGGCCAACATCTGCCGCTGCCCGCCGGAAAGCTTCCCCGCCCTTACCTGCGGCCTCTGCGCTAGGTCAGGGAAGAGCCCGTAGATCTCGTCGAGGCGCTGTCGGCAGCCGTCCCTGCGGATAAAGGCCCCCATCTCCAGATTCTCCTGGATAGACAGGGATGGGAAGACGTTCTCCGACTGCGGCACGTAGCACATCCCTTTGCGGACGATCCGCTCGGGAGGCATGCCGGTAATGTCTTCGTCCTCGAGGTGCACGGTGCCCGATCCTATCTTCAGGAGGCCAAAGACAGCCTTCATGAAGGTAGACTTGCCCGCTCCGTTGGGGCCGATGATGGCTACGATCTCGCCCCTGTCCAGCCGTAGGGAGACCCCATGGAGGATCTCCACCTCGCCGTATCCAGACACCAGCTCCGACGCCTCGAGCATAGTCGTCACCGGTATTGACTCCCCAAGTAGGCCTCCAAGACCCGCTCGTCGCTCTTGACCTCCTCGGGCGGCCCTTCGGCGAGCTTCTCCCCATTGCTCATGACGATGATCGGGTTGCAGAGTCGTGTCACCAAGTCCATGTCGTGCTCGATGAGGAAGAAGGTGATCCCCTTCCCATGGCAAAGCTGCTCAATGTTGTGCACCAGCTTCCTCATCAGGGTAGGGTTCACGCCCGCCCCCGGCTCGTCGAGGAGGATCATCTCCGGGTCGGCCATCAGAGTGCGCGCCAGCTCCAGCAGCTTCTTCTGACCGGAGGAGACGTTGGCGGCGTACTCATCCCGCAGGTGCCAGAGGTCCACGAACTCCAGGATGTCGAGGGCCTTGTCGCGGATCTCCCGCTCCTGCCGAGCCACCAGGAAGGGGAAGAACAAGGGGTTCCAGAGCTTCTCGCCCCTCTGTTCGGCCGGGACCAGCATCAGGTTCTCCAGCACCGTCATCTGCTTCAGCTCCCGCGGGATCTGGAACGTCCGCACGATGCCCCGGCGGAAGATCCGGTGAGGTGGGAGCCCGTCGATGCGCTCGTCCTTGAAGGCGATGCGGCCAGAGGTGGGCCTGAGGAAGCCGGTGATGAGGTTGAACAGGGTGGTCTTACCAGCACCGTTGGGCCCGATGAGCCCGGTGATCGTGCCCGGCTGCACCTGGAGAGAGCAGTCGTTTACTGCTCGTACCCCGTCGAAGCTCTTGACCACCCGCTCTACTTCCAGCAGGGGACTCATGACGATACCTGTCTGCGTCCACGGCGGGGTCCATTCGCTGGGGATGGACTCGTTACAAACTATACAAGATGCTTGTGCCCCGCGCTATCCCGGCCGGCGGCACTGCGGCCGTTGCCCCATGCTTCCGGCGTCTGCTAGCATTAGACGCTCTCCCTGTGGGGGCAGGGCATGGCGAGAATCTATCTCTTCGACATCGACAACACCCTGCTGAACTCCGGCGGCGCCGGCGGCAGGGCCATGAACCGCGCGTTCCGCGACCTCTTCGGCATCGAGAACGGCTTCGACGGCGTGGAGTTCAGCGGCCGCACCGATAGCGCCATTCTCCGCAACGGCCTCCTCGTCCACCACCTGCCGGACGGCGACTTCCCGGCGCTCCTGGCGCGCTTCAAGGCCTCCTACGTGCGGCACCTGGTCCGCGCCCTGACGGAGACGCGGGGTCACGTACTGCCCGGAGTCCCGGCTCTGCTGCGCACCCTCACCGAAACGGAAGGGGTGCGCCTGGGGCTCGCCACCGGCAACTTCCGCCGCAGCGCCATGATGAAGCTGGAGTACTGCGGTATCCGCCCCTTCTTCCGCAGCGGCGGCTTCGGCGAGGACTCCGAGCTGCGGAGCGAGGTGGTGGCCCTGGCCATCCGGCGACTGGGCGGCCGTCCCTGGGGCCGCAACCCCGTATACGTCGTGGGCGATACACCCATCGACGTGGAGGCAGCCAAGGCTAACGGAGCCGTGGCGGTGGCCGTGACCACGGGGACAAGCAGCGCCGAGGAGCTGGCGCGCGCCGGCGCCGACGCCATCTTCCCCGATCTCAGCGACGTGGCCTCGGTGCTGGGCGTGCTGCTCTCCTAGCGGGGGGCGCCCCTGGGGGCGGCACCGCCCTGGTATTCGGCGACGGCGCGCTGGACAGCCTCGTGGGTGAAGACCCCATCGCGCACGAGCCCTGCCAGAAACCGTCCCCGCCGCTCCATTTCTCGCTGAAGCTCAGCCTCTCCCAGACCCAGCCTTCGCGCCAGGGCGGCCGCCGAGCCTTCGCGCTCCAGCAGCCGGAAGGAATCGTGCCCGGCATCCCATGAGGAAACGGGAGTGACCGATAGGTCATCCTGGGCACCGTCGCCCGGCCCCAGGAGGGCCACTTGGTTCAGCCGGCGCAGGATGCAGCCGCCAGCGTAGACCAGGCGCAGGGTAGCGATGAAGGTGAGGTGGGCCAGGTGGCGTCGCGGCACGTCCTCCTCCTCCAGTTGCTCGATGGTCTCCTCCACCGTGTCGGCGTGCATGGTGCTGCCCAGAGAGTATCCCTCGGCCAGCAGCTCGAAGATGCGCACCACGTAGGGGCCCCAGGAGTAGACGGGCAGGTCGTCGCTGATCTCATTCACCATTATGTAGGTGGGGGCGGCGTCGCTGAGGGGAGGCAGGTCGAAGGTCTCACCCCAGCCGCGGGTGAAGTAGACCCTCGTCTCCGGCGGCAGGAACGTGAAGAGCGCCGTGAGGATGGTGGTCTTGCCGGAGCTGGGCGGCTCGGAGGCCAGGATCAGAGAGGCACGCCGCTCCAGGGAGAGCCAGAAGAGGGCGGCCAGCTCCACGGGCATTGTTCCCACCTGGAGAATCTGTGTGATGGAGAGGGGCTCAGGCTGGTCGGACCAGCCGTGCCACCCCCACCAGCTATGGGGCTCGTTCAAGGCTCGCATGGCTTCAGAAGATCGTACCATCGGACCGGTCGCCCGGCCACCCGATGTTTGACCCCCAAGGCTGCGTAAACCTATCATGGGAAGAGCAAACGCCGGAGCAACCATATGCGCTTCCACGTCGCCCAGTTGCTCAAGGAGGGCATCGGCGCCACCCGCAGCTACGAAGTGCACGAACCCGACGCGGTAGTGGCCGACGACGGCTCCCGAAGCCTGGTGGAAGGCACCCTTGGCCTCCTGCGCACCAAGTCGGGCATTCTGGCAAGGGCCACCTTGCGCCTGCACTACCCCGAGGTGTGCAGTCGCTGCTTGGCACCGATAGAGGTGCCCCTGGAGTTGCACATCGAGGAGGAATACCAGCCCACAGTGGACGTCCTGACCGGCGCCGCCAGCCCGCGGCCCGAAGACCCGAACGCCTTCCTCATCGATGAGCACCACGTCCTGGACCTGACAGAGGCCGTCCGCCAGTACCGAGTACTGGCTGCACCCATGCAGCCCCTCTGCCGGCTTGACTGTGCCGGCCTCTGCCCCGTTTGCGGTCAGAACCTGAACGAGTCGCCTTGCGCTTGCCCCCGCGATGAGTATGATCCTCGGTGGAGCGCGCTGGCCAAGCTGGCCCAGGGCGAATCAAGAGACGGCTAGCCGGGCCTGCCTGCCGGCCAGGAGGGAGACCTTGCCCCCACTACCCAAGCGGAAGTACCCCAAATCGCGCCAGGGGAAGCGACGCAGCCACCTGAGGCTGAGACTCGCCAGCCTCACCAGGTGTCCGCAGTGCCACAGCCCTCGTCGTCCCCACCACGCCTGCCCGGTCTGCGGGATGTACAGGGACCGACAGGCCATCACCATAAAGGCGCCAGAGCTGAAACAGTGACCGCCGGCGAACCTCCCCGGCCTTCGCACAGCTAGCGGACATGACGAACCCCGCCAGCACCGCAGCCTGGATCTTTCCCGGGCAGGGCTCACAGAATGTTGGCGGCGGCCGTGACCTCTACGAGGCCTCGCCGGCCGCCCGCCGCGCCTTCCAGCGGGCCGACACCGCTCTGGGCTTTCCCCTGTCGGAGCTCTGCTTCCACGGGCCCGAGAACATCCTGCGTCAGACCATCAATGCGCAGCCGGCCATCATGGCCGCGAGCCTCGCCTGCCTGGAGGCCGCCCGCGAGGCCGGCCTGCTGGCGAAAGAGCCTGCCTTCGTGGCCGGACACAGCCTCGGCGAGTACACCGCCCTGGTAGCAGCGGGAGCCGTGGAGCTTGAGGACGGCCTGCGCCTGGTGCGAGAGCGGGGCCGCCTCATGCAGATGGCCGGCGAAGAGCGGCCAGGCACCATGGCCGCCATCCTCGGCCTCGACGAGGAGACGGCCGCAGCCCTCTGCCGGGAGACGGGCGCCCAGGTCTGCAACCTCAACGCGCCGGGGCAGATGGTCATAGGGGGCACGCTGGCGGCCGTCGAGGCCGCCCTGGACCTGGCCCGCCAGCGCGGCGCCCGCCGGGCCATCCCACTCAACGTCAGTGGGGCCTTCCACACCGACCTCATGACCCCCGCTGTGAAGGGCATGACCCGCGCCCTGGAAGGGGTCGCCCTGCGCGACCCGCAGATTCCCGTCCTCGCCAACGGCAGCGCCCGCCCGCTGACATCCGCCGGCCAGGTCCACGACGAACTGCTCTTCCAGCTATGCCACCCGGTGCAGTGGCAACGCTCCGTCGAGTACATGGTCAACGCCGGCGTCGACACCTTCATCGAGCTGGGGCCAGGCCAGGTGCTCAGCGGCCTTGTCAGCCGCATCGTGCCGGGCGCACGCCTCCTCAGCATCGACGGCGTAGCAGCCCTTGAAGCCGCCCGCGCCGGCGCGAAGGTATCTTGACCCCCGCCCCCCCCAACGCCCATTATTGGCGGAGGGAGCGACACGTCATGGCATTCGACCTGCACGGCGGGGCCTGTTGCAACGGGAGGCTCGCCGGGCATCGGCCTGTCTGGCCGTGGTCTGGGAGGGCTACTCATGCCTAGCGGACGGCGCCGGGCACGTATTCTGGCCCTCCAGACCCTGTACGAGGTCGACACCGTGGGCCACCCGCCGGACGAGACGCTAGACCGCCTGCTGGCTCGGACCACCGCCAGCGACGAGGTGGCAGCCTTCGCCCGGGAGCTGGTGAAGGGCGTGTTGGACAACCGGGCGCGCATCGACGAAGTCATCGCGCAGGCGGCGCCGGCCTATCCAGTACGGCAGTTGGCGGCCATCGACCGCAACATCCTCAGGCTTGCAATCCACGAGATTTTGATGAATAATGAGACCCCGGTCAGAGCCGCCATAAACGAGGCTGTGGAGCTGGCCAAGAAGTTCGGGAGCGACAATTCGTCCCGCTTCGTCAACGGAGTCCTGGGTTCGGTAAGCGCCATGGCCGCAGGTTAGCAAGCGGCTGGCTCATCCAAGTCGGAAAGGGGTGATGCAGTGGCCACGGTCTTTGAGCGGGTACGCAAGATCATCGTCGAACAACTGGGTGTCGACGAAGACCAAGTCGTACCAAGCGCCTCCTTTGTCGAAGACCTCAACGCTGACTCCCTGGACCTGGTGGAGCTCATCATGTCCATGGAAGAGGAGTTCGGCAAGGATGGGAAGGCCCTCGAGATTTCCGACGAGGATGCGGAGAAGATAGTCACGGTCCAGGATGCCGTCGATTACCTGAAGGACCTGGGGATAGAGGACGAGTAGGGACTCCAGACTTTTCGCCGCCGCGCCGGGCAGTCAGGTCCACAGGACCGTGCGCGGCGCTTTTTCCTTCCCAGTGATTCTGTCAGAGTAGATCCAAGGTAAACTGATACTATGGAATTCTTAGGGGTAGGGCTGCCGGAGCTGCTCGTCATCCTCCTGATAACCCTCATCGTCGTGGGGCCGCAGCGCCTGCCGGAGATGGCGGCCCAGATAGCCCGCGCCATGCGCGAATTCCGCCGCTACACCTCCAGCCTCAGCCGAGAAGTGACGGAGGCGCTGGGGGACCTGGAGAAGGAGTACAAAGCCGTCCGGGAGGAGTGGAAAGAGGTCAGCGAGGCCGTCCGCAAGGACGTGAAGGCCATGGAGGCAGAGGTGTCAGGCGCCATCGAAGACGGGCGCGCCGGGCTGAGCGCGGAGGAGCAACCCGCCAGCAGCCAGACAACCCCCCAGGAGACGTCTTCCAAAGTGATCTCCATGGAGGACGCCGCCGGCCGCCGCGCCGGGCGCCCGCCGGAAGGCTCCCCTGACCCGCCAAGCACCGATGCAGGCGACGGCGATCAGCGCCCCGCCGGACAGGGGTGCTCCTAGGTTGACCCCAAGACCATGAGATCGAGGGCCGGCACCCAGCGGAGAGAAGGGCCAGTCGGGGAAGGCAAGGTCCTCACTATCCTGGAGCACCTCCAGGAGCTCCGCCGGCGCCTCATCGTCGCCTCCGCGGCCCTTCTCATCGGCATCATAGTTTCCGCGGTCTTCACCCAGCAGCTCCTGCACTGGCTCATCGCGCCCGCCAAGGACAAGGTCGAAGACCTTTCCATCATCTACACCGAGCCCCTGGAGTACTGGGCGACCTACTTCCGCGTAGCCCTCGTCGCGGGCGTGGCCCTCGCCATGCCCGTCATCGTCTACCAGATACTAGCCTTCGTGGGGCCTGGGCTGACCCGGCAGGAGCGGCGCTGGATCTACCCCATCGTCGTCGGTGCCTCGCTCTCCTTCCTGGGAGGGGCGGCGTTCGCGTATTATGTCGAGCTGCCGCCCGCCCTCCGATTCCTCCTCGGCTTCAGCGGCGACGTGGCCGAGCCCTTCATCAGGGTCGGGAGCTACGTCAACTTCGTCACGCGCCTCATGATGGTGACCGGCCTCGTCTTCGAGATGCCGCTGCTGGTCATGGGCCTAGCCAAGCTGGGCGTCGTCACCTCCCGCCGTCTCCTGGGCTGGTGGCGGTACGCCCTCGTCCTCGCCTTCGTGGTAGCGGCCGTCGTCACCCCCTCCATCGACCCCGTCACGCAGTCGCTGGTGGCGGGGCCGATCATCGTCCTCTACTTCGCCGGCATCGTCCTGGCGAAGCTGGTGGAAGCGCGACCGGTCCTGCCGCGGTAACTGCGCCTCCAGCGATCCTAGCGGCCGCCTTCTCTCGCAGAGAAGCCCACACCGGCGCCCCGCCGACAGCGGGCTCGGCCGCCTTGCCCGCGTCTGCGCCGCGTATCCTGGCGGCTACCACCCCGGCGGGGCGTCGGGGGTCCACATCATGGCCAGCAGGGCATCGCCCCGGTCCCGGTCGACCTGCTTGAACACCTCCCACTCGTGCGGCTCGACCCCCACCTCGATACGCGGGTAGCCAATAGGCTCGCCCGATCCGATGCAAACGAAGGTCTCTCGGTCGAAGGCGTGCGCGCCGTAGGCCCGGGCGATAGCCTGACCTACCTCCTGTTGCCATTCCGTTGGGCGTACTCCTGGCCTGGGAACCCGCGTCGGGCTGAGGGCGAGGATGCGCATGGCGGCGGGATGGGCCACGCGCCCGCAGGAGAGCCGGCGCGAACGGTCCTCCACCCCGCCGGCACCGATGGCCAGGGCCTCCAGGTGGGTGAAGAGGCCCCGGCGCCGGAACCGAGGGGCGATGCAGCAGATGCCAGCCAGGTTGACGGCCTGCGCTGGTAGGCGCGGCAGATCCATAACCTGGCACTCGCCGACAGCGAAGCCGGCCGGCATGCCCTGGTGCTCGGCCAGGGCGAGGTAGCGCAGCACCCGCAGGGTCTTCTCAAGGAAGGCGCGGTTGGCCTGGCGATAGTTCATCTCGAAGAGAGAGAAGGCCGTCTCGAGGTCTTGACTCGATGCCTTGTCCGTCTCGACGACCTTGAAGTCGAATGAGGAGAAGTCGCGCGCCTTCATGGCGGCCAGATCATACTCCCCCGACGCCGTGGCTGCACATCGTGCCTTCGTGACGCACGCCCCCGCCGCCGGCCAGACCCGCCTGGGCTATCTGCTAACCAGATGACTCCCTTGCCACATTGACTGGGCCCCCCGCCGGTGCTATCATCGCGGCGAGGTGGCGAGGTAGAGTTCGAGGTCGCTAGCCCTGAGCCTGTCAATCAGCGCAGCCCAGGGGGCAGGTGGCCTCGCCCGCCGATGGCGGGCCCGGGAAGCCCGTATCCGGGCGACCTGAGACTTCCTCGCTATCGTCATTTTCACCCTGGCGCAAGCCAGAAGGCGGGGGCCACATGACGGACGATGACCACTCGGCCCTGCTCCGGCTCTACGAGCAGATCCGCGCCTGCCCCGACTGCGAGCTTTCCGCCACGCGCACCCACGCCGTCCCCGGCGAGGGGCGCCCCGACGCCGAGATAGTCTTCGTGGGGGAGGCGCCTGGCTACTATGAGGACCAGCAGGGCCGGCCCTTCGTGGGGCCCGCCGGCCAGTTTCTGGACCAGCTCCTGGCCTCCGTTGGCATGAAGCGGGAGGAAGTCCACATCTGCAACGTCATCAAGTGCCGCCCTCCCAACAACCGCGACCCCCTGCCCAAGGAGATCCAGGCCTGCCACAAGTGGCTGGAGCGACAGCTAGAGCTCATCGCGCCCAGGCTGGTGGTCACCCTGGGCCGCTACTCGCTCGCCAAGTACTTCCCGAGCGAGCCCATCAGCCGCATCCACGGCCAGGAGCGGCGGGTTGGCGACGTGGTGGTCGTGCCCATGTACCACCCGGCGGCGGCCCTGCACCAGGCCAGCCTGCGTCGCACCATCGAGACCGATTTCAAGAAGCTGCCGGCGATCCTGGAGCGGGCCCGTCAGGCCAGCCCGTCCGGCGGGCAGGCGGACGCGCAACCACCGGTTCCGGAGCCGGAGCAGATGCGTCTCTTCTAGAGAGCACGGCGAGCATGGACAGAAAACGACTGCGCATCATACCCCTGGGAGGACTCGGAGAGATCGGCAAGAACATGATGCTCTTCGAGTACGGCGAGGACCTCATCGCCATCGACGCCGGCCTCATGTTCCCAGAAGAAGACATGCTGGGTGTGGACCTGGTCATCCCCGACATCTCCTACATCCTCCAGCATCCCCACCGCCTGAAGGCCTTCTTCATCACCCACGGCCACGAAGACCATACCGGCGCCCTGCCCTACATTCTCAAGCGCGTGAACGCGCCTATCTACTGCACTCCCCTCACCGCCGACCTCATCGCCGTCAAGCTGAAGGAGGCCCGGCTGCTGGACAAAGTCGACCTGCACCAGGTCGAGCCCGGAGAGCGCCTGCAGATAGGCAGTTTCGAGCTGGAGCCCTTCGGCGTGGCCCACAGCGTGCCCGACTCGGTGGGCCTGGCCATCCGTACGCCGGTGGGGACCGTGGTGCACACCGGCGACTTCAAGCTGGACCACACACCCGTCATGGGCCAGCCCACAGACCTGGCACGCCTGGCCCAACTGGGCAGCGAAGGTGTCCTCCTCCTCCTCTCGGATTCGACCTACGTGGAGATGAGCGGCTACACGCCGTCGGAGCAGGTCGTGGGAGACGCCTTGCTCAACATCATGGCATCGTCGCCTGGCCGCGTCATCGTGGCCACCTTCGCCTCCCTCATCTCCCGCGTCCAGCAGGTCATCGACGCCGCCCACGCCACCGGCCGGCGGGTCTTCGTCACCGGCCGCGGCATGCTCGACAACGTGAACATGGCGGTGGAGAAGGGCTACCTGACGGTGCCGGACGGCATCCTCGCCGGCGTCGGCGAGCTGCGACGCCTCCCGCACCACCAGATAGCCGTAGTCAGCACCGGCAGCCAGGGAGAGCCCACCTCAGCCCTTACGCGCATGGCTAACCGCGACCACGCCCACATCAAGATCGTGCCCGGAGACACCGTAGTGCTTTCGGCCACGGCCATCCCCGGCAACGAGGCCCTGGTCTACAGGACCGTTGACAACCTCTTCCGGCTGGGAGCCCGCGTCCTCTACAACCGCATCGCCGATGTCCACGTGAGGGGTCACGCCGCCCAGGAAGAGCTGAAGATAGTCCTCTCCCTGGTCCAGCCTCAGTACTTCGTGCCCGTGCACGGCGAGTATCGACACCTGGTGCTACACGCCCGTCTGGCCCAGTCCATGGGCGTCCCTGAAGAGAACACCTTCGTCATGGTGGATGGCGACGTGCTTGAGATCGACGAGACGGGAGCCCGCCTGCGCGACCGCGTCTCGGCCGACTACGTCTACGTGGACGGCCTGGGGGTGGGCGACATCGACCACGTGGTGCTGCGGGACCGCCAGCACCTTGCCACCGACGGCATGATCGTGGTAGTGATAGCCGTCGACAAACGCAGCGGCCGCGTCGTGGGCAAGCCCGACGTGGTCTCGCGGGGTTTCGTCGACGTGGAGGAGTCAGAGGAGCTTCTGGAGCGAACCCGCGACATGGTGGTGGCCGCCCTGGAAGGGGCGAACCACATCGCCGAGTGGAGCGTGGTACACAGCAAGGTCAAGGAGGCTATCGCCAAGTTCCTCTATCAGGAGACACGCCGGCGGCCCATGGTGCTACCGGTCGCCGTCGAGGTGTAGAGAGCCGGCAGCAGAGTCTGCCGGCCTGCCTGCCGTCAGGCAGGCGCTCAGGCGAGGCTAAGGCGGGGGGCCGCGCCGACTGGCAGGCGAGCTTGCCCAAAGAGAGGCAAGCGCGACAAAGGGTGCCACAGGCATGGCCAAGGTAAAAAGCGCCCCCCACCCATCGGCCGGACGCGCTTTTCCGCCGCCTCAGGCTACCGGCCGGGCCGGTCGTCCCCGGCGGCCCCGCTTCGTCGGCCGGCGTCGCGGCGCCACTTCCCCCTTCGCCCTCGTTGTCACCCTTCTCTTCCGCCGCGAGACGCTGGGGGCCGCGCTGGTGATCCTGGCCGCCCTGGCCGTCCCCTGGCTGGTGCCCTTCAGCAAGGGGGCATCCAGCATCCGCGACGACCTGGTGCAGGCGGTGGGCCTGTACGTGTTCGTGATCATCGCCCTCCTAGGCGCCATCGGATGGCTGGTGCTGCGGCGGAGCCTCCGTTCGGCCCTGGCGCACTGGCAGTCCTGGCTGGCAGGCGGCCTCGGTGCCGCTTTGCTGCTGGGCTTCCTCGGTTTCTTCCGCCCTGATTGGGAGCTGGGCGAGATCTCCCTCTCTGAGGTGACGGCCGGCGGAGACCTGGGCCACGCCCTGACCTCTACCGGCTTGGGTATCCTGGTCTGGCTGGCCTGTGGTGCCGGGGCGGTGGTCGTGCGCTGGCCCCGGACCTCTCTACACGCCCTGGCTCGGAGCCCCCATGCAGCCGCCGTCGCGTGGGGCTGGCACATCCCTCACCGTGTCTGGAAGGGGCTGCAAGCGCTGCTCCAGGCCATCTTCCCTACTCGCGCGGCGCCGCCAGAGAAGCCCCGCGTACCCGTCGACACGCTGATGTGGGCACGCACGGCCCCCACCACGCTCCCTCCAGAGCCGGAGACAGTAGCACCGCCGGCACCGGCCGAGGAAGGCGGCGCGCCCTCCGACTTCGGCTGGCAGACGGAGTTGCCCCTGCCCGGCCAGGAGGATGCCGCCGCCGAAGCGGCGCCGCTGCCGCCTGCCGCCGCGCACCTGCGGGAGGTTGAGGGCGGCTGGATGCTGCCGCCCCTGGAGCTGCTGACCGCCGTCGCTCCTCAGGAGGACGTGCGCCCGGACAACGCCGCCCGCGCCCAGCTAATCGTCGACACCTTCACCAGCTTCGGCGTCGACGCCCGCGTGGTCCAGATCAACGAGGGCCCCACCGTCACCCAGTTCGGCATCGAGCCCGGATGGGAGGTGAAGACACGCCTCGTGCCCGAACGGGACAGCAGCGGCCGGCCGGCCCTGGACCGCGACGGCAGGCCGAAGACGGCAACGGAGGAGGTGTCACGCACGCGGGTGCGCGTCAGCCAGATCACCTCCCTGGCCAACGACCTGGCCCTGGCCCTGGCCACGCCCTCCATCCGCATCGAAGCGCCCGTGCCGGGCAAGTCGGTGGTGGGCATAGAGGTCCCCAACAGCCTGACAACCCTGGTCACACTGCGCAGCGTCATTGAAAGCGCGCCCTTCCAGCGGCTGGGGGCCCGCTCCAAGCTGGCCCTGGCCCTCGGCAAGAGCGTCGCAGGGGAGCCGGTGGCGGCCGACCTGGCGAAGATGCCTCACCTTCTCATCGCCGGGGCCA
>CAZSSQ010000041.1:0-18215 GCA_964609465.1 uncultured Dehalococcoidia bacterium
ACTCGAACAGGTCAGCGCCACGGCCGGCGCAGTCGCCCACGTTGTCGCCCACCAGATCGGCCACCACGGCGGCGTTGCGCGGGTCGTCCTCGGGGATGCCGGCCTCCACCTTGCCCACCAGGTCAGCGCCCACGTCCGCCGCCTTGGTGTAGATGCCGCCGCCTAGCTGAGCAAACAGGGCCACGAAGCTGGCGCCGAAGCCGAAGCCAACGATGAGGAACGGCGCGATGGTCGCCGGATTGCCCAGTAGCCGGCTGTACGTGAGGAACATGCCCGACACGCCCAGCAGGCTGAGGGACGTCACCAGGAAGCCGGAGACCGCGCCCCCTCGCAGGGAGACGGTAATGGCCTCGCGCAGGCTGCGCGTCGCCGCCGAGGCGCAGCGCGAGTTGGACCGCACGGAGATATACATCCCGATGTATCCGGACAGGGCGGAAGCGGCCGCGCCCACCAGGAAGGCGATGCCCGTAAGGAGGCCCTCCTTCCAGTGGCCGATGACCGTTGCCCCATATGCGACCTGTCCTGTGTCGTTGCGGATGATATCCTTGACGCCCTCCGATACCGCGCCAACGATAACGGCGATGAGGACGCCGGTCACCAGCGCCAGCATGGCGATGGTCCGGTACTGGCGCTTCAGGAAGGCCATGGCGCCCTCAAAGATCATGGCAGAGACGTCGCGCATCGCGTCGGTGCCCGTGTCGCGCCGCAGCACGTCCCAGGCTAGCCAGAGGGCGAAGACCACGCCCAAGAAGCCGGCAGCGGGTACCATCCAGACGAGCTCCATATCCTACCGTCCTCAGTCCTGCCCCGGCAGGCGCCCTTACCCAGCGCTCAGGGCGTACATTAGGGAGGCCGAGCGCCTCCCTCCAGTGCGGAGTCTAGCAAGGCCGTTCATAGCGATCAAGCATCCGCGGCGCGAAGTGCCGCCGTCACCCCGCTAATCGAGAGGAGCCGGGGTGAAAGGCAAGCCGCGCTGCTAGCGTTGGAGACCCTTCTCGAACTCACCCAGCTTGCGCTCGAGGTCGCGCTGGCGGACGGCGAGGGTCAGGTCGCCTCGGGTGCGCTCGAGGATGCCGCGCACGTTGTCGGTGGTGCGCCGGAGGCCGGCCGTCATGGCATCCGGGTAGTCGAAGGTGACCAGGACGCTGTAGATGTCGTCCATGACGGTGAGGCACTCCTCGCAGTGCTCCACGTCGCCGCTGCGAAGGCTGTCCAGGAGATGCCGGCGTAGCTCACCCACCACCTCTCCCATGCCGTTAAGGTAGGCGGCGCGCTCCACGCCCAGCTCCTCGGGCGTGGGCATCGGCCGGCCAGCCACCAATGCCAGCGTCAGGCTGGCCTCGGCGAACTCCTTCTGAGCATCGTGGACGAAGCCGGCGTAGAAGATATCCGGATGGTCCCGCAGGGCATCCTTGGCCTCACGGAGCACGCCAGCCGCCCTGTCTACAAGCTCCTGCGCCGTCTCAAACTCGCCCCGGTGCACAGCGCGGATGGCGTTGGCGGAGCGACGAATGGCTTCGCGGCAGAGAGGGAGGGCCTTTTCACGCGCCTGGTTCTTTGAGACAAAGTGAGCGCGGATGCCCTCTACAATCGCATCGAGATTACCAGCGGCAGACTGCAAATCTTCCCCCTATCTATGGCGTCTACAGGCCCTTCAGCGGTTCGGGGAGATCCCCCTCCCGGGCGGCGTCGATCATCTCCCGGGCCTGCTCCGGCACCTCCATGCCGTATTCCTGGAACTTCCGCTCCACCCAGCGGCCGATCTGGCGGGGGTCTCTGTAGTCCTCTGGCCGCTTGGGCTCTGCACCGTACTCCTCCAGGATGGTCTGCTCCGACTTGTGATAGGCGAAACGGGACACGGCGCGGCTCAGGCGCTGGCCGCCACAGTGCTTGCAGGCAGCCTCCAACTGGGAGGACATGCTCTTGACGAAGACGCTGCTCAGCCGCCCGCAGTCCTCACACTTGAACTCATAGATGGGCATGCCCCTGCCGCCTCCTAGAGCTCACCGAAGTCGCCCCCGTTCCCGCCCCCGCCCTCCTCGTCGGGCATCTCGCCCGCCTCCATGCGCTCCACCATCTCGTCGAACTCCGGACCCAGGTCCTCGCCGAAGCGAGAGCCCATCTTGCGGGCCCAGGAGGCTACGCTCCGAGGGTCGTTCTCGTCGACGCCGGCCAGCAAGGAGTCGTCGTCCATCTGATCCAGCAGGGCGTCCTCACCGCGCACCACGGCGAAGCGCGAGACCAGCCGCCGCAGGTCGGTGCTGCCGCAGTGGGGACAGGCGGCGTTCAGGGGCGCGCTGATACTGCGCTGAAGGATGCTCGCTCGACGGCCGCAGGCCTGGCAGCGAAACTCGTAGATAGGCATGCGCAGTGCCCGGCCCCTCCAAGGCTCCTGACGGAATTATACCGGCGCACAGCGGCGCCGTCGACAAAGCTAGGGCAGACCCCCTTCGCCGACGGCATCTTCGATGTGCTGGATGCTCAGCAGCCGCCCGTCCGGCGTGAGATCCACCGCCACCACGTCGATGCGGCGATCAGGGGGCAGGTCCGGCCGCTCCTGACAGTAGGCCAGGGCCAGGGCCGCCAGGCGCGCCCCCTTGGCGCGGCTCACCGACTCGACGGCCGAACCTCGCTCCTGTCCGCGGCGTGTCCTGACCTCGACGAAGACGAGGCAGCCGCCCCTGGCGGCCACGATGTCGATCTCCCCCTCCCGGCAGCGGTAGTTTCGCTCCAGCAAGCGATAGCCCTTCGACTCCAGGTGGGCGGCCGCCAGCCGCTCGCCGAAGGCGCCCAGGGCCTGCTTCGCCGCCTGGCGCCTCTCGTCCTTCATAGGGGCAGGCTTCCCAAAATCGCCCGCACCGGCGCCCAGGAACGGCGATGGATGGGACAGGGGCCCAGCTCCGCCAGGGCCCGGACGTGCTCGGCCGTGGGATAGCCCTTGTGACGGCCAAAGCCGTAGCCCGGATAGAGCCCCTCGTACTCCAGCATCAGACAGTCGCGCTCCACTTTGGCGACGATGGAGGCGGCGGCGATGGAGAGGCAGCGGCGGTCGCCTCCGACGAGCGCCTTGTGGGGCAAGGCCAGGTGTCGCAAAGGACGGCCGTCCACGAGGATGTAGTCCGGCGCCGGGCACAGCTCCTCCAGCGCCAGGCGCATCGCGTGGTAGGTGGCGACGGTGATGCCGACGGCATCGATGACCTCGTGCATCACCACACCCACGCCCACCTCGGCGCTGAGGCGGATGGCCTCCGCCAACCGCTGACGGGCGCGGGCGCTGAGCAGCTTGCTATCGCGCAGTTCCCCCCACCAGGAGGCGGCATTTGAGGGATCTAGCACGACGGCAGCAGCTACCACGGGCCCGGCCATGGGGCCGCGCCCCGCTTCGTCGACCCCAGCGACGCGCCGGAGGCCGCGGCGCCAGCACTGGAGCTCTTCGTTGAGGAAGGGGTGTGTGACGGCCATGTACGCTGATAACAGGCTTATCCGCGGCCTGACACCGCTAGCCGCCCGATGGTAACACCGGGCTGAGACCGCGTCAAAGCAGCCAGACCAACGGCGTCTTTCATGATCAAGAAGGCCAACCTTGGGGCTGGCAAAGCGACGGCGCCGGGCTGAAGCCCGGCCTTCGCCTTTCTGAAAGCCCCTGGAGCAATGCTATGATCACGACACCGATAAGGCGAGAGGAGGTAGCCCATGCCCATCATCCACGTCGAGATGTTCTCGGGGCGGACTCAGGCCCAGAAGCGAGAACTAGCGCGCGCTATCACAGAGGCAGTCTGCAACATAGCCCAGACCACTCCCGAGGCGACCATCGTCATCTTTCAGGACGTAGAGCGGGACAACTGGGCTCAGTCGGGCAGGCTCGTCTCTGAGCTGACGGACTAGCTGCCGCCTGGGCCCCCGTCAAGCCCCTATCGGCGGGAGAGTGCGCCGTCGATGAGGCGTTGGGGCGCCGGTGCCGATAATGTGTCAGGGGAAGGTCACGCTCAAGGTGCCAGGGACGGCTTGACGAATCCGTACGGCTTATCGGCTATGCTATAATTAGCTGGGGATTGAAGGCGGCCAACGTAGGTTGGCGTTTCTTTCGCCCAGAGAGCGGGCAAGGCCATGACATCCCGCTGGATGCGCAACAGTTTCATCTATCTGCTGATCCTGGTAGCGGTCATAGCTATTGTCGTCTCCTTCTTCCGGCCTCCTTCCGGCACCGAGAGCAAGGACCTGAGTGAAATCATAGCGCTGGCTCGCAACGGTCAGGTCGAAAGCATTGAGGCCCAAGGCGACTCTCTAACCGTCCACCTGAAGAACGACCAGCGAACCTACAAGTCGCGCAAGGAAAGCGGCTCCAGCATCGTCACGGTGCTCAAGGACAACGGCGTCCAGGTAGGCGGCACCGATGGCGTCGACGTCAAGGTGAAGGAGCCCAGCCAGTTCGGGAACTGGATCGGGCTTCTCGTCAACTTCCTCCCCCTGATCATTTTTGGCGCCATCCTCATCTTCATGTTGAGGCAGGCCCAGGGCTCTAATTCCCAGGCCATGAGTTTTGGGAAGAGCCGTGCCCGTATGTTCACCGGCAACCGGCCCACCGTCACTTTCGTTGACGTGGCGGGCGTGGACGAGGCCAAGGAGGAACTGAACGAGGTCGTCGAGTTCCTGAAGTACCCGGAGAAGTTTGCTGCCCTGGGCGCCCGCATCCCCCGGGGCGTGCTCCTGGTGGGGCCGCCGGGCACCGGAAAGACCCTTTTGGCCAAGGCGGTGGCGGGCGAAGCCGCCGTGCCTTTCTTCGCCATCAGCGGCTCCGAGTTCGTGGAGATGTTCGTCGGCGTCGGCGCCTCCCGCGTCCGCGACCTCTTCGACCAGGCGAAGCGCAATGCCCCCTGCATCGTCTTCGTGGACGAGATCGACGCCGTTGGCCGCCACCGCGGTGCCGGTCTTGGTGGCAGCCACGACGAACGGGAGCAGACGCTGAACCAGATCCTGGTGGAGATGGACGGCTTCGACACCAGCACCAACGTTATCGTCGTCGCCGCCACCAACCGCCCAGACATCCTGGACCCGGCGCTGCTGCGCCCCGGCCGCTTCGACCGGCACGTTGTGCTGGACCGACCGGACATCAAGGGCCGCAAAGCCATCCTGGAAATCCACGCCAAGGGCAAGCCCCTGGACAAGGACGTGGACCTAAACGCGCTGGCCAAGCAAACCCCCGGCTTCTCTGGCGCCGACCTGGCCAATCTGGTGAACGAGTCGGCCATCCTAACAGCCCGCGCCAATAAGAAGCGCATCTCCATGGACGAGTTCAATGAGTCCGTCGACCGCGTGATCGCGGGTCCGGAGCGCAAGAGCCGCGTCATCAGCCCCAGGGAGAAGGAGATCATCGCCTACCACGAGGCCGGACACGCCCTGGTGGCGCACATGCTGCCCAACGCCGACCGCGTCTACAAGATCACCATCGTTTCTCGGGGTATGGCCGGCGGCTTCACCCGCCTCCTGCCGGAGGAAGACCGCCACCTAGGCACCCGCTCCCAGTTCCAGGACATGCTGGCCGCTTCGCTGGCTGGCCACGTCGCCGAAGAGCTGGTGCTCGGTGAGATGACCACCGGCCCTCAGAACGATATCGAGCACGCCACCAAGATCGCCCGTCAGATGGTCACCCAGTGGGGCATGAGCGAGCGTCTGGGCCCCCGCACCTTCGGACGCAAGGAGGAGCTGGTCTTCCTGGGCCGCGAGATCTCTGAGCAGCGCAACTACAGCGAAAAGGTGGCCGAGGAGATCGACGAGGAGGTGCGACGCATCATTGATCGCGCCTACCACGTGGCCAAGAAGATACTGACCGAGAACCGGGCCAAGCTGGACCAGATCGCCCGCAAGCTCATTGAGGTGGAGACCATCGAGGGCGAGGACCTGATGACTCTCTTCAACGCGCCCGCTGACGTGGACGTGCCCATCGGCGAGCACCAGCCCCCTGAGGCCGAGACGCCGCCCGCCGCCGAGGGAGAGCCGCCGGCCGAGGAGCCATCGCCGCAGCCCAAGCTCAAGCCCGGCCTCGCCTGGGGCGGCGGCCAGGCTACCATCACCCTGCGGGACGAGCCGCCCGCCAAATAACCGAGCCCACCTTTACACGAAACTGAGGTCGGAACCATTGAGGTCCCGACCTCTTGCTTTCATGCTCTCGACAGTCTGGCGGAGCGTCCTCTACTACCGGGGTGGTGCCTCTGGCGATACCCACAGGGTCATGAGAGCCCGGAGACGCCTGAGGACGGCTGGCGCGACCCAGCCCGAGATACCGCTCTCCAGAGCGATGATCACCGAGGTGAGGGGGATGCGATACTCGTTGCCCTCCTTCTCGGCCGGTAGCGCCTCCTGGCGCACCAGGCGGCGTACGTGCTCCCGGTGGTAGCCGAGGATGTGCGCCACCTGCTGGCTGTCCACGGTCAGGTGCGCCAGGTCTACCTCGTCATCGCCGGAGTAGGAGGCAAGTGCAACCCCAACCGCCCTCACGTAGCCGGTGACGCGACAGACTGCCTCCACTTCGCCCGATTCCAGCGCCTCCTGGAGACGGTGGGCCAGGCGTCGACGGACAGTAGCTACCTTCATGACAGAGGCCTCAACAAATGTTGTATCCTGGGCGAGAGTAACACAACATTTGTTGCTCGTCAACACGTGTACCGGTTCGCAACACGTGGGAGGTCCGCCCCGGCCTTCGTTCACCCCCTGTCTGTCTCACACATCCTGAAACACCACACTCATTGACGCGCCGGTCGCGAGCCGTGTAGCATGGCTCCGGTCAGCAGTCACCTAGGAGGTATCTTAGCCATGAAACGGTTCGGTTTTGCTCCGCTGATGATCATCGCCGCTCTGATGGCAGTTCCCCTGTTGATGGCGGCCTGCGGGGGGGAAGAGGAGGAAGCTGGGGCGCCCACCGCAGGTAGCCCCGGCGCGTCGCCAGCCGCGGCCGGGGACACCACAGGCATCACGGATACGCAGATCCTGCTGGGCAGCCACCTTCCTCTCAGCCAGACCGTCGCGGCCGCCTATGCCCCCGTGGGCGACGGTATGCAGGCCTACTTCGCATATATAAACGACACGGAGGGCGGCGTGTACGGCCGCAAGATCAAGGTCATACTCGGCGATGACCACTACAACCCGCCGGACACAGTGGAGGTGGTCCGCAAGCTGGTGGAGCAGGACAAGGTCTTCGCCATCGTCGGCGGGCTCGGTGACGAGACCCACGCCGCCGTTTTGCAGTACTTGGAAGAGAACGGCGTCCCGGACATGTTCATCGCCTCCGGGGTACACAGGTATACAGAGCCCCCGGTGAAGACCCGCTTCGGCGGCATCCCTGACTACCAGGTCGAGGGCCGCATGCTCGGGGCATACGTCGCCGAGAACTACAATGGGGCGAAGATCGGCATTCTGCGCGAGAACAATGAGATGGGTGTGGACGGCCTCAATGGCGTCAACATGGGCCTGGAAGGCAGCGACGTGCAGATCGTCGCCGACGAGAAGTGCGAGGCCACTGTAGCCGACGTGACGGCTCAGACCCAGCGTATCAAGAACGCCGGGGTCGATGTTATCGTCTCGGTGGCTGGCCCGGTCCAGTCCGCCAGTCTGGTGAACCAGGTCCGTGCGGTCCTGGCTTGGGACGTGCCCATCCTCGTCAGCGGCGTGGACGTCAGCGACATCTTCATCGCTCTAGCCGGGGCCGAGGCCGCCGAGGGGGTTATCAGCGTTGTCTTCGGCCACCAGGTATACGAGACCGACGTTCCGGGCATCCAGAAGCACATCGAGATCATCAAGGAGTACGCCCCGAACGTTGACCCGAGCAACTTCACCCTCTACGGCGCCATCACCGCCGAGCTGATGGTGGAGAGCCTGAAGAGGGCGGGGCCGGACCTCACCCGGGAGAAGCTTTGCGACGCCGCGGAGTCCATCCGCGACTGGACCTGCTCTATCTGCATGACGCCGATAAACATGAGCCCGACGGACCACCGGCCCTTCGAGATGGAAGTGTACAACAAGGTGGAAGGGGGGAAGTGGGTGGCCTTCGGTGAGCCCGTAGACTTCGAGACCACGAAGGACTAGAGCACAGAAGAAGAGCCTGTCCCAACCCACCCACGTCACGTAGACGCGCAGGGGCCTGCTGGGCCGGCGCCACCGAACCAGCAGGCCCCTCGGCCACGACGGCCGGCCGGCGGCAGAACCTATCCAGCCTCCACCCACCTCGGATGCCACCTCCGCCGGAGCCTGGCAGGGAGGCCACTGGCATCCCCAACCGCCATCCGCTATCATTTCGCCGACTGCGGGGGCAGCTCCTGCGGTTCCACCTAGAAGAGGGAGTCCACTTTGGGCGTCGCTGAGGCTGCGCCGCGAAGGGTGACGTCGCCGTGGGCGGCGGTGGCTGCCCTCTTGGAACAGGCCCTGGACTTCGACTTCACACGGCCCCGCGCCTTCCTGGCCCTGGGGGCTGTCTACCTGGTCAGTCGCATTCCCTGGCTGAACCTGGGCTACGGCACCGACCCCGACGCCTGGCGAGTCGCCCTCTCCGCCCATCATCTGCTGGACGCCGGCGAGTATCTGCCCTCTCGCCTGCCCGGCTACCCCCTGCACGAGTTCGTCACCGTCCCCTTGGTGAAGGGCGGCTGGGTCTGGACCAACCTGTCGACGGCGCTGGTGTCGCTGCTGGGGGTCTACATCTTCGCCCGCCTCGCCGCCGACCGGCGTCTGCCCGCGCGGGGCGCCCTCACCGTGGCCTTCGCCTTCGCGCCGCTGCTCTGGATCAACAGCGTCACCACCATGGACTACATGTGGGCGCTGACCGGCATCCTGGGAAGCTATTGGCTGGCCACCAAAGGCCGGCCCGGCCTGGCCGGGGCCTGCCTGGGCCTGGCCGTCGGCTTCCGCATGACCTCGGGAGTGATGGCCCTGCCCCTGGGCCTCCTCCTCTGGCGGGACGGCCGCGCCCGCGACCTGCCCCGCTTCCTGGGCGCGCTGGTCGCCGTCTCGCTGCTGGCCTACTCGCCGGTCATCGCCGTCTACGGTTTGCGCTTCCTCAACTTCTACGATGCCTCCGTGACCTGGCAGTCCTTCCTGAACCGGCTGGGCAAGGACGCCCTGGGCATTCTGGGGGCCCTGGCTGTGCTGGCCAGCTTCGCCTTCTCCTGGCGGAACCTGCGCCGCCTGCCCGAGGACGTGCGCGGCGACCCCCACGTCCTGGTGTGGGTCGCTGTGCTAGTCCTCTACTTCGTCTCCTTCGCCCGTTTGCCCCACGAGATCGCCTACCTCATCCCCGTGTTCCCCTTCGGGCTCTTCCTGATGGCCCGCTACTTCCGGCCGGCGGCCCTGCGAGCCGCCCTGGCCGTCATTCTCCTGGCCGGCTTCGTGGACATCACCTCGCCGGGGGACACGGTGAACCTGGACACGTTCGCCAACGCCCGCCTGGGCGAGGGCATGCTCCTCTCCGACCTGGACACGCTGCGCAACCAGATGGACTTCGCCGATGAGGTGTGGCAGGCGGAGGTGCCGCCCCACTCGGTGGTGATGACGGGCTTCATCTTTCCGGAGCTGGCCGTCCTCCACCGCCATGAGCTCCGCTTCGGCATCCTGGACCGCGACTACGGGGCGATCAGCATGCTCTCCGACCGGGGCGAGGCCGTGGACGAGGAGCGGGACATCCGCTACGTGTGGCTGCTCAGGTACGACGACTTCCTGGCCCTGAGGCAGCAGGGGTACCGCTTCTACTACGTCGTGGACGCCCGTCGCAGCACGGCCGGCCTCTTCGACTACCGGCCGCCCTACTTTGGGGCGAAGAAGCTGGACCTGGAGAGGGAATCGCCCTCGGCGGGCAAGGGGGCCGCGAAGACGCAGCGTTAGCGCCGGCGGAGCACCAGCACGGCGGCGCCCGCAAAGGTGCCAGCCAGGGCCACAGTCAGCAGAGCCACCACCACCAGCGCCGTGACCGGCACGCCTCCGCCTCCCTCAGTGGCCGCCGCGCCCTGTCCCTGCCCCGACTCCCCGGCACCGAAGGGGGTGATCTGAGGCAGCGGATTCGACGGCTGCCCCTGCCCTCCCTCGATTACGCGCTCCGGGAGCCCCACGCTCAGGCGCCAGGCGTTCTCCAGGCCATCCTGGTCGAAGCCGTAGACCTGCATCAGGGCATCGTCCGTCCGGTTACCCTCCCGGAAGGCGGCCAGGAGGTCACGGAACTTCTCCTCGCCGTAGTCGTCGATCAGAAAGCGCACGACGCTGTACGACTGCCCGTAGAAGAGGCCGACGGTGCCGCCGCTCTCACCGACGCTGGCCGACGAGAGGCTGCGGATGGTAAAGGGCCGGTTGCTCTTGATGGCCGCCTCGAGGGCGCTCTTCATGTCCGCCAGCGGCTGGGACTGGCCGTAGACGGCGACCCCCTCATCGAGCCAGGCAGGGAGATTGCTGAAGGGGCCCTTGACGGCGCTACGCATGACGATGTGGCTCAGCTCATGGCGGAGAATGTCCAGCGCGTAGGCGTCGTGGGCCACCACCGCGGTGTCGGAGACAACCACCTCGCCGAGAGTGACGACCCCATGCTCCGGCGAAAGCTGGCCGGCCAGGAGCACCGGCTGCATATCCTCGGCGCTGTCGTAGACGAAGACCTTCACCGGGAAGTCCACCTCGGTCCCCAAAAGGCTCCCCATGCGCGTCAGAGTGTCCTGGCCAACGCTCAGGAGGCTGCGCATGTCACCCTCGGAGCCGGCGTAGAACCAGACCGTGAGGCCGTCCTCGGAGAGGCTCTTCCAATCGAAGCGGTCGTCCCGATACATGCAGCGGTCGGGGTCCGTCTCCACGGTACGACCAGCCTGGTCCGTGATCTCCCAGAAGTAGGTGATCTCGACGCCGGGTATGAGGAAGTTGGAGGCGGTGCTCTTCAGGTCGAAGGTGCACTGGACGCTGGTGACACCGGTGCACTCAGGCACGCCGTAGGCCCGGCTACCGTCGGGGGCGATGGCGTAGCGGAAGCGGACCTCCTTGACCGGCTCCTCGCTCTCGAAGTCCAGCTTGAAGATGATGCCTTTGGGGAAGTCGTTGCGGGCCTCCCACGAGTGAACATCTATCCCCTGCTGAGCCCGACCGAGCGCCGGCCAGAGGCTCGAGATGATGGTCACTGTCGCTAGCAGCAGGACCAGGCGTCTCACTGTTCGTTCTCTCCCAGGGTGTGCTTCAGGTAGGCGGCCAGCAGGTCGTCGATCTCGCCCTCGAGGACGGCGTTGGCGTCGCTGGTCTCGAAGCCGGTGCGGTGGTCCTTGACCATCTTGTAGGGGTGCAGCACGTAGCTGCGAATCTGGTTGCCCCAGCCGGCGGCCACGTGGTCGCCCTTGAGGCGGGCGTGCTCCTCGGCCTGCCTCTCCAGCTCTCGCTCCAGCAGACGCGCCTCCAGCACTTTCATAGCCGAGCTGCGATTGCGGTACTGGGAGCGCTCGTTCTGGCAGGTAGCGACGATGCCTGTCGGGACGTGGGTGATGCGAACGGCCGTGGCATTCTTCTGCACGTTCTGGCCGCCATGGCTGCTGGCCCGGAAGACGTCGATGCGCAGGTCGTCGGGCTCAATGACCACCTCAGCGCCCTCCTCGGCCTCGGGCATCACCTCCACCAGGGCAAAGGAGGTGTGGCGGGCGTGCCCGGCATCGAACGGTGAGAGGCGCACCAGGCGGTGGACGCCGCGCTCGCTCTTCAGGTAGCCGAAGGCGAGGGGCCCCGCCACCTCGACGGTGACGCTCTTCAGCCCTGCCTCCTCGCCCGGGGCCAGGTCCAGGACATCGGCCCGGTAGCCGCGGCGCTCGGCCCAGCGCAGGTACATGCGGAGGAGCATCTCGGCCCAGTCCATGGACTCGACGCCGCCGGCACCGGCGTGGATGGCCAGGATGGCGCTGCGGCCGTCGTAGGGGCCGGAGAAGGAGAGCTCGAACTCCAGTTGGTCCAGGCGGGCAGCCAGGGCCTCCACGTCCGACTTCAGGTCGGCGAGGAGGGCCTCCTCCTCCTCGGCCCCGGGCAGCCCGGCCAGCTCGCGGAGCTCGCGCAGGCGGGCCTCCAGGCCACGCCAGGTCTCCACCTTCTGGCGGACCTCGGCGAGGCGCTTCATGGTCTCCTGGGCAGCCTGTGCATCGTCCCAGAAGTCAGGGCGCGCCGCCGCCTTGTCTAGGCGGCGAAGCTCCTGCTCGGCAGCGGGCACGTCAAAGATGCACCATCGCGTGCGATATGCGGGCTTCCAGTTCGGCCAGCTTGTCGTTCAGCTCCTGCATAGATGCCCGTCACCTCCCGGCTGCGAATCCAGGAGTAGGGGCGCTCGGCCGAGCGCCCCTACTTGGCCTTGCGAGCGCCCCTGCTTGACCGCCCGCCGCCTGATGGGCGAGGCGCGTCGGCTCCGGTAGGCGCAAGCCCCGGCAGCAGCGCAGCACCCACTCCACCGCCTCCGACAGCCCGATGCGGTGCCCGATGGAGACATAGAGGGGGTTCACGCCGTCCCGGGTGCGCAGCACGGCGCCGATGACCTGACCACCGTCCCGCAGCTCGCTCTGGGAGCCGGCGGCCCGGTCGGGCTCGCCATGCTCGCCGCAGAGGCGTGACTTGGCGCAGCCGATGGTCGGCACGTCCAGGAGGAGCCCCAGGTGGCAGGCGAGCCCGAAGCGCCTCGGATGGGCGAGCCCCTGGCCGTCCACCAGCAAGAGGTCCGGCTTTCGCACCCGCGACAGGGGCTCCAGGAGCACCGGCGTCTCCCGGAAGGAGAGGAGCCCCGGCACGTAGGGAAAGGTCACCTGCGCCTCTACCACGACCTGCTCCAGCAGCTCCAGACCAGGGTAGCTGAGGACAACCACGGCTCCCCGGGCTGGGGCCCGACTGCCCTTCTCCAGAACGGAGATGTCCACCCCGGCCACCGTCCGCACCTCGCCGGGGTCGCCCGAACACACCACCTGCGACGCCAGCCGCCTCTGAATGCCCATGGCCTCCGGGATGCTGAGGTCCCAGCGGTGCAGCGTTCGGATCTCCATCAAGAACATTATAGCCGGGTGCTCATCGTTGCCTCTATGCGGGGCCATGCTATGATGGCGCGAGATCGGCCACGAGGAAACCCCATGAAGGCGCCTGTCATGCCCCTCACACCATCGCGGGCCGTTCACCTGTTCGCGCTGGCGACTGCCGCCCTCCTGCTGGCCGGCTGCGGCATCACCCTCGGCGGAGGCCCCTCCTCAGAGCTCTTCTCGAAGCTGCGCATCAGTGGCAAACCCGTCGTGGGAGGCGAGATGACGCTGGAGGTCAGCGAAGAGCAGCGCTACCCGGTGGCCGTGGACATCAGTTGCTTCCTGGTGCAGCCGGGCCGCAGCCGGCGCCTCCTGGGCCGCGACACGCTGCCCGCCAACCCCGACACCTCGGTGGAGCCGACTCCGGTGGCCGGCGCCAGCACCTTCCGCTTCCGAGTGCAGAGGCCGGGCCGCTACCTGGCCCTCTGCAACACCCCTCTGGACCCGGATAACTTCATCAGCAAGGAGTTCCGGGTGAGGTAGGGCTAGCCAGCCGGCCCGCGCCACCAGTCGAACAGCATGTCCCAGTCCACATGGCCGTAGTACCCCCACCACAACGGAGACGGCTCGGGCGCTGATGTCAGTCCGTCCACGATTTGGCGGGGCTCGCCGCCTCCCGCCGACACAAGCCACAGCGAGGCGCGATCTTCAGCGTTGAGCCGCGCGAAGAGAATGGACGCGCCATCGGCCGACCAAAGCGGATACTCATCGCGATAAGCCGGGTCGTCCGCCAGTTGTTGCGGTTGCGGCTCCCCTTGGGTGTTCGCCACAAAGATACGGCGCTGCATCAGCGCCTGCCGGGCCGGCTCTCCACCCAGATCGCCTTCGTCGGGCATGGCGACGTAGGCGATGCTCTGTCCGTCGGGTGACCAGGCAGGAGATGACGCCGCTAGATCTGCCGAGGTGAGCGCCACGTCTTGTCCTGTGGACAGCGAGAGGACGTGCAGGACCTTGTTCGTCGAAGTCCCGCGATAACCCCCGACGATCACGGCGACCCGATCGGTGTCCGGAGGTCCCAGCACGAGGAAATCCGGATGGAGGAGCACGGCCTCGGCCAGTTGCACGGTTGCGCCGCCCTCCGCGGGTACGGTGTACAAGGGCGCGCCGTCGGCCAGGAGGGACGCGGAGAAGACCGGATCAATCCAGTACAGGACGCGCGACCCGTCCGGCGACCAGCCGGCCACTATTAACCCATAGCCTGAGGGGGTGCCAGCATCGACGAGTTCGCCCGCACCGCTGCCGTCGGCGCGGATGCGCCACAAGCTGGCACGTCGCTCAGGAGGTTGTCCGTTCTCCCCCTCCCTCAGCATGTCCACCCCAGCGTAGGCGAGCCACTCTCCATCCGGGCTCCATGCCGCGTCTTGCACGCCCGTGCCCGGCCCGCCTCCACCCGCTGCAACCAGTTCCTGCTGGTTCGATCCATCGGCGTCCACTGCTACCAGGGCCCCAGCAGCGACTAAGGCCAGCCGGTCGCGCGCCGGTGCCCAAGCGAAGGCAGAGGCGGTCACCCCCTCATTCAGGACATGTGCCGCCGTTCCATCGGCGCGTATCGCCCACACCTGGTCATCGCCTTTGCGAAAGGCCAGCCATTGGCCGGACGGAGACCAGCGGGGCTCGCGGTTTCGGCCGTCGGTCGTGAGGCGCAGCGGCTCACCGTCGGGCAGGGCCTTGACCCAGATGTCGCCACCCTGCACATAGGCCAGCTTCCCCAGGCTGACCCCCGGGGTGACCTGAGCCGACGGAGTCGCCGCTGCCGAGGTCTCTTTGGGGCTAGCCCCCTCTTCGCTCCCTCGGCAGGCGACCAGAAGTCCAAGCGAAAGACCTGCCACCGTGACCAGCAGGAGCCGCTTCACCTTCAGTCTCCCTCCTCCCCTACCACCTGATGATACGCTTCCCGGACCTGGAAGGGTGTCAGAACGCCGACAGCCTTCGCAGGGCCTCCAGCCGGTCGCGCTGGCCCAGGCGGGCCCGGGAGACCGCCGCCTTCAGGGTCTCGACGGTGCGGTCGTAGATGGCCCGGTCCACAGGGTAGGGGTGGCCGTCCTTGCCGCCGTGGGCGTAGCTGTAGCGGACGGGGTCGCGGAAGCTGGCCGGGGCGCCGTAAACCAGCTCTGACACGAGGGCCAGGGCCCGCACCGTCTTGGCACCCACCCCCTCGGTGCCCAGCAGGGCCTCGAAGCCCTGGGGCTGCTCCTCGTAGGTCTTCAGGAGGATCTTCCTCAGGCGGGACGGGTTCACGTCCGACAGCAGGACGTGGTGGCGATGGGGCAGGTCGAGCTGCTGGAGGCGCTCCAGCCCATCGATGACGCTCTCGGGCCGCTCGCCGGCGACGCGGGCGCTCACCTCGCGCACGTCCTCGGCCTCACGGGCCACCATGTTCAGGACCTCGCCCCGGCCGTCGCAGCAGATGGCGTGGTGCGGCTCGCAAACGAAGTCCTCCACAGTGGTCGAGAGCCAGTGGTAGCGACGCGCCCAGCGGGTGTCGGGGTTCATCCCCTGCTGGATCACGCACCATTCGCCAGAGCCGGACTCGCCCAGACGCGCGGCCGTCTGGCCGCCGGCGCAGGGGGTGAAGACAAACGTGTGGTGGTAGATCTGGTAGCCGTCCTGGAGCGCGGCGCTGTCCACCTTGGCGGCCATGCGCGAGGAGTAGATGAGGGGCGCCGGGTCCAGGCCCAGGCGGTCGCCCAGGGCCAGCAGCTCCTGTGGCGTCCGGCGCGAGGTCTTGCCCTTGCCCCCCGCCACGTAGAGGCCGGTGTCGGCCCCCAGGTCACGCAAGCCCTCCTTGAGGGCGCCGCAGACGGTGGTGGTGAGCCCGCTGGAGTGCCAGTCGAAGCCCAGGGTGCAGCCGAAGGCCTGGAACCAGAAGGGGTCCGAGAGGCGCTGGAGAACCTCCTGGGGCCCGAACTCCTCCACCAGCACCAGGACGAGCTGGCGGGCCAGCATGGTCATGCGCTGGAAGAGCCAGGGTGGCGCGGCCCCGTAGTGCAGGGGCAGGTGGGCGACCCCAGTGCGGGGCATCTTACGTACCCTCACTCCCCCAGCTTGAAGACGCGGACGGCGTTATCGCGGAGGAACTTGCGGCGGACGCCCTCATCGAGGCCCAGGGCATCGACCTCCTCGACGCAGCGCTTCAAGGGGAGCATCGGGTAGTTGGTCGCGAAGAGCACCTTGTCCTGGCCCCGCTTGCGCAGGTAGCGGGCGAACTCGTCAGGGTAGCGCGAGGGGACGTAGGCCGAGGTATCGATGTACACGTTGGGGTACTTGGTGGCCACGGCCATCATCTCCTCCGTCCACGGGTAGCCGATGTGTCCGCCGACGATGACCAGCTCCGGGAAGGTGAGCGCTACCTCGTCGATGTACGGTATGGGACGGCCGGTCTCCGAGCGCCCCAGCGGCCCAGTGTGGCCGGTCTGGTAGCAGAAGGGGATGCCCAGCTCGATGCACTCCGCGTACAGCGGGTAGTAGTGGCGGTCGTTGGGGGGGAGGTCCCAGAGCCAGGGGACGACCCGCAGCGCCTTGAAGCCGAGGTCGCGGACGCACCTGCGGAGCTCGCGCACGGCCTCCGCGGGCCGGAGGAGGTCGACCGCCGCCACGCCAGCAAAGCGGTCCGGCCAGCGCGAGACGATGGCGGCGATCTCGTCGTTGGAGATGATGGGGCCGGAGGGCCCCCACCAGGCATGGAGCAGGCCAACGCCCACGCCGGCCTCGTCCATCTGCTCGACGGTCGTTTCGATGGGGATGCCGGGGACGGGGCCGGTCGCACCGGCCCATCGCCGGAGCGACCCGAACATGGGAGCGTTGACAAAGGCCTCAGAGCCGGGCTGCATCCAGGCATCTATGGCTTTCACGTCCTCTGCCACTTTGACCCTCCTCGGTCAAACACGGCCCTGGCACGCGCCGAACCCGTCGAACCTGACACGCGCAACAGATGTTAAAACCTATGTTCGAGGCCGTCAAGGGGTTCTGGAAGCTGGGATTGGCTCATTCTGCGCGTGCCTTGGCACGCCAGCGCCACCCCAGCCTAAGGACTGGGGCATCGGGAGGCGAATCCATGCCACCGCCTTCAGGCGGGGGTCGAGGATTGTGCCGCCCCTAGGCCCGGAAGTTCATCGTGTAGCCGAGGAGACCGCGGACGTGCTCCAGGGGCTCGAAGCCCACCGCCCGGCACACGTCCCGCACGCTGTCCTCGAGCTGGTAGTCGGGGTCGGTCAGGGTCTCCGTGATGGAGAGCACGCCGCCGCGACGGAGGACGCGTCGCAGCTCCCACAGCGCCTGAGGCCGGTCGGGGACCTCGCCGATGACAGCCACGAGGTAGGCGCTATCCACACTGTCGTCGGCCAGGGGCAGGCGCGTGGCGGCGCCCAGGAGAAGGTCGGCGTTGATCACGCCCGCCTCGCGCAGGTGTTCGGCCAGCTCGGCGAGCATCGGCCGCTGGATGTCGAGGCAGAGGAGGCGCCCGCCGCCGCCTATCATGCGGGAGGCCTCGACGGAGAAGTAGCCGGTGCCGGGGCCCACCTCCAGGACCGTGGCGCCGGGCTCGACGTGGGCGCGCTCTAGGGTGCGCCGCACCGGGTGGATGAGCCCGCGCAGGGGATTGCGCAGGGTCCCGGCCTCGGTGAAAGGCATCGGGCCACGACGCCGGTAGCGCACCAGGTACCAGTTGACCAGGTAGAACCCGCCGAAAATAAGGATACCGCGTGCCAGCAGCCGCAGCAGGAGCCTCATGAGTTCTATCCCTCCTTCGCTCCCGCAGCCGCTCGACGCGCTCGCGGAGCTCGGCGCGTATCTCCTCGGCCACGGCGCGTCCGTCGATGATAGTGGCGGTCATCTGGATCTCCGGGGCTCGGGGATAGTCCAGCGCTAGCATACGGGCTGCCCGGCCCATCGTCCAGACCGATGCCTGTGCTACAATTCGACCTGCCATGCCCAACCTCGCCGTCGGCATCGACATGGTGGAGATCGACCGCGTTCGCCGTATCCTGAAGCGATTCCCTCAGCGCTTCCTGGAGCGTGTCTACACGCCCGTCGAGGTGGCCGTGTGCCGCGATCGCATCCATGAGCTGGCAGCCCGATTCGCCGCCAAGGAGGCGGCCATGAAGGCCCTGGGCACCGGCGCCCGCGGCCTCGCCTGGCGCGAGATCGAGATCCTGCCCAACCGGCGCGGCA
>CAZSSQ010000042.1:0-18073 GCA_964609465.1 uncultured Dehalococcoidia bacterium
GGCGCTGGCCTCCATCTCCTGGGCCAGCACGCCACGACGCGCCCACTTCTCCACGCAGGCCTCCTGCACCAAATAAAGGGCGTCCTCGGTGGCTACGGGGCCCACGTGGTGGGGCGCGCCCAGCCGCTCGGCGGCCTCTACCAGCGCTCGCACGACGCGGAAGGTAGCCACCGGCGCGTAGGGGTCGCCGCCGACGTACTCGCGGCTGGTCCCGTCCAGGGGACAGGCGGCGGTGACGATCACCAGGTCGTTGGGGCGGATGCCGGCGCGCGTGCCGCCGCAGGTGCCGAGGCGGATGAGGACTTTTGCCCCCAAATCGGCCATCTCCTCGCAGACGATGGCCGCCGAGGGCCCGCCCATGCCCGTGGTCTGGAAGGAGACCTCCACCCCCTGGTAGTGGCCTGTGTAGCCGACGAGGCCGCGGAAGTCGTTGTAGAGCCGCGCCCCTTCCAGCTTGGAGGCCGCCAGGTGAGCCCGGCCCGGGTCGCCCACCAGAAAGACGATGGGCGCCACATCCTCCGGACGGGCGCGGACATGGATGGGGCTCAATCAGACTCCCTCTCGGACGTGGACGGAGGGGTGGCGCCTTCTTTCGCCGCAGGGGCGGTCTTGCCTGCCGCGTAGGCCTCGTCCAGCACCTCTACCACGTGTGCGACCGTTCCTTTCAGCCCGTGCAGGCGTAGACCCGCTTCCAGTTGGAGCATGCAGCCGGGGTTGGTGGTAGCTACCACTGACGCCTCCGTGGCGGCCACAGCCCTCATCTTGTCGGCCAGAAGCCGCGATGACATCTCACGGTGGGTGACGTTGTAGATGCCGGCGCTTCCGCAGCAGCGGTCGGCGTTCTCCATCTCGACCAGCTCCAGCCCGGGTATAGCCCTGAGGAGCTGTCGCGGCGGGGCCGTAATCCCCTGCGCGTGGGCCAGGTGGCAGGAATCCTGGTAGGTGACGCGGCGCTCCAGGCGGCCCAGTCCCTCCTCGAAGGGGAGATCCACCAGGAACTCGGTGATGTCCTTCACCAGGGACGAGAAGTGCGCCGCCTTCTCAGCGTACTCGGGGTCGTCGGCCAGCAGATCGCCGTATTCTTTGAGGGTGGAGCCACAGCCCGCCGCATTGACGATGACGGCCTCCACCCCGGCGGCGAGGAAGACGTCGATGTTATGGCGGGCCAGGCGGCGGGCTGTCTGGCGGTCGCCGCCGTGGACGAAGAGGGCGCCGCAGCAGACCTGCTCCTCGGGCACTACTACGCGGCAGCCGTGACGCTCCAGAACCCGCACCGTGGCCTCGTGCGTCTGAGGGTACAAGAACGGCATCACGCAGCCCGTGAGCAGGGCGACGCGGCGGGCGCCGTCGCTCGCGTCGGGGTTCGCGTCGCTGCCGGCCAGCGCGAAGAAGCGGCTGGCCACGGGCGGCAGGAGCCGCTCCATGTCGTGCAGGCCGAAGGGTAGAAGCCGCAGGAGGTGCGTCCGGCGCACCAGGCTCTGGAGGCCGCTCCGCTGGTAGAACCGCAGCAGGATGGCCAGCAGACGTAGCCTTCGCGGATGGGGGAGCGTCCAGCGTAGGACAATGGAGCGCAGACGCCAGCTCAGGGGGTGCCGGCCGGTCGCCATCACCTGGGCCCGGGCCCCTTCCATGATACGCCCGAAGCGCACCCCCGAGGGGCAGGTCGCCTCGCAGGCCCGGCACCCCAGGCAGAGGTCCAGGTGCTCCAGGACCGTGCCCCTGGGCTCGATGCGACCCTGGCTCAGGGCATCAATGAGGTGGATGCGCCCCCGGGGCGACTCGGTCTCCAGGCCCAGCGCCACGTAGGTCGGGCAGAAGTTGAGACAGAAGCCGCAGTGGACGCAGCGGCTGATGTCCTCTGGCCGCGGCCCTGCCTGTCCGGCAGCCAGGCCGTCGGGGCCGGCAGGAGCGGCAGTGCGCGTCGTCGTGGTAGTAGTGTCCGCCACTAGCCTACAGCCTCCCCAGGAAGCGGCCGGGGTTCAGGGTGCCGTGTGGGTCGAACTGCTCCTTCAGGCGGCGCATAAGGGCGAAGTCGGCGCGGGTGCGGCCCCAGACGTCAACGTGGTGCTTGAGCTCGATGGCGCAGCCCTCGAGAACGGCGGCGCCGCCCAGGGTGGCCGCCGACTCGCTGAGGGCGGTGAGCAGGCCGTGTCCTCGCTCTCCGCCCAAGCCCGGCCCCTGCCAGCGGGTGAAGACGCAGCCCGTGCCCACGTGGGCGGCCAGAGCAGGCGCCAGGCCTGTCTTCGCCGCCAGGGCCGCCGTCCGCTCCAGCCAGGGCGACACCCGCCGCGGCGACAGGAGAGCCTTCACCAGGAGAACGTTGTCCTCCAGCGCGGGGCGAGCGATGACCCGCAACGCGTCCCACACCTTGTCGGCGCCGCCGAGCCGGGCGCCGACGGTGAGGCCGTGGTCGCCGGCCAGGGCGTCCAGGTCCCGCAGCGAGCGCTCCACAGCCGCCCGCGTTCCCATGGCTTGGGCCAGCACGGCGTAGCCCCGGCTGTCCAGCTTTATTGCGGCCAGGGGGCCGTCGGGGCCCAGGGGGCCGGCCACCGTCAGGGCGCCTAGCCGCAGCCTTCGAGAGTTGGCATCCAGGGCCAGGCGGACCGCCTCGCCCGAAGATGGGCAGACCGCCGCCCATGTCTCCTCGACTGCAGGTAGCGGCGTCACCTTCAGGGAAGCTTCCACGATGACCCCGAGGGTGCCCAGGGAGCCCAGGTAGAGCTTGGTCATGTCGTAGCCAGCGACGTTCTTCACTACCCGGCCGCCGGACTTGGTGGCCCGGCCGTCGGCCTGGACGATGCGGACGCCCAGCACCCAGTCGCGCACGGGGCCGTAGGCGTGGCGCCGGGGGCCGAAGGCGCCGGTGGCGAGCACACCGCCGAGGGTGGCCTCCTCGGGCGCGTCCAGCGGCAGAAACTGGCCGTGCCGCTTCAGCTCGCTGGCGAGGGCGGCCATGGTGATGCCGGCCTGCACGGTGAGGGTGAGGTCCGCCGGCTCGTACTCCAGCATCCGGCTCAGGCAGCGGGTGACCAGGGCCAGATCGTAGGTGCGGGGCAGGTTGCCCAGAGCCATGGCGGTGCCGCCGCCCCAGGGCACCACAGCAGCCCGCTGCTCGCAGGCCGCCGCCAGAACGGCCGAGACCTCATCGACGCTCTCAGGCAGGACAACGGCGGCGGGCCGCAGGCCGTCCACCTCGTATCCCTCAGCCTGCTCACCCGTCAGAACGTGGCCTTTGGGGAGGCTGGAGGCCAGGGAATCGAGGAGGGCGGAAGTGTCGGCAGGTGACATGGTCATACGTAGGCGTCGGGGCCCATGCTGCGCATGATCTGCTCCTGGCCCGCCTCGCCGGAGCCTTCGTCGGTGGGGAACATCTTGCCGGGGTTGAAGAGCTCGCCAGCGCCGAAGACGGCCTTTAGCCGGCTCATGGCCTCCAGGTCGTCATCCGAGAAGAGCCAGCGCATGAACTTGCGCTTCTCCGCCCCAATGCCGTGCTCGCCGGTGATTGTGCCGCCGACATCCACACAGATGCGCATGATCTCGCTGCCCGCTTGCAGCACGCGCGGCATCTCGCCCGGCTGGCGGGCGTCGAAGAGGATGTTGGGGTGCAGATTGCCGTCGCCGGCGTGGAAGACGTTGGCTATGCGGAAGCCATGCTTCTGACCAACCTCCGCCACGCGCCGCAGCACCTCCGGCAGGCGGGTGCGAGGTACAGTGCCGTCCAGGACGTAGTAGTTGGGCATTAGTTGCCCCAGGGCGCCGATGGCCCCCTTGCGGCCAGCCCAGAGGCGGTCACGCTCCGGGCCATCCTCGGCCACGCGCACCTCGCGCGCCCCCTCTGCCCGGCAGATCTTCTCCACGGCCTCGCCCTCTTCGGCCACCGCCTCCCGCAACCCTTCCACCTCGATGAGGAGGACGGCGCTGGCGTCCATAGGGAAGCCGACGTGGAGGGTGGGCTCCACGGCCTGGATGACTTCGCGGTCCATCATCTCCAGGGCGGCGGGCACGAACCCCTGGCCGATGATGGCGGAGACGGCGTTGCTGGCCTGGTCCATGTCATCGAAGATGGCGAGTAGGGTGCGCACGGCCTCCGGCAGGCGAAGGAGGCGCACCAGGATCTTGGTGACGATGGCCAGGGTGCCCTCGGAGCCGATGACGGCGCCCGTGAGGTCGTAGCCCGGCAGGTCGCGGGTGCGCCCTCCCACCCAGACCATCTCGCCGTCAGCCAGCACGAGCTCCAGGCCCAGGACGTGGTTGGTGGTGACGCCGTAGGCCAGGCAGTGGGGTCCGCCGGCGTTCTCGGCCACGTTGCCGCCTACTGTGCAGGCGCACTGGCTGGCCGGGTCGGGCGCGAAGTAGAGGCCGTAAGGCTGGACGGCACGGCTCAGGTCCAGGTTGACGACTCCCGGCTCGACCAGGGCCATGCCCTCCTGGTGGTCCACCTCCAGGATGCGCTTCATGCGGGTGACCGCCAGGACCACGCCCCCCATCTCGGGGATGGCACCGCCGCTGAGGCCGGTGCCCGCCCCGCGCGGCGTCACCGGCAGCCCGCAGCGACGGGCCAGCTTGACTACCTCCGACACCTGCTCCGCGGTGTCGGGGAGCACTACCACCTGGGGCAGGGCGCGGCCGACGGTGGCGTCATACTCGAAGACCATGAGGTCGGTGGGTTCGTGGAGAACGTAGTCGTGGCCCACTATGGACATCAACTCGCGCAGGACATGCTTGTCGATGGTCGCGGCCGGTGTCATGGTCGCTACTCCGGTACGGTTCGCCACGCGCCCCACCGTCTGCTGGTCGGCCATCTCTATGGCATCTCCTGGGGGATCTCCAGCCCGCAGTGCGGGCAGAAGCGCCCGCCGGAAGGGGGCAGGGGGTTGCCGCAGCGCGGGCAGCCTGTGGCTAGCCTCTGGCCGCAGTGAGCGCAGTACTGCCAGTCCTGGGGTACCTCGGCCTGGCAGGCCTGGCACTCGCGCACGAACTGCTGGAACACCTTCAGGGCGTGGCGGTAGCGCGCCGCCTCGTCTGCGGCGGGGCGTCGCCGGGGCTGGCGCCCACCTGGGCGCGTCCCAGCCCGTCTCGATGGCTCTGTCATCGCTTCTCCTGACCCGCGTTCATCATATCACGCTGCGAAGGGGTAAAAGGAAGACCGCCCTTGTCGGGCGGCCGTAGGCTGCCGAGACGGGAGCTAAGCGAAGCGCGTCAGATACTCCTCCAGGTTGAACTTGCTCACCTCTGCCACGAACTCCCGCGAGCGCTGCTCAAAGGGCTCTCTCGACTCGTCGCGGTAGAAGACGCCCAGGTGCACTCGCTCCTCGGTGAGGGCCAGGTGAAGGGCCGCCGCCAGGTCTGAGGTGTCGTGGTCGGGCGGCATCTCCTCCACCAACTCATCGTAGAGGTTGTAGGTGTTGTGGAACTCGGTGCACGGGCTCTGGACATGGATGAACGAGAAGCCGTGGTGCCGCACGCCCTGCACTATGAGCTCCGACATCTCGCTGGCCCGTGCCGAGTAGCCCCGGGCGACGAAGGTGGCGCCGTAGGCCAGGGCCAGCACCACAGGCTTGAACGGCCTGGCGATCGCGCCGAAGGGCGTCGACTTGGAGATGTGCCCTGTGGCCGAGGTGGGCGAGGCCTGGGCCTTGGTGAGGCCGTAGGTCTGGTTGTCCATCATGATCACGGTGATGTCCACGTTGCGGGCGGCGGCGTGGGGCAGGTGCCCGGCGCCGATGCTCATGAGGTCGCCGTCGCCGCCCATGGCGAACACTGTCAGCGCCGGGTTGGCCATCTTGACACCGGTGGCAATGGGCAGAGGCCGGCCGTGCACTCCGTGGATGCCGTAGGTTCGCAGGAAGTAGGGGATGCGGCTGGAGCACCCGATACCCGACACCACGACCACCTCGTGCGGCTTCAACTGAAGGGCGGTCAGAGCCTTGTAGGTGGCGCTCAGCACGCCGAAGTCCCCGCAGCCGGGGCACCACACAGGCTTGACGTCGCTCTTGTAGTCTTTGAGCTCCAGGAGGAAGTCCTGCTCTTCGAGGGCTGTGTCAGTGGCCATGATCCAGCACCTCTTCGACCTTGCGGAAGATCTCGCCCGGCGCGAAAGGAAGACCGCCGTACTTGTTGAGGGGGATAGGCCTGAATCCAAAGGTGGCTGCCAGGTGATGGGCCATCTGCCCCTGGTAGTTCACCTCAGGCACGATGACGTGCTCCACCGAGTCGATGAAGGCGCCTAGCTCCTTTTCGGGCAGCGGGTTGAGCACGCGTGGGTGCTGGGCTGCCACCTCGTAGCCGGCCGCCAGGGCCCGCTCGACCGCCTCCCGGATGGCGCCCTCCGTGGCGCCCCAGCCGATAATGCCAACCTTGGGCTTGTCAGAGCCGTAGCGGGGCACGGGGCCCAGCTCGGATTGGACGGTCGCCAGCTTCCGGAAGCGCTTCTCGGTCATCACCTCATGGACGGAGGGCTCCAGGTCCGGGTGGCCCGACTCGCCGTGCTCCAGGCCCGGCGCCACGTAGACGCCCTCTGTGTCCACACCCGGCAGGGCCATGGGCGAGACGCCGCTCTCCGTCACCCGGAAGCGGGAATACGGCTCCGGGCCGCCGTTTTGGGGTCGCTCCCGGTCGACCACGGTGAGCCGGCTCAGGTCGGGCATCTCGAGGGACTCCGTGCGATGGGAGAGCGACTGGTCGGAGAGGAGGATGACTGGCATCTGGTAGCGCTCGGCCAGGTTGAAGGCATGCACGATCTCGTAGAAGCAGTCCTCTACCGAGCCCGGCACCACCACGATGCGCGGGAAGTCCCCGTGGCCGCCGTAGAGCGCCTGGTAGAGGTCGCCCTGTTCCAGCTTGGTGGGCATGCCCGTGCTCGGGCCGGCCCGCTGGGCATCGACGATGACGACGGGAATCTCGGCCATGGAGGCCAGACCCATCAGTTCCGTCATCAAGGAGAAGCCGGGCCCGGAGGTGGCAGTCATGGCCTTGGTGCCGGCGAAGGACGCCCCCAGGCATGAGGCCAGGGATGCCATCTCGTCCTCTCCCTGGAGGAAGATCCCTCCGAGCGTGGGTAGCTCCCGGGCCATGGTCTCCAGGATCTCGGAGGCGGGCGTAATAGGGTAGCCAGCGTAGAAACGACAGCCGGCGTGCAGGGCGCCGGCCACGATGGCGTCGTTGCCGCTCATGACCAACCGGCTGACGTGGTCGCTGGTCCCCAGGTAGTAGCCGTCTTCTTTGCGGATCTGGCGGGTGTACTCGTAGCCGTAGTGGAGGGCCTCCAGGTTCTTGGAAAGCAGCTCGGCCCGGCGCTTGAGGCGGCTGCGCACCAGGTCCTCCAGAGAGGCGGGGTCCAGGCCGAAGAGACCTGCCATGATGCCGAGCGTCAGGACGTTCTTGCCGCGCTGGAAGTCCAGCTTCTCGCGGGCGATGCGCTGGAGGGGTATTGGGTACATGACGCGGCCGTTGCTCTCACCGACGTTCGCACGATCCGGGTCGTAGATGACCACCCCTTGCTCGTGGACCTCCCCGACGTGCCTTTCGTAGGCCTCGCCGTCGAAGGCGATGAGAACGTCAACGCCGTCCCCGATGGAGAGGACGGGCTTGTCGCTAACGCGGATCTGATACCAGGCGTGCCCGCCCTTGATCTCGGCCGGGTAGGTGCGGAAGGTGAAGACGTGGAATCCGGTGCGGGCAGCGCCGGTGGTGAACATGTCGCCGGCGCTAATGACGCCTTCGCCGCCTTCGCCGCCGATACGAATAATGATGTCGTTCTTGAGCATCTTAGGTGCTCCGCGCGAGGGCAGCGGCACAGCGGGAGACGTTTAGCAAGCAAAAAGCTCGCTTATTCAATTCTACCACCTGAGCAAGACCGGTGAAAGGAGATGAGGCGCCTCCATGCGTGCTGGGAGGGTAGAACACTCTTCATTCTAGCACGTCTGGCGGACCCGGAGTTGAGACGGCACCTGCCGTCGTCACCCGTGCACCCCACGTTGACGGCGGCTGTGCGACGGTGTACTACATAGTGAGCCGGCGACTGGACAGGGCATCACGGACCCCGGCAGAACAGGCACCGGCGGGGAAGGAGACTTCACCATGACCATCAAGGCCTACGTTCTGGTCGTGGCCAACCCTGGACAGACCAAGAAGGTCTTTGAGGCCATCAAGGCCATCCCACAGGTCGCGGAATGTCACGAGGTGATGGGCCCCTACGACATCGTCGTTGAGCTGAAGGTGGAGAACCTGACAGAGGTTGCGCCCATCCTCGGCCAGCGCCTGCGCACCATACCCGGCATCGAGAGCACCACTTCCCTGGTCACCTTCCCCGAGTAGGGCGGCAGGGACCCCGCTAGATCAGTTCCTCGCGGTGCATGTCCGCCAGCGTCTCCTCGAAGGCGGCCAGCGTCGCCTCCACGTCTTGCGCGCTGTGCACGGTCGAGACGAGGCCGCCGTTGCGCATGAGGTCCACGCCGCGGTTGATCATCCCACGCTTCAGGGCTTCGAGCCGTTCACGGGACATGCCGGGCACCGTCGGGCCGGGTTTGCCTTCCCAGCGCCAGAGGAAGTCGTCTTCGGGCGGCGGCACCTCGTGGCCCATGGTGATGTGGAACATAGAGGAGAAGCCGTAGGCACAGCCCTGCACGCCGGCGCGGCGCATAATCGCGTTCATCCCCCGGCAGAGACGGCGACAGACGCCTGCCGCCTGCTCCTGGGGCCGGCCGTCGGCGATGAGGGACAGGCAGGTGGAGCCAGCAGCCGCTGAGAGGGGGTTGGCGTTGAAGGTGCCCGGGTGGGAGACGCGCCGCTTCAAGTTCCATTCGTCGTCGCCGAAGTCCAGCAGGGAGACGATCTCGCGCCGGCCGACGACGGCGCCGCCGGGGAGTCCCCCGCCCAGGACCTTAGCCAGGCAGGTGATGTCCGGCAGGACGCCGAAGAGGGCCTGGGCGCCGCCGGGGGCCACCCGGAAGCCCGTAACCACCTCGTCGAAGATGAGGAGGGCACCGGTCCTCTCGGTCAGGTCCCGGACCTCGGTCAGAAAGGCGGGCTCCAGGGGCAAGGTGCCGTAGGAGGCGCCCGTGGGCTCCATGATGACGGCAGCGACATCGTTGTGCTCCTCCAGGGCGTGGCGCAGCGCCTCCGTGTCGTGCTGGGGCACCAGCACCTGGTTCTGGAGGGCGGCCAGGGGGATGCCCACCGCCTGAGGAGTGGCCTCGGCGGTGAGGGAGAAGCCCACCACGCTGTCGTTCCAGCCGTGGAAGTGTCCGTTGAAACGGACCAGCTTCTGGCGGCCGGTGAAGGCGCGGGCCAGGCGCACGGCCATCATCGTCGCCTCGGTGCCGGAGCTGGTGAAGCGCACCACCTGCGCCGACGGCACCAGGCGCTGCACCCACTCCGCCCAGCGTATCTCCATCTCATGGCAGGCGCCGTAGTGGGTGCCCTTCTGAAGCTGCTCTGTGACCGCCCGCGTGACCTCCGGGTGAGCGTGGCCGAGGATGAGGGCGCCGTGGCCCATCACGTAGTCGATGAGCTCGTGGCCGTCCACGTCCCACTTGCGGGACCCAGCGGCGCGCTCGACATAAATCGGGAAGGGGGTTAGATGGCGGACGTCATGCGTGACGCCGTTGGGGAAGAAACGCAAAGCCTTGGCGTGCAGGGCCGCCGACCGTGGATGCAACTGCCGGTAACGCTCGAGGATAGTGGCCACGTTTTCCCGCACCTCCATCTCCAGGGCGGAAGCGTTGGCCCGGTCAGCCTTGGACGCGCCGGGCGTAGAGCAGGGGGAGGTCCGCCATGGTGAGGAGACCGGGCCTCGCCGCCACCACGGCCGGGATGGCGTTCGCCACGACGGCTGCCGTCGCCAGGTCCCCCTGGACACCGCCCTCGATGACCATGTGCACGGGCGGCTGCCCCTCAATGATGACCTCGTCGCGGGGATGGGCCGCCCCCGCCGACATCTCCAGCTCCAGACGTAGCACCTCGCGGCTGTTGCCCCGGCCGCTGACCACCTGGTGGATGCCTGCCACCTGACCCCTCTCCAGGTGTATCTTGCCAGCCTGGCGTGGGCTGGCGCAGACTACCGGCTCCAGCACCTCCTGCCAGTCGTCTACCGGCCAGGCCAGGGCGTGGGCCACGAGGTGGGCCGACTCCATGAGCCCCACGTGCCCAAAGCGGCCGGTCGCCTTGCGCTCCTCGAACTCCTCTGGGGTGATGCCCACCCCTACCTTGCGCTGAAGCTGAATTCGACGCGTGCTGACGTCCACCACCCGTCGAACCTCCAGGCGCGACAGCCACTGGCAGGCGGCGCTGAGGGCCAGGGCCAGCGTGTCCATGACAAAGCCCGGGTTCACCCCCGTGCCTACCACCGTCACGCCAGCCGCTCTGGCCCGGGCATCGATCCGGCGCGAGAGGTCCGGGTGACGGTCCCAGGGGTAGGCCAGCTCCTCGCAGGTGGAGAGGACGTTCTTGCCGGCGTCCACGGCCGCCACCACTTGCGCTGCCACCTCCTCCAGGTATGAGCCTGTTGTGTGCACGACTAGGTCCGCCGGCAGGGCAAGGGCTGCCTCGGTGTCAGTGGTGACGGCTATCCCCAGCTCTCTCCCGAGGCCCGCCAGTCGTCCCAGGTCCTGGCCGGCCTTGCCCGGGTCCGAGTCGATAGCGGCCACCACCTCTACATCGGGGCGGCCGGCCAGGGCTCGTGTGACTTCAGCGCCAATAGCGCCGACCCCGTACTGAATGACACGGTACGCTGATGCCTGCAAAGGTCCTCCCCCTTCAGAATCCCCAGGCAACTATAGCACAAGCGATGCTGAGAGAGAGGGCTGGCGAGAGGCCTCAGCAGGGGGGCGCCGCCTGACGTGCGTCGCGGCCCAGGCTAGAGGATGATCACCTGGGCTGCGTCGCCGACCAGGGTAGCGAAGCGCTTGGGGTCGCCGCCGGTGGCGTAGCCGTAGTGCATGGGGATGACGACCTTGGGCTTCAGGTCACGCACCAGCGCGGCTGCTTCCTCCTCGTCCATCGTGTAGGTGCCGCCGATGGGGACAAGGGCCACGTCTATGGGCCCAAGCTCCGCCATCTCAGGGACGCGGCCGGTGTCGCCGGCGTGGTAGACGGTCTTGCCCGCCACCTTGAAGACGAAGCCCACATTGAAGCCCCGCGGATGGTGGTTGTTGTAGCCGGCCACCGCCCGGATATCGACGGCTTTCTCGCTGGCCGTCTGGCCCTCCTCCAGGGCGACCACGCGGCCCTGGTCTCCGAGCCGCGGGGCGCAGGATGCGGCGGCGACGATGACGGTGTCGTCCTTCCGCAGGGCGGCGATGGTCGCCGGGTCCAAGTGGTCGAAGTGCTCATGCGTGACCAGGATGAGGTCCGCCTTCTCACCCCCCTCGATCTGGTGAGGGTCAACATAGATGACCGTCTCAGGGCTCTTGATGAGGAAGCTGCTCTGGATGAAGCGCTGGAGGTAAAGGTCGTCGATGGTGACGGACTGGCCCATCCCGGCCTCCTTTCTGGGTGGCACATTCGGACCGCTGCGGCGCGCAGGGGCCGGCAGGGGCTAAGTTGACATAAAAGAGCACCGCTACGGAGGTCTAGACGGCCTCGCGGGCAGCGCTGACGCAGTCGTAGTGGCTCAGTTCGTCGATGAGCTCGGCGTCCAGATAGTCCTGGGCAGTCTCCCCACCGTCCGGGCACCGGAGACCCTGGCGGCCGAAGTCGACCACCGTGAGGGGAGCGCCACAGAGGGAGCAGCGAAAGAGGGGAACACCCCGCTGGTCCCGCACTATGCCTTCGGCCTGATAATCACGGGCCATGAGCCGCCTCCCAGGTTCTTGCGGCGACGATCCTGCCTGCTGACAATCAGAACGAAGGCGGGGTTGACCCGTTACAGGTCAGGATGGCGCAGCGCCCCCGACTTGTCAAGCATATGACGAACGGAGGAGGCGGCGCGCTCGACGGCGGGCGTCGGCCAGCGCGTCGGGTTGGGCACCGCGCGCCAGCCGGGCCAGGAAGTCGCGCAGCTCCCTGTCTCGCGCCTCGCGAGCGGATCGGGCGCGACCCTTGTCCAAGGGCTTGAAGCCCTGCAGCTTGCGAGGGCCCTCGCGCCCTCCCTCAGGGATGTCCCAGTTTCGGATGGAGGGGGCGCAGCCCGCCGCTCGCAGCAGCTCGCCCAGCTCCGTGGCGGCGGGCGGCGCTCCCAGGTTCAGAGCCCGCGCCGTCGATGCCCAGCGGGGGCTCTCGTACTCCAGCATCAGGTGGCCGCCGGGCGGGATCATCTCCCCCAGGAGCGCCATCAGCCGCCGCAGGCCGGAGGTGCTGATAGCGATATCCGGCTCGCCGCCGCCTTCGAAAGTCAGGCGCTCATTCACCTGGGCGACCTCTATCCAGTTGTAGCTGGGGTAGGGACCGCTGTGGTGAAGTCCTATGAGGACGGGGTCGCGGCTGAGACAGCCGTTGCGTTCCAAATGCAGGCTGAAGTAGAGGGCCCCAAAGCGGCTGACAGGTCCCGGCAAGACGCGCAGTCGGCCGCCGGCGAAGCGTCGCCCCTCCAGACGCAGCAGCGGGTGGCCTGGGGGAAGGCCAGGAGTCTCTCTAGGCACGGGTCCACCTCCCGGAAGCCCGGCATCGTACACTGAGACACATCATGATCATACCTGCGCCCGCAGCCACGTCGTCAAACCAGGTGGAGCCGGAAACTGCTTCAGAAAGCGGGCAGGGCGGTTGAAGCGCGCTGGCTTCAGGGCTAACATGTACCGCAAAGGGCCCTTCAGGGTGATGAATCGAAAGGGGCGAGAGATGGCCGAGAAACTGACCATTCAGATTGAGTACTGCGTGCCTTGAAACTACCTCCTTAGAGCCGCCTGGACGGCGGAGGAGCTTCTTCACGGCTACGGCGATAAGATCCAAAGCCTGACCCTGATCCCTAGCGGCGGCGGTCGCTTCGAGGTGACAGTTAACGGTCGCCTCATCTTCTCCAAGGCGCAGGAGGGCCGCTTCCCTGAGTTGCGTGAGATACAGGAGAAACTGCATCAGTTGATGGGGGAGTAGGGCTGACATCATCGCACTGAGTAGCGCGGGGCTATCCCTCTTCCTGCCCATCTACCACTTCCAGCGTCTGGCGGAGCGCCTCTCCGACTCCCATCCATCGTGCCCCACCTTTCCATAAGGCGCAGCGCCTGCCGGCTCGGCCAAAGTGCCTGCCATCCGGCAAGGGGTTTCCGTTTGACTGGGCTTCGCACTATATCTGTTACGTAAACCCCAATTCCGCCGAGGCATGGTGGGCCTGGTCTCGGAGGACACAGAAGCGGCGCCAGGCGGCCGCGGCTTGGCCTCATAGCAGGCGCGGCCGTGAGCGATGGCGGCCTGTGTTGGAGATGCCTGGATGTCGGATCATTGGTGCGGCCAGTAGCTCATGCCCCGAGCCTGTTGGCCACGGGTGGCTGCGGGCGCCCATGGCGAGGACACTGCGCGCACATTCCAATCCGGCGATGTCCTCCACCTCTCTCATGCTCGGGCCGTAATAGAACAGATGAGCGCGCCCTTCACATTCAAGATTACCCGGCAGCGGCCGATTCTAGGTATGGATACAACTGAATACGGTGCCTCGACAAAGGCAAACCACCCGAGAGGGTGGGGCGCAAAGCCACGGGCCCTAACTCCTCCTCGAGAGAGGGCGGCCGGGCTGCCGAAAGCACTCCCACAAGCGGCCTCTTCCGCGGGGTCGCAGGAATGGAACGGAGCGAGTCCCCGCTGCCTGGTTCGGCGGCGATGGCCCCTCCGGAATCCAGACCGGCGGCACTCTCGCGCGGGGAGCCAGATCTGGAAACCCGCGAGAGCCGCCTTTAGAACGAGCAGCTATGGGAGAACGGCAACCGACCGCCCCTTTTGATCTGCGTTCGGACGAGCTGATACCAGCCGGCGATGCCTGGCAGTCGCATCTCCCGAAAACGGACCGCGTCATGTGGGCCATGCGGGCCGTGGGGCTGCTGGTGCTCTCCGCTACGGTCGGTTGGGCTCTCCTGGGCGGCCATCTCGTGTCTTCCAAAGAGCAGAAGGTCCTGGAGGTGGTCGCCATTCTCGTGGCCGCCGCCAGCGCGATCTTCATCGCCGCCTACACTCAGCGGCGAAACGTGGACATGGAGCGCGCCTACTCCAGCCATCTGGAGTCCCTGAGCCGTCATCTCCGCTACCTGGCCTATCGAGACTTCCTCACCGGACTCTACAATCACCGGTACTTTCAGGAACAACTAGCCCACGAGGTGGAGAGAGCCCAGCGCTATGGCCACCAACTCTCCGTCCTCATGCTGGACGTGGACCGCTTCAAGCAGGTCAACGACACCTATGGCCACCTGATGGGCGATACCCTCCTGAGCTATGTGGCGCGACTGGTCAGCGCCAAGGTCCGCTCTTGCGATGTGGCAGCGCGCTACGGTGGCGACGAGTTCGCCGTCATCCTACCTGAGACCGATCAGGAAAAAGCCATCGCAGTGGCCGAGAAGCTGAGAAAGGCTGTCTCCGCCGACCGCCACTGGCAAGGCGCCCTCCTGGGCAATCTGGGGGTCGGCATCTGTTTCGGCGTCGCCTCCTTTCCCGATGACGGACGCACGGCCGACGACCTGCTGGTGTGCGCCGACCGCCGCCTGTACAGCGCCAAGGGCCGCCGGCCCCGCGTTGTCCACAAGCCCAAGAAGCTCGTTTCCCCTCTGAGCGGCCTCAAGGCAGGATGATTATGTCAACTTGCCCTGCCCGTTTGCACGTACTGTGTAATGTTCTCTGTGGCAGGCTCCGAGTCTAGGGCGAATTGCCTGCCTGCCACGCAGATGCTAGACTGGTAGCTAGTTAGCGAGGTCCTCGACCACTCGCTGGTTAATGCGGCCTGGCAAGGAGCCCGCGGCCATGCTGAAAGTCGCGCGGTGGACAGTACTGACGCTGCTGGCGGCGGCTGTCATCGCCCTGGCCTTCAGCGTGGGCTTCGTTGTCAACGAGACGAATGGGGGTGGCTCTCAGCCCGCCGGGTCGGCCGAGGCTGGCCTCTCCTCCGGCGAGAAGGTCGACTTCAAGACCCTCAACCAGATCCTGGACATACTCGCCAAGGAGTATGTCGATCCGGGACGGCTCGATGACCGGGCCCTCTATGAGGCGGCCATCAACGGCCTCCTCAAGTCGCTGTCCGACACCGGCACCTTCTACGTGGACCCGGACACCTACCGCATCAACGTCCTCCCGTCCTCGGGGACCTTTGAGGGTATCGGTGCGACCGTTTCCCAACAAGGAGACGAGATAGTGATCGTTGCCCCCATGAAGGGCACCCCGGCCGAGGCGGCCGGCATCCGCTCCGGCGACGTTATCCTGTCGGTGGACGGTGAGTCTACGCAAGGCTGGACGGTTGACCAGGCCGTTCTCAAGATCCGGGGACCCACCGGCACGCCGGTGACACTCACCATCAGACACTCGGATGAAACTACCGAGGACATCACCATTGTCCGCGATGAGATCCGGGTGGAAAGCGTCTCCACCACGCCGCCGGGGGGCGCTCTCAAGGATAGGGATGGCAACGCTGTAACGGACATCGCCTACGTGCGCATCGGTGAGTTCACCGGCCGTACCGAGGAGGAGCTGAGCCCGGTGCTGCGCGACGTGTCTGAAGGCGGTTACAAAGGCCTTGTCCTCGACTTGCGTGGCAACCCAGGCGGCCTTCTCGACACAACGGTCGGCGTTGCCGACATGTTCCTTGACCGCGGCATCATCCTCGTGGAGGTGAGCAAGAGCGGCGACGAGCGGGTCTACAACGCCAGCGCTGGCGGCGAGGCCGTAGACATACCACTGGTGGTGCTGGTGGACCAGTTCAGCGCCAGCGGCTCCGAGGTGCTGTCAGCGGCCATCCAGGAGAACGGCCGCGGCATCCTGCTGGGCCAGAAGACCTTCGGCAAGGGCACCGTCAACACTGCCCGCCCGCTCAGCGATGGAGGCGCCCTCTTTGTCAGCATCGCCCGCTGGCTTACCCCCGAACGCATCCAGATCGACGGCGTGGGCATCCACCCCGACATCGAGGTGGCTCTCAGCGACGAGGATATCGACCAGAAGCGCGACACGCAGCTCCTTCAGGCCATCGACTACCTGCGCTCCCCGCCCGGAACTGCGGAGCCTACACCGGTCGGCACTCTGGAGCCTACACCTGTCGGCACTCCCGAGCCTACGCCGGTCGGCACCGCGGTACCCTAGGTGCTCGTCTCCAGCCCAATCGCCTCCCTCTGCGAGGCCTGCCATGTCTGAAAAGACCGTCGCCGTCAACCGCAAGGCCTTTCACGACTACGAGGTGTTGGAGCGGGTAGAGGCGGGCCTTGTCCTCACCGGCACCGAGATCAAGTCCATCCGCGACGGGCGCGCCAACCTGCGTGAGGCCTACGCCCGCCCCGAGGCTGGCGAGCTCTGGCTCTTCAACGCTCACATCGCGCCCTACCCTGCTGCCCACCGCTTCAACCATGAGCCCACCCGCCGGCGCAAGCTCCTCCTCCACAAGGGGGAGATGCGCGAGCTAAGCCGCGCTGTCGAGGAGAGAGGGCTGACGCTGGTGCCCCTGCGCCTCTACCTGAAGAGGGGCCTGGCGAAGGTAGAGCTGGGCCTGGTGCGCGGGCGGCGCCAGTACGACAAGCGCCAGGCCATCGCCCGCCGGGAGGCAGAGCGCCAGATGGCCAGGGCCATCCGCTATCGGGGCTAGCGAGTAGGAGCAGTCTTAGGGCCTTGCCGGACGTGGTAGAATAGGCCTGTGGGGACGAAAGGGCTCGACAGGGAAGCGCGGGCCTGAGTTGCAAGCCGAGGTGCCATCAACCTCGTTAAACCGGTGGCAAAAAAGTAACTGGCGAACGACAGTTTGCCCTCGCTGCCTAGCTAGGCAGCGACGCTGACCTCGACCCTCCCCCGAGGGGTTGGGGATCGGTGCCGAAAACTTGGGGTGCGGCGACCCCGACGTCGATACGGGTTGCCCAAGACTCATCGACTGGCCGTCCGCGGCCTGGCCAGCAGGGGCCCGGCCGGCAAGAGCCCACTGCCGGATAAGCTTGTAGGAGACTCAGGACGTCATTCCTCTGGACGGGGAGTTCAATTCTCCCCCGTCTCCACCAGACAGCACAAGGGGAGCTCGAATCTGAGCTCCCCTTCTTCATGTCTGGAGGCACGAGCGCCGCCCTACCCTCGCTCACATCCTCAGGGGCAGTAGTGGGTGATGCCCCGAATCGAAGTCGCGCGATGCAGGTGGTGGCAGGCGCCCTCAAGTTGCAGCTGTCGTATGCGCTTGGGCTACTGCACGGTCACGAGCTGGACGTCAAAGGTCAGCTCGGCGTTGGCGGGAATCCGAGGTGGGCGACCCTGAGCACCGTAGGCTAAGTTGGGTGGGATGATCAGGCGCCGCTCCCCGCCCACCTTCATCCCAGCCACCCCTTCGTCGAAGCCTGGGATCATCTGGCCGGCGCCCAGGACAAAGGAGAGCGGCTGCGCCCGGTCCAGAGAGCTATCGAACTTCGTACCGTCGGCGAGCCACCCCGTATAGTGGACGCTGACGGTCTTGCCCTGCTGCGCCTCATCGCCGCTCCCGATCTTGATGTCGATTATCTTCAGCCCGCTATCTGTAACAGTGGGCTGCGCCGATAAAGACGGCGGGCCGCCCCCGGTCTGTGCTGCCGTAGCGACCGGAGTGACGCTGGGCGCGGTTGTCTCCTTCTCACTGCTACCACAGGCGACGGCGAGCGCGAGGCTGGCAACCAGGACAACAGAGACAAGAAGACGGCGCATCGTCTGGTATTGTCCCCGATGGTAGTCCAATGCGCAAGCCAGGCTGCGAGTTGGCACCCTGATAGGTGTCGCTGGGAGTCTGGATGGATGGAACGCGGTATGGTGAGCACGCTGGGCTATTTCGTGCGACAATAGTCGTGAGCGTATCCGAGCTTAGTCTCACTGAGCTCGAACGGCGACTGTCTCGCCGTTAATGATCGGCGTTGGCACAATCCAGAGCTGGCGCTTCGGAATGACTGGTCAGAGGGGGTCCTAGGCGGATGTCTGAAGGGCGCGAGGTCCTGCGCACGGAAGGTCTCTGGAAGCG
>CAZSSQ010000043.1:0-17906 GCA_964609465.1 uncultured Dehalococcoidia bacterium
CGCCAGCTCCTAGGGCAGGCCCCCGGGCAACCGATGCCGCAGAGAGTGGAAGAAGCGGTGACTCCCGCATCCTTCAAGATCGTTATGAAGGCCCTTGCAGAGGAGCTGGCCACCGAGAACATGGACGAAAAGGACCTCTCAAGGTCGCGTACGCTGGAGCTGGAGAACTATCGCAGCGACGGCTCTACCATCTGGGTCGAGGACAGGATGACCTTCCTGCGGGACCCGGATGGCCGGCCTGTGGGGATCCTGGGCGTGACGCGCGACATCACCGAGCGCAAGCGGGCGGAGGAGGCACTGTGGGACAGCGAGAGGAGATTCCGCACACTAGCCGAAGCAAGTTTTGAGGGGATTGCGATTCACAGAAAGGGCACGATGATCGAGGCAAACCAGGCGTTGGCCGCCACGTTCGGCTACGAACTCTCTGAGGCCATCAGAATGCACGTGCTGGACTTTGTGGCGCCTGAGTCCCGCGATGCGGTCTTGCAGAGTATCGTGTCGAAGTCTCAAGAGCCTTTTGAATTCACAGGCCTGAGGAAAAACGGGACCACGTTCCCCGTTGAAGTATGCGGCAGACCCATCCCATACCAAGGACAGATGGTTACCGTGGCGTCATTGCGAGACATCACCGAGCGCAAGCAGGCGGAGGAGGCCCTTGAGAAGGCGAGGGAGGAACTGGAAGCCAGAGTAGAGCACCAGATGGAGCAAGGGAATCCCTACGGCCTGACCTTCCGTGAGCTCACGGTCCTCCACGTGGTAGCGGCCGGGAAGGCGGACAAAGAGATTGGAGGGCAACTGGGCATCAGCACTCTGACCGCCAGCAAGCACCTCGCGAACATCCTCAGCAAGATGGGGGCCGCCTCCCGTACCGAGGCGGGCGTGCGCGCCCTCCGGGAAGGACTCCTCGACTAGTTACGGCGGCGGCGCGCAGACATCCGTCAGATAGCATGTGTTGAGAAACGCCCTTCTGTTCTGTCGCCCTGAGCGAAGCGAAGGGCCTGTATGAATCAGATTCTTCGCTGCGCTCGGAATGGCGGGGCTGCCGCAGAAGGTTTCTCAGCAGACCCATCAGCTCCGGTGACTGGTTAGTCCTTGGCGGGAGAATACTCGACCCCCGCCTGAAGGCGGGGGCATAGTTCGGCTCTCGATACCCCAGCCTTTAGGCTGGGGTCGCGTCCGAATCCGGCGACCGAAGGCGCACCAAGAATGCACCAATCAGCCTCGACCGGCGGGATTTCAGCCACTCGCCGGATGGGTAGCTGCTTTGACAGTACGCATAGTACCCAACAATCAGTATAGACGCGCAGTGCCAGGTGCGGGAGCATTGATGCATGAACGCCCCCCGTGGACGGTTCGCCTGGGGCCGATAGCCTGTGGTTACGGAACCGCCGCCAACGGTCTGGATCCTCCACAGCGACCGCGTGCTGCGCGAGTCCCGGGTGGCCGCCGTGCGCCAGATGGGCTTCATTGCCATACCCGTGGAGCTCGCCGCGCAGGGGCTCGGCTGGCTCAACCACAACCACGGCTTCATCCCCGACCTCATCCTCTTCGACGACGCCGTGGGGGATATGGCCCCGGCCGACTTCGCCGCCGCCCTCACGGAGGCCCTCTCTGACCTGGCGCCTCCCGTCATCTACATCGTTAGCTCCGAAGAGAGCGCCGAGGCTCTGATCTCATCTTCGCTCAAGCCAGGCCAGGACGCCGTCCTCCAGCGGCCGGTCCCCGCCCGCGACGTCATCAGGGCCGTCTTCTCGGTGCTGCGCCGCTCCGCGGAAGAGGACGCAGTGCTCCACGCCCACGGCCTGGAGCTCGACGTGGTCCGGCGGATGCTGGGGTACCGGGGTCGCAACATCCACCTGACCCGCTTCGAATGCGGATTCATGGAGTACATCATGTGGCGCAGGGACCGGGTGGTCACCAACGACGAGCTGCTCGAGCACGTCTGGGGGTTTGAGCCCGGCACCGGCACCCTCGACGTGCTGCGCGCCCACGTCCGCAACCTGAGGCACAAGCTGCTGCTCCTGGCGGCGCCTCAAGACCTCATCTGGACCCTCCCAGCGCGCGGCTACCGGCTCAAAGAGCCCCTCGAAAGCCAGCTTCCAGGGAACCTCCACCCCTCTGCCCCCGCTGCCACGCCCGATCTGGAAAGCCATTCACCCTCCGGCCGGAGCGAGTCCGCCTAACCAGGGCCTTCCGCACCGCCCTTTCAGGGCATTTGGCCAGGGAAGATCGGGTCTCCGCCCAATCGCGCCCCTCGCCGCGTCAGGAGAACATGAAGATACGCATGGGCCTCGGCCGCGCGCCCCACCCGCTAGATGTCCCACGAGGGGAAAGTGGTGCCGGCGGCGTCCGACCGGCGGCAAGGCCAGCAGGCAGCTATGAGAGAGACTCGCCAGCCGCGGGGCGACGTCTGAGGACAGGGCTATGGAACCTCCAGAAGGCCCCATCTATCACGTCGAGATCAGCGCGAAGGCCTCGGAAGACTTCGGAGCGCTTGACCCCGAGGCCCTGGAGGCTGTCCACCAGGCCCTCGACACGCTCGAGAAGGACCCCCGGCCCCCCGGCGCCCGCCGTCGCACCGCGCCCGGCTGCTACAGCCTCCGCGCGGGCCTCCACCGCGTCCTCTACGCCGTGGACAAAGACGCCCGCCTGATCACCATCGAGCGCATCCGCCGTCGCCCCGCCATGAAACCCACACGGGGATAGGATCCCAGCCGTAGGGGCGCAGCATGCTGCGCCCCTACCGCCCAGCGTCGGGTTAGTCTGTCCACAATCACAAGCCCGGCCTTCGTCGCTTCACGGCCAGAGCCCACCGCTGCGGCGCCCCTCGAACGTGCCGCCCGCCCCTCCGCCATCTCCGGCCAGACCTGCGAAGCGACAGGCCCGCATGCTATACTGCCAGCAATCGGCCTGCCCGCCGGCAGGCAGGCCAGCCACACGATGGCGAATGCAGCAAGCCACTAACTCCCCCCTCCGCAACTGGCTCCTGATAGGCATCACTGTCGTCGTCGCCGCCCCAGCCCCCCTTGTCCGGCTGAGCGGGGCCGAGCTCACGAGTGGGGTGGCGGTCGCCATCTCCGGCACCGCCATCCTTTCCGCCGCCTTCCTCCTGACCTGGATCTCGGAGGCGGCAGAGCGCGACGTCTCCCGCGGCCTCGCCCTGGCGCTCATCGCCCTCATCGCCGTCCTGCCTGAGTACGCCGTGGACCTCTACTTCGCCTGGACGGCACCCGACGTGCCGCAGAACGCGCACTTCGCCACCGCCAACATGACAGGCGCCAACCGCCTCCTGGTGGGCTTTGCCTGGCCTACCCTGGTGCTCATCTTCTGGCTGAAAACAAAGAAGACCAAGCTCAGCGTGCGCGGCGACACGTCGCTGGGGCTGGTGGCGCTGGGCGCCGCGACCCTTTACAGCTTCTCCATCCCCATCCGCGGCCATCTCTCCCTGCTGGACACCGCGGTGCTAATGAGTATCTTCGTCGGATACATGTACATCGTGTCCCGCGCCCCTGCCCACGAGCCAGAGCTGGTGGGGCCGGCGCACACCATCGGGACGCTGGCCCCCGTGCCGCGACGGGTCGTCGTCGCACTGCTCTTTCTTTACGCCGCGGGAGTAGTCTTCGCGTCGGCAGAGCCCTTCGCCGAGGGGCTGGTGGACATCGGCAGGGCCCGGGGCATCAGCGAGTTCCTGCTGGTACAGTGGCTGGCGCCGCTGGCGTCGGAGGCACCTGAGTTCATCATCGCCGCCGTCCTGGCCGCCCGGGGGAAGGCTCTGGCCGGCATGCTGATGCTCATATCCTCCAAGGTCAACCAGTGGACCCTCCTCATAGGCACCCTGCCCGTGGCCTATAGCATCTCTGGCCACACGTTCTCGCCGCTGCCCATGGACGGCCGCCAGGCGGAGGAGGTCCTCCTCACCGCCGCCCAGTCGGCCTTCGCCGTCGCCATCTTTGCGAGCCTTAGCATCTCGCTGCTGGAGGCCGGACTCCTGTTTGTCCTCTTCTCCACGCAGCTCTTCCTCACGGATCAGACGGTTCGCTACGGGTTCAGCGGCGCCTATCTGGCGCTGGCGGCGGTGGCGTTCATCCGCGACCGCGCCACCCTGCCCACCGTCTTCAGCGAAGCCAGGCGGACGGTGGCGGGGCTACCGCCCCTCAGCCACGAGGCGATGTCGAACTTGCCCCCCGAAACCAGACGGCGTCATTAGCGGGACAGGAAGAGGGAAGCCAAGCCGACCCGGCGAGGAGGCCCTACCACTCCACCAGGGCGGCGCCGGAGGTGAGCCCCGAGCCGAAGGCGCACATGGCCACCAGGTCGCCCCGGCGCAGGCGCTCCCCCTCCACTGCCTCGCAGAGGGCGATGGGGATACTGGCCGTGGAGGTGTTGGCGTAGCGGTCGATGTTGACGAAGACGCGGTCGGGCAGGGGATCGCCGTGGTTTCTCGTGAGGCCCAGCTTGTTCGCTACGTACTGGATGATCCGGATGTTGGCTTGATGGGAAACCACCAGATCTACATCCTCAGGCTCCACCCTTGCCTGGTTGAGCACCTCCCGAATCCTTTCCACCATCGCCCGGCCGGCCTCCCTGAAGACGGCAGGCCCGTCGAAGATAGGGTCGTGGAGGCCCTTCTCCAGCGTCTCGTACGAGGTAGGGTGTCGGCTGCCGCCGGCCGGGATCTTCATGAGCCCCTGGAGATGCCCCAGGTCTCGCATGGAGAACGCCCACGCTTTCCGCCTGGTAGATGGCTGGAGAACTACCGCTCCCGCCCCATCCCCGAAGAGGACGGCGCTCTCGCGGATGCTCCAGTTGATGAGACGGGTGGCCAGCTCGGCGCCGATGAGGAGGACATTGCGGCCCAGGCCAGCCGCCAGATACGAGCATGCCATCTGAAGCCCGGCCAGGAACCCAGTGCAGCCGGCGTTAAGGTCGAAGCCGTGGGCACGCCGGGCGCCCAGCCGCTCCTGGACCAGGCAGTTAGTGGAAGGGGTGATGTGGTCAGGGCTGGCCGTAGCGACGATGATAAGGTCTATGTCCGCGGGCTCAAGGCCGGCGCAAGACAGGGCTTCCCTGGCTGCCTCTACCGCCAGGTCAGAGGTGGCCTGCGAGGGGCCAGTAATGTGGCGCTGACGGACCCCGGTCCTGGTGACGATCCACTCGTCGCTCGTATCCAGTCCGGTTTCACGGGCCAGGTCCTCGTTGGTCATGACCCGTTCAGGGACATACATGCCCCAGCCGCCGATCTCCACCGGGACCCGCAAATGCTCAGGGATCCAGCGCATGGCTCTCCGAACATACGCCTACGGGCCTGCCCCCGAACCGACAGGCACGGGCCGAACTTGGGCACAGTTTAGCGCGGCGGTTACGACTGCCACAAGGGGACTGGAGAGGGTGCCTGCTTCCTCAGGCCGCATGTGCGCCCCCGCCTGGAAAGGCTAGGGCCCGGACCCGCGTCCGGGCCCCAGCTTAGGGGTGAAACCTGCCGATTTCGGGTCAGGTCCAAACGCCTTCAGGCAGCCGGCTCTTCTTTGTCCTCTACCTCTTCTTCTGAGGAGGGCCTCCCGGCCAGGGAGCGGTGCGCCGAGCGCAGCAGCGTGCTTGGGTCGCGACAACGGGCGCCATAGGTCGCCACTCCCAGGCGCAGACTCAGGCGCTCACCGGAGTCGACAAGAGACCCTTGCAACGCTTTCTTGAGCCGGTCCACCACCTGCGGCGCGACCTTGCGGGGCACACCCATGGCCGCCAGCGCCAGCTCGTTGCCCCCCAGGAGCGCCACCAGATCGCTCGAGCGCGCAGTCCGGGTAAGGGCAGCGCCCAATCGCCGCAGCGCACCGGCACTGGGGCTGCGCCCGTGGCGGTCGCTGTGTTCAACACGCATGAGGATAAGGGAAAACGTGGCACCCTGCCGACGCGCACGCTCACACTCGAGGGAGAGACGATCGAAGAAGTAGCGGCGGTTATAGAGGCCCGTGGTCTCGTCATAGACCGTTGTCCAGGCCAGGAGCGCCTCCCTCATTCGGCGCAGGTGTTGCCTGAGGATGAGGGTGCCGACCCCCAGGATCGCGCAAAGGCCTCCAAGAATGAGGGTGAGGGCGACCCGCTCGGTGTAGTCCTCCTCGCTCAGGCCTCCTGGGAACCAGGGGATTGCCCAGTAGAAAAAGCAAGCCGTCGCCACCCAGAAGGCGACCGCCATGAGCCGGCTACGCCGCAGGAGCGCGTAGTAGCGTCGATGCAGGCTCACGGCGCCGCGCGGCGGCGCCCCTGCGGGGCTTGCCCCCGCCTCAGAGGAGGCCGAAGCCTCCTCCGAGCCCGCTGGGCCCGATGAACGGTCAGACCTCTTGAAGGGCAAAGACTGCATCCTCACGTGTCGACTGTCCTAGGTCTGCGCCCTCTCCCCGTGCTCTGCCCCGTGGCTCCTGTCACCACGAGCAATAGAGACTCCTAAGGATATTTTCGGAAGGGAACCCCTCAGTCCGTATCGGCCATTGGGCAGAGTGTCGTGGCCCAAGAAACGCAAGAGAACTAGGAGGTGGCGGCGCCGCGCAGAACGGCCACGGCAGCGCTGGTGCGGTCGGAGACGCCGAGCTTGCGGAAGATGTGCCGGAGGTGCGTCTTAACGGTCCCCACGCTAAGACCCAGAGCAGCGGCGATCTCCTTGTTGCTGAGCCCCTGAGCCAAGGAGTGCAGCACCTGCGCTTCCCTCGCGCTGAGCAATCGCAAAGAGCTTGCCGCCCGGCCCAGGACATCATGCCGCAGAGCGGGCAGGAAGGGCTGTGAGGCTACGTAGTCCAGCAGCCGACGAGCCACGATAGGGTCAATGACAGAGCCACCACTTCCCGTACCGCGGATGGCCTGCGCCAGGGCAGCGCCCCCCACGCTCTTCAGGAGGTAGCCGCGAGCGCCGAGCCTCACGGCAGTCAGAAGATTCTCCAGGTCCGGTTCCTGGGCCAGGGCGACCAGGGGCACGCCGGGAAGGTTCAGGGCGAGCCGGCGGAGGAACTCGCGGCTCTCCGCCCCGGCGGAGTCGAAGTCCACCAAGGCCACATCAGGGGCGAATTCGCGGGCGCGGCCGAGAGACCGGACATCGGGGTCGGCCGCCGCCAACACCGTCAAGTCCTCCTCAGCAGCGAGGACCCCATGAATGCCTTGCCTGACCAGTTCCAAAGGCTCCACCACCAGGACCCGCAGCCTCTGCGGTCGGGCGGCAGGAAGGCTTGTTGTGACCATGCACCTTTGACAGGCTGGCTTCTCCGGGGCGCTTCCCTCTTACTATGGCCGACACACATCAAGGCGCATATCAGGAGTCGCCCCTATTGTTGGCGCCCCGAAATCTGATCAGGCCGTGGAGATTCTGAGAGGGCGCAGAAGGTGTCAGCGTCCGCTATCGGGGTGAGCGACTGAATCGCCACATGGCTGTGGCTTCATCGCGTGCAGCGCGTAGCAAGAGCCAAGGATGTCCCAAAGGTCGTACAGAGCCAGACTTCTCGCGCGCAACGCGTGATAGACGACGAGAAGGGGAGCGAGCACCATGCGAGCGATTACGCGCCGTCGGCCGGCATAGGCGATCTCCAGGCCCTTTTCCCTGACAGCGCCCGCCACAGCCTCCAGCGGGAAGTTCTGCTTGTGCATTTGATTGTCGAAGAAGTTCAGGCCGAAGCCGCGAAGCGGAAAGCTCTCAGATTCGACCGACGGCCACTCCAGATAGAGCCTTCCTCCGGGGCGCACTTTGGTGCATAGCCGGGCCACGAGCGCGATCCCATCGTCGAGGTGTTCAATGGTATGGGAACAGACGACGTAATCGAAGCCACCGTCCGGAACGAAGGAGAGGTCGGTTTGATCGAGATCGACCAAGTGGTAGCGGTCGAAGGCAAGTCGCTCCGGGCTACCCGACGGTAAGTCGGCGATATTGATACCTTCAAACCAGCATGTCGTGAACAGACGCCGGGCATTGATAGCATCCTTCGGTCCGACGCCTGCATCGAGAATGCGAACCGGATGCTGGAAGAAAGCGGACGGCAGCCAGGCATACCGGGGGTTCAGGAGCCGCGTCAGCAGTACTCCTGATCGGAAGCCTCGAAATCTGCCGGTCCCCTCTGCATTGGCAAGAAGGCTCAACGAACCCTCACCTTCCGGGCATGGCCCCGGTCGCGAGTCCGGCAATGCCCGTCGCTCGCATGCGTCCCCACACGACCCAGATGAAGCGCTCTGCGCAGGCGTCGAGCGCCCCTCGCTGGACACGTTTGGCTGGCTGGCTTCTCCGGGGCGCTTCCCTCTTACTATGGCCGCCACACATCAAGGCGCATATCAGGACTCGCCCCTATTGTTAGCGCTCCGAAATCTGATCAGGCTGTGGAGATTCTGAGAGGGCGCAAGAAAGAATATGAAAGCGCCTGAGGGAGGAGGGATGATGCAGTGAGATGTGAACGCCTCTGGCAGCACCAGGCCCAGCGCCTCGGCGATGGCCCTATCGTGTTACAATGCCGCCAGGTAGAAGAGTCGCCGCAGGGAAGGAGACGCTGCTGGTGGCCGAGGAAGGACGCCCCGCTTCCCTGCGATGCGCCTCGCAATAATCATAGCATCCCGCAATGCTTGGGTAAAGTCTTCGCGGGATGGCATCCCTCTCATATTCTTGTCGAACCAGCCCTCGTATCCAGATACGGCCCCCGTCACACCTTGATTTCACCGGATCTTCACCTCTGCCGATAATACCAGCGGAACCCGATTGGAGCATGCGGACAGCATAGTGGCGCCATCGCTCTTCATTGTGGGGGCGCGGGAAAACGACGCCCAGACAACGGCCGAGGCAGCGCGCGGCCTGGGATTCTCGGTCACTGCGGCCGAGTACAAGCCCACGACGCTGGACGATATCGAACGGTCCCGGGCATCCGTTGTGCTGCTCGACCTGGCCGCTCTACCCGGGGGCGGCGAGGTCCTCTGCCGACAGGTCGCCCGCCTCTCCCGCCCGGTTCTTCTCCTCGCTCTCGCGGCCAACCCCTCCCAGGCAGCCGCAGCCCTCCATGCCGGCGCCACGGTCTGCCTCACCCACCCCGTGGACCACTCCTGGCTGGCTGCTCAGCTTTCCAGCCTCCTCCGCGTGTCGAGAGCGCAGGAGAGCACAGGTCAGGCCGACACGCCCGTCACCGTCCGTGGCCTGAGAATCGACCGCGGCCGCTGCGAGGCCAGCATCGAAGGCCAGCCCATCCCCCTCACCCCCACCGAGTTCCGTATTCTGGCCTGCCTGGCCCGCTCGCCAGGCATGGTCGTCCCAGGCCACGACCTCGCCGAGGAGGCGCTGGACCTCCAGTTGCCGGAGCAGGAGGCTATGGACCTTCTGAAGGTTCACGTGTACAGGCTGCGCCGGAAGCTGGGTCAGGGCGGGGCCGATCCCTGGGTGCTGCGCAATGTGCGGGGCTTTGGATACATGCTGGAGCGGCGCGCCGCCACCGCCAAGCCGGCCCGCGCCGCCTCTATCGCCAGCGCCCGTGCGCCCCAGCGCCGCAGCGCCTGACGCCTTCACCGACTCCTCACCCCGCCTTCACCCCGTCGCTACCCACTATCGGGCCGTTCGGCCGTTATTCTGTTGGTACGGAAGCGCATCGCCCTTCTCTCGGTCCCCCCGCCTCCGGGAGAGCGGCCGCTTCCCGCAAGGGGATAGCGCTCCGATAGAGAGGCAGCAGGATCGGAGCCTGACTTGTCGGAGCCAGTGGCCCACCGCTGACGCAGGATGCGGGCGGTGGGTCTTCCCATTCGTGGCGCACCTCCGGGCTGCTCGCGGGTACGGTTCAGGACACGGCGGTACACCTCCGCCGTTGCCCGCGCGCAGGACTCCCAGGAGCGCTCCTTCTCCGCCCGCCGACGCCCCAACGCCCCCATGCGCTCGGCGCGCCCCCGGTCCGAAAGCAGCTCCACGATACCCTTCGCCAGGGCCGCCTCATCGCCCGGGGGCACGAGTATCCCGTCCTTGCCAGGCCGGACATCGTCCCGCAGCGAGCCCACCGCCGAGGCCACCACCGGCCGGGCGAAGGCCTGGGCCAGGTGAAAGACGCCGCTCTGGTAGACGCGCCGGTATGGAAGGACCACGGCATCGGCCGCCACGAAGTAGAGGGGCATCTCTGTCGGCGGGACGTAGTCAAAACGCAGGCGCACGGCATTCTCCAGCCCCAGGCGCCGAATGAGACTGACATAGTCGGCGGCGTCCACCTCCCGCCGGGGCTCGCCGGCCGCCTCCAGTCGCGCCTCCGGCAGGCCCTGTCGCACCAGGGCGAAGGCGTGGAGGAGCACTTCAAGCCCCTTCGTCTGCTTGATGGTGCCGAAGAAGAGGGCCACCGGCGCTCCCAGAGGTAGGCCCAGGCGCCGCCGGGCTTCCTCCCGACCGGGCAGGCCGTGAACAGCGCAGTCCAGGTAGTTGGCGTGTGGCACCAGCGTGATCTTCTCCGGCGCCAGGCCGTAGGAGGCTGCCAGGTGCTCACCCGCCGCTGACGAGAGGACAACGACTGCGTGCGCTCCGCGGAAGAGGAGCTCCAGGCCCCAGCGGCGGATGCTCCGACGTGTGCGCGGCAGCCGGGCCACCGCGTCCTGGTCCGGATCGTGGCTTGTGTAGACAACCCGCAGCCCCAGCAACCGTAGAGCCCAGGCCAAAAGCGCATCCAGGGGCGGCACCAGCGATTCCTGAAGATGGACGACGTCGAACCGCCGGCGCGCCAGGAACCGTACAAGCCCAAGCAACGAGAGACCGTAGCTCAGGACCCGCAAGACCCTGGGTAGGTGCCGCTCCATTCCCCCCAGCATCGGCACGATGGTGAAGCCCGGCGACGGCGGCAGCTCGACGGCGTTGCGGGATGTGATCAGCGTCGCGTCCACGCCCTCCACTCGGAGGGCACCGGCCAGGCTGAGGGCGTAGCGGAGCAGCCCTCCCCGGCCCGAGGCGTCTATCAGCGCCACCCGAAGAGGGCGCGGGCGTTCAACGGCCAGTTGAGCCCTTCCTAGCCGCACTCCACCTCCCTGCTCCTCAGGCCTGCTTCTTCCTGAAGACAAAGGCAACCTTCGCCGTGAGCAAGTCCTCTCGCGTGTAGCCTTTGGCTCGCAGAGTCTTCGCAATCTCCGGCGTCAGAAGTGCTTCCCCCTGAGCCGTCACTTCCTCATCAACGACGGCCGTCTCCTCGCCAAATATCTGGCGGTACTCCCTCAGAGGCAGCTTGTTCAGGTACACGTTGACCGGGTGCCGGTTGTCCCTGAGGTGGTCCCATGGCGGGACTCGAGTAGATGGTGACCTGTCGGGATCAATCCACTCCAGGTGATGACCGCCCGAAAGGCTGGGGAACAGGTGCACCAGCATCCATCCGATGCCCGACGGCTTCAATACGCGATTGACCTCTGCCACGGCTGCCCGCACGTCTCGCACATGCTCCAAGACCCACGCCGAACAGACAAAATCAAACGAGCCGTCGGAGAAGGTCATCTTTTCGACATCCATCACCCGGGTATCGAGCCCGGAGAAGGACAACGGTCTGGCGTACGGCCGGGACAGTTCTGCGAAGAACGCTCTGTCGAACAGGATGTGTCTGGCAACCGACTTCAGGCAGCGCTCCACGCCATTGGCCCTCAGCACCCTGATGAAGGTGCCGATGCTCATCCTGTAGGTCGGGACCTCAATGTCGATGCCCACAACCTGCGCCCCGTCCGCCTTGAACAGGGCTACCTGAGTAGCCCTTTGGCCACAGCCTACCTCCAGAATGGAGGCTTGCTGGGGCGGAAGGCCCGTGTGGATCGCTAGAATGCTGACGAGCCGGTTGTGGTAAGCTATCGCACCCTCTGCGTCGGAGAAGATCCTGTTCCGGTGGGCGCGGAAGATGAGAGACGCCGACTCCAGGCGGGCGCGGAAGGGAACCCGCTGCCCGGCCATGCTCACGCTCGTCTTCACCTGAGGATCAGCCGTCACGTGTGCCTCCATCCGCGAGTGGCAGACTCTGCCTTTCAGAACTCATGTGGGACACGCCAGGACGTGACTCCGTCAGCGCCACCGCCAGCGCGATCTCCAGCCAGAGGAACCCGAAGTAGTACACATTGTTGAAGAGGGAGACAACAGCGAGGCCGGTCAGGCTCACCAGCATCGCTTGCAGGTAAGGAGCCCGCTCCCCGTCCGCCGTGGCCAGGGCACGCCAGAGCCGCCGGAACACGACCCCCATGAAGAGGGTGAAGAAAGCCAGGCCCGGTATCCCCTGGTCGAAAAGGAGGCCCAGGGGCGTGCCGGATCCCACCACGCCGCCTCGCTGGCGGCCCAGGGCCTCCGCCACGCTGCGGCCGTAGCGAGTGTAGAGACCGTAGGTGCCCAGCCCGTGGCCCGTCAGCGGCGCATCGCGCACGGCAGCCGTCGCCTCTTGCACCTCGCGCAGGCGCGTGGGGTGCGGGTTCTCCGGCTCCACGATGGTCACAATGTTCTTCGCCCGGGTCATGACGGCCGAGACAGCAGGAGGCGACAGCCAGGCGATGACAGCCAGCGTCGCCAGCCCGCCCACGAGCACGATCAGCAGGCCCCGCACAGGAGCGCCCGTCACTCGGGCGGCCCGGCCCCGCAGCCGCACGACGCCGAAGACGAGCAGCCCGGCCAGCACCCCCAGCCAGGAAGCCCTCACCATGGCCAGCACGCCAGCCGCCAGGATGGGCGTACCCAGCAGAATGGGCATCCACCCGACCTTCGCCCTGGTCCAGAAGGGGACCAGCAGCAGGAAAGACCCGGCAAGGAAGCCGCCCAAGAAGTCAGGCTCGGTGAAGGTGCCGTAGGGCCGCCCGTCGAGGAGGATGGCCTGATAGCTGGCCACAGCCCCAGACCCCTGGTAGAAACCGGCCGCCTGCGCCAGGCCCCACACCGCCTCCAGAGACCCGGCCAGCACTAGAGCCCAGAAGCAGCGACGAAGGACCGCCGCCTCGCCAGCGAAGTTGGCCAGGAGCAGGACGGCAGCCGCGAACCAGAGCTGGAGGAAGAACAGGGAGATGCCAAAGGACAAATGCTCCAGGTGCATGACGAAGGTCGCCACCTGCCCGCCCACGACCAGGCCCAGGAACAGGGCCACGCTGCTACCCCTGGGCGTGCGCCGGCCCACCAGGACCTGCGCCGCCCAGCCCAGCATGACCACCACCCCTACCATCTGATAGGGCTTGACACGTACACCCACCGCCTCCCAGAAGATGGTCTCCAGGGGTGCCGCCAGAAAGACGATGGGCAGCCCGATCTCGGGTCGGACGAAGATGACGACCACAGCCCCCAGCAGGATGGGCGCCAACAACGCCAGGACGCCGACCCCGCTTAGCGGCACCATCATCCCCACCGCTGCCGCACCCACCGCCGCCAGGATCAGCCCGAGCCAGGGCGCGTCGGGCCTGCCTTCCCAGCGGATAGGGCCCCGCAGCCGTTCTGTGGCCACTGCGGCAAGGGCAAGTGCCATAGTGCTCTCCTTATCTCCTCAAGAACGCTGCCGGCGTCCCAGGGCGCCCTGGAGGGCCGGCACCAGCCGGACGCCGGGCGTCAGCGTCACGACGCGGCGCGCCGCCGCGAAGGTCTCCCCAGAACCCTCGGCGCGGAGCAAGAGACAGGCCGGCACGTAGAGGAGGACGCCGGCGGCTGCCAGCACCGAGACCGTCAGGGCTTTCGCCAGGAAGTCGTCATGCCCTACCAGCGCGGCCGCGGCCGGCGACACCACCAGGCCCAACACAAGGCCGGTGAAGGCGCCGGCCAGCAGCGGCTTCAAAGCATGAGCCCAATCACCGGCGCTCTCCCACAGCGGCACCCGCCGCCTCAGACGGTAGAAGACGAGCGCCGCCACCACATAGAACGAGAAGGCGCGGGCCGCCGCCAGCCCCGGCGCCCCGAACAGGTAGGCCAGCCCGATGCTCACCGGTATGTACAGCAACAGGTTGACGCCCTCGGCGAGGGCCGGCGTCACCATGTCGCGCACCGAGTACAGGGCGCGGACAAAGAGCAGTGTGGCCGCCGTGGGTATCATGCCCAGGGAATAGCCAGCCAGGATCATCGCCGTCGTCGAGGCGTCTTCGTCCCCGAAGCGCCCCCGCTCGAAGAGCAGGCGCACCAGCGGCAGGCCGCCGATGATGAAGCCCACACTGAGAGGCGTGACCACCAGGATTACGATGTTTACGCCGCGCACCAGGTGGCGCGAGAGGCGCTGCCAGGACTCGGTGGTCGCCAGGGCGGAGAGGGTCGGGAAGAGGACAATGCCCAGGGAAATGGGGAAGGCCACCGACATGGTGAAGACGCGCATGGCGTAGTTCAGCATCGAGATGGAGCCCGTCTCCAGCCCGGAAGCAATAATCCGCTCCACCACCACCGAGGTGTGGGCCAGGGCCACATAGACCACGACCGGAACGCAAAGAAGGGCGATGCGCCGCACGCCCGGATGCCGGAAGTCGAAGGCGAAGGAGTAGCGAAAGCCGCTCCTGACTAGCCAGGGGAGCTGCATCAGCAACTGCACCGCCGAGCTGGCCAGGGTACCCAACGCCAGCCCGTAGATCCCCATCCAGCGCCCCAGGGTGAAGAGCGAGGCGATGACCAGCAGACCACCGACGACAGGGCTCAGGGCAGGCACCGTGAACTCGCCCAGGGAGTTCAGCAGGGCCGTCACCACGGCCGAGAGGCTCAGGAAGAGCATGATGGGCATCAGGACGCGCGTTAGGCCCTCGGCGCTGCGGGCCACCTCCGGGTCCAGGCCGGGCGCCAGCGCCCGCACCACCAGGGGCGCCCCCAATGCAGCAGCCGCCGCCAGAGCCAGGAGCAGGGGCGTGAGCAGGTTGAGAACAGAGCTGCCCACGTGCCAGGCCTCCTCCCGGCGGTCGGTGGTCAGGTATTCCACGAAGACGGGCACGAAGGCCTGGGAGAGGGTGCCAGAGACGAGGATCAGGAAGATGGCGTTAGGTATGAAGAAGGCCACCAGGTAGGCGTCGGTGTCCGCCGAGGCGCCGAAGATGGCGGCGACGCCGCCCTCCCGAAAGTAGCCCAGGGCACTGCTGACAAGGGTGAGGACAAAGACGGTCAGGGTGGAGACGGCCAGTCCTCGCCGTACGGCCACCGACAACTGATGGTCTCCTCAAACCGCCACCATAGGCGGTGCAGCCTGCCGATAGGCAGCCAGGGCTAAGCGACGAGAGCGGAGCGCAGGCCCGCTCCCTGAACCAAGGGTAGAGTCGGCGAGAGACCGTGGACAATCAGGAAAGGCCCCGATGCAGGGCCGCAGAGGCACCGCCTAGGCCGTGGCCGGACAGGGGGCAGAGGACGGCGCTAGCCGCCGCCTCCGGGAGAGGGCGCCACCACCGAGAGCTTTCCCTCCTCCACCCGCACCTGCACCACCTCTCCGGCCGAGAGCGGCTCGAACTCGCCGTCGACTCAGGTCTCGAGGAAGTGGCGAACCGTGTCGATGGCGACTCGGCGGATGAGGCCTCCTACGTCCTTGGCGAACTGTGTATGGGAGCGGGTGTGGATCCACCCGACGTACGTGGCGGCCCGGAGCGCCAGGAAGAGTGGCAACCGGGCGAGGTTCTCATCCGAGAGCTGTCGGTGGCGGCGGTAGCCCGCGACGAAGGCACCGCGCAGATCGTCGAAGTCGTCGCGCAGCGTCGCCATCGCCAGGGCCGTTGCTATGTCGAACAGGTGCCAGCCGTAGCCAGCGTCGTCGAAGTCCAGCAGCGTAATGCGGTCGCCCTCGACTAGCAGGTTCTCGGCAAGAAAGTCGCAGTGTATGAGCCCGAAGCGGTCGGGGGAGGTGCCGAATTCCTGCAACTGGCGCCGGGCCGGCTCCCGGAAGGACACCATCACCGCACGGTCATCGGCATCGAGGCCGTCGGCCTCCCAGAAGCGGCCCCACTCGGGGTCGTCCCCCACCAACCCATCGGCGTCCCAACACAGCACGTCGAAGCCCACCGGCGGCTCCCATCCCGCCGCATGCGAGTGCAGCTTCGCCATGAGGTCGCCGATCAGCTCGAACTCTTGCTCGGCACCGCCGCCCAGCTCGGACAGCCGGGTTCCAGGAACCCACCGCAGCAGCGACACCTGCCGCTCCTCGGGGACATCGGAGTGGGACGCGACGGCAAACGGCTCGCCGCCGCTCGTGTCGATCACGTCGGCCGTGTGGACGATGCCGTCCCGTTGCAGAGCTCGAGCCCAGGCCACCTGCGAGCGGATCTGGGCATCGCTGTGATAGCCGGCCCGGTGCACCCGCAGGACGAAGCGCTCGCCGCCGCCGGTGGTGACCACAAACACAGCGTTCTCGCGCTCCTCGAGTAGCTCGAGCGAGCTGTCCGCCTGCAGTCCCCATGCTGGAAGCGCCGCCCGTGCGAGCCCGCTGAGAGCCGCGATCTGGTCACTCGAGGGCTGGCGATAGAAGGGGTGCGTGTTGGCGACCATCAGCTACCACTCCGACCGGCGCCGTGCTGCTCCTGTGCGGTGGCGAGCGCTCGCTCAAACCGGGCCAGGGCTTCGTCCGCATACGTCTGGTCGATGAGCAGGCCCGGCTTCCACTGTAAGACCGAGAGGTCGAAGCCGGAGAACATGGCCCACACGCCCTCCCGGTAAAGGGCGCCCGACATCCGCAGGGCCCCGCTGCTGTCGTCGAAGCGGATGCCCATGACCACGCCGCGCTGGCGCACCTCGAGGAGGTAGGGGTAGCTGGCGGCCAGCCGCTCAAAGCGCTCCTTAAAGTAGGCGCCCATAGCGCGCGCATTGGCGAGGGTGGCGGGCGCGGTGCTGATCTCCAGCACCTTCTGCGCCACGATGCAGCCCAGTTCCGACCCGCCGAAGGTCGACACGTAGCCCCACCCGTCATCGTGCAACCACCGGCCGGCCCGCTCATCGAGCAGGGTCGCCGAGATCGGGTACACTCCGCCGGACAGCCCCTTGCCGGTGACGAGGATGTTGGGGACGACACGCCAACCTTCGATGGCCCACACGTCACCTGTGCGGCCGAGGCCAGTCTGGACCTCATCGGCAATGAGCAACGTACCGTGGCGGTCGCAGAGCCGCCTCACCGTAGGGTAATAGTCGTCGGGAGGCATCGGGAAGCCGGCGGTGGCGGGGATGACCTCCGCCAGCACAGCCGCCACTTCGCCGGTGGCGAGCGCCTGCTCCACAGCGTCGAGGTCCCCAAAGGGCACCGTGACGAACTCATCGGGGAGGTCGCTGGCGAATGAGCGGGCGTTCGAGGGGTCCCCAACTGCGCCCGACAGCCCGCTGCGGCCGTGGTAGGCGCAGTCGAACGCCACGATCCGTCGCCGGCCGGTGGCCCGCCGGGCCGACTTGATGGCCACGTCGATGGCCTCCGAACCACTCGGCGTGAACACCACGTAGGACAGCGCTCCCCCGAACGAGCACGCGATCAGTTGCTCAGCAAGTGCAACGCGAGGTGCTGAGGCGAAGTGGTGGTTGCCCATGTCGTAGGTCCCCAGCCCCTCGACCAGGGCAGCGACGATGTCCGGGTTGCGGTGCCCGAGGTTGAACGTGCCGCCGTTGAGGTGGAAGTCCATCAGTTCGTGGCCGTCGATGTCCCAGAATCGGTAACCCTCGCGCCGGCCCATCACGAACGACACCCCCACCCGCTCGAAGGCTTCGATCCTGCCTGGGATGAGGTGGCGGTGGGCCCCGAGGAGCGCTGCCTCCTTTGCCGGGGAGACGCCGGCGGGTGGTACGTAGCTGGTCATCGCGACCTCCTGGATACTAAGGCGCGGTCCTCGAACGACCGTTTGCCGTCCCAGTCCCACATGCGGGAGCCCTCGCGGCGCCCGGGGACCATCTCGAACCCCATCTGGCGGTACGTCGCCACCCTGGAAGGAGACACGTAGTGGGCGAACTCCTCGATGACCTCTTCCCGCGAGCGTTCATCACCCCTCATCACGGATACCTCTTTCGTGCG
>CAZSSQ010000044.1:0-2841 GCA_964609465.1 uncultured Dehalococcoidia bacterium
CGGCGGACCAGGTGGGCTGCTTCGGCGCAACGATCTTCAAGGGCATTACGCCTACGCCCACGCCCTCCGAGACGCCCACACCCTCCGAGACGCCGACCGAGACGCCGACGCCCTCCGAGACGCCGACGCCCTCCGACACGCCGACGCCTTCCAACACGCCGACGCCTTCCAACACGCCGACGCCCTCCAACACGCCAACGCCTACCAACACGTGGACGCCTACTCCAACACGGACGAATACCCCAACACCGTCGAACACGCCGATACCAACGAACACCCCGACACCAACGAACACCCCGACGCCTCGCCCGTTCACCTGTTTCTTCGAGGACAACCACGGGAATGGTACCAGTCTGGGCATTACAGACTCGACCTGGGTGTTCGAGGGGCCGGGGGGCTTCTACGCTACGGGCACCGGCGTGAGGCATTTCCTGAATAGAATCTTCGTGTTTGGCAGATTCAGTACCGGTATGGTAGCTGGATACGGGATGTGTCCAAGCGGCCCGGCCGCCGCCTGGGGCATTTCCATAATGCCCTGGCAAGTGCTCCATCTGTGGGACTCGGCTCCATAGGAGGCCTGCCGGCGGTCGTTTGCTCGTGACAGTGCTCGTGACAGATTGTGGGGAGGCGGAAGAGAGCGGGTAGCTCCTTCCGCCTCCCTTTAGACCTATCGAATGGAACGGCCAGGTTGGGTGGGGAGTACTTCCTGGACGCGGGTGCGTTGATATCCTGAAGCACGTCGAGGAAGGGGAACGGCGATTGATTGCCGTTCGCAGCAGGGGGTGAAGTGATGGGCCTCAAGAGAACGCACTGGATGCTGGTCGCCGCAGTGGGCGGCCTGGCGGCGCTTCTGGCGCTGACGGGGGCAAGGCTGGCGGGGCCGGCCCTGGGGCAGGACACCACCGTGCGAGTGGTCTCGCCGCCCACGGCATCGGTGGGCGAGACTGTGCCGGTCACAATACACATCGAGAACGCCATGGGCCTGGGTGCCTACGAGTGGAAAATCACCTACGACCCGGGGGTACTTCACTACGTGAGCGTCGTCAAAGGCCCCTTCCTTGAGAGCGCTGGAGGCTCTGCATTCTGCCCCGACCCGATTCTAGACGTGGGTAGTGTGCGGTTCGGGTGTGTCAGCTCAGGTGGCGGGACGCCCAGCGGGTCCGGGGACCTCTCGACAGTGACATTCACCGCCCAGAACGCCGGAGGCAGTTCGCTTTGCTTGAAGTACGTCCAGTTGGCGGATGGGCTGGGCTACGATATCCCCGCGCCCCCGCCGGGCCAGGTGGTCAGCGGCTCCATCATCGTGGGAGGGGGCTCGGCCCCCCCGGCGTGCCCGCCGGCGGCCACGCCGACGCCAGCCACGCCTCCGCCCGACTACACGCCGCCCTCTGGTGAAACCCCGGTCGCCACAGCAACGCCGGCGGCCACCGCAACGTCCGGGCCCCCGGCAGCCACCGCCACTCCTCAGGGCCCGACGCCTACCCCGGCGCCTACCCCGCCGCCGGAGAGCGCCGAGGTGATGAACCTGATCGCGGGCTGCAACCCGCTAGCCACCACCTACCCCGACGGCACGACGGTCCAGACGCTGACTGCCGCCACCGCTCCTGCCGGGATACTAGACGCGATATGGAGGTTCGACGCGGGCGTCTGGCGGGCCTACTCGCCGGAGTTCCCGCAGGCCAGCGACCTGGCGGTGACAGCCTTCCTGGATGTCGTCTTCCTGTGCGTCGACGCTCCCGCTACCTTCGTGAGGCCGCTGGTGTAGGGCCAGAACTGGTCAGGGACTGGAGCAGAGACGGGGGAAGCCCAAACTTCCCCCGTCTTTATCTGTCTAGAAGCGGACGGCCTCCCCTGGGGGAGAGTCCCCACGCCCCTCTTCTACTCAGGCCGGCCTTCCACCGGGATCTTGGCGACGAGCAAGGGGCTATGAATGTCCTGGCGGAGGAAGTACAGGACGGCCTCGAACTTGGCATCGGGATTGAAGGCGGGTCCCCGTTCAGAGGGCACCAGCTTGGATTCGGCTCTTATCTCCCCGCCCTCTGTCTCGGGCTGACGGGCTGGCACCAGCGAGAAGGAGACCTCCCCATCCTGACAGATTACGTACTGAAGGCTGACTGGTTGAGACACGACAACGCTACCTTCGATGACTATCCGGTCCTTCCCGTGCCACTCAGCCTTCACCTCAAGTTCGAAGGGCGTTGTGTCCATGGCGGGCGGATCGCAGTAGGCGAGGACAGAGCCCGCGTTCGACACAGTCGGTGTGGGGGTGAGAGCCGGGCCGGGGGTACCTTCAGCCGTCGATGCGGTCGTGGCGGTTGGAGGGATAGGGCTCTCTCCGCCACCGCAAGCTGCTGCCACGAGAACGCCGACAAGCGCCAGCGTGGCCAGAAGACAGGATCGAGCGAAGGACAAGTCTTTATCTCCGGAGTGCTATTCGCTCGTGTTCGGGCCGGAGCGAGGAGAGCTCCTGAGCGCTTAGGGAGAAGCGATGGTTATGCTTTCGAGGATATGCAGTACGATGTCGGCCTTGGGCCCGCTCAGCACGTCCTTTACATGGTCCGCACCGATCTCACCGGATACATCGCCCTCTTCCGCAAAGACCCGCGCTGTCCCGTTGGCCACCGTAACGATGACCGCCACCGTCGCTCTGCCGTTCTCCAGATAGCCCACCGCCACCAGCCCTTGGAGGCGCCGTCCGAGTCCCTCGGTGGACAGCGGACCGGAAACGACCCATCCACCCTCCTCTGCCGGCACCACCATGGAGAAGTCACCTATGACCAGAAGGCTCCAGGCAACGCCGCCGGCGGTATCGTCGGGTAGGAAGGTCAGCCGTCCCTCGGG
>CAZSSQ010000044.1:2941-17887 GCA_964609465.1 uncultured Dehalococcoidia bacterium
CGGGTGTGGCCTCCACCGATGCAGGCGTGGGCTCTGGCGTAGGGGTGCCAGAGGCGCTGGTGCCAGCGCCCTCCTGCGGCGTGGGAGTGGCCGCCGCGGTGGGGCTCGCACCATGCGTGGGCTCGCCGGTGGGGCTGGTGCCCGGCTGGACGGTCGGGGTGCCGGCTCCCGGCGTCGTCGCGCCCAGGACTTCCTCGGGAGGCTTCTCCTGAGAGAGGGCCACGGCTAGCGCCTCTACAGCCCTCTCATGGCCCTCGCTGGAGACGACCCTGGCCTCCTCCAGCTCGTCGACCGCCTTGTCCTCCACCAGAGGCGCCACGCGGTCAAGAGTGTCCTTCTGCGCAGCCGTCAGGTCGGTGATGCGCGCGATCTGGTCAGGGGGCACGGAGTCGGGCTCCAGGGCCTTGACTAAGGGCTCGGTGGCATCCACGAGCTGCCTGAGAACGGACTCGCCGATGCGCTGTTCGTGGGAGGCCAGCCCCTGCACCTCGTACAGTCGCTCCTCCGCCAGGCTGATGCGGTAGTCGCGGCGAGCGTCCTCGCCGAAGGTGAAGGTAAGGCGGGTGCGCTCGGCAAGCCGCTTGACGGGGTAGCGCCAGTCGCCGGGCAAGCTGTCGCCGGCGGTCGCCACCGCGAAGGAAGAGAAGCCAACGAAGCCGATGAGGAAGGCCGCGGCCATGGCCGCAGCCGCTCTCCGCCAGCCAGCCGGACGGCCCATCTGGAGGTTGAACGCCCGGCGCCAGCTCCAGCGGGAAAGCACAGGGAGCGCGGGCAAGAGCCTCCGTGGCTGGCGAGAAGCCTCGGCCCGGCCCTGGGCAGCAGCCAGGAAGCGCTCTCGCGCGGCCTCCTGGAAGGCGGAGTCCGGTTCGGGGAGAGGGGCCTGGCCCAGCCGGCAACCGAGCCGCAGCAGCGGCTCCAGGCGGTCGCGCCAATGGGGATAGAGGGCCAGGCACTCCTGGACGGTGCGCTGATCCGTGGTCACCGCCTCCAGGCACTCAGCCAGTATCTCTTCGAAGCGCTGCTTCATCTCGGTGGCGCTACCCTAATGCGACTGTTCTTTCCAGCTCAGGCTGGGCCAGGAGCTTCTGGAGCCTGGCAATGGCCTTGTGCTGGAGCACCTTGACGTTGCCCTCTTGCTTCCCCAGGGCGCGCGCCGTATCACTGACGGAGAGGCCAACGGCGAAGCGGAGCCAGAGCACCTCGCGCTGGGCCTGAGGGAGGGCGCGCGCGATATCAAGGATCTGCTCGAAGAAGAGCCTGTCTTCGACGCGGATAAGGGGGTCGGGCACCCGGTCAGCGACGCTGTCCGCCAGAGGGGTCTCCTGGCGGCGGGCACCGTTCTTGCGAGTATGGCTGACGAGCTGGTTGCGGGCGATGCGGAAGAGCCAGGCGGCGAAAGGCGCCTGGCGCCACTGAAAGCCGCCGATGCCGCCCAGCACCTTGATGAAGACTTCCTCCGTGACATCCTCCGCCTCCGCCGGGTTGCCTGTGCGGGCCAGCATGTAGCGGTAGATGCGGGGGAAGTAGAGGTCGTAGAGTTCGCCCAGGGCCTGCTGGTCGCCGGAGCGGGCCCGCTCAACGATGTCCCTTTCCTGTCCGTCCGTCGGAAGATCGGAGCGAAAAGAAAGGTGCAAGAAGGCCTCCCCAGACAATGGAGCCGGTATGCCCAAATCGTGCATAGCATAGTCGGTTTCGCCCCCGTCCGTCCAGCAGCCTGCAATCCTGCAATTATTACAACGTCAAGCGGGTGCCTGGGGTTAACAGAGGGCAGGCGGCGTTAACCTTTTGCCACGGCGGGGCGTTTTAAGGGGTGTGGCAACCGGACTTCGCGGTTGCCCGGATAGGTATGCGCGCCTGCTAGATCGCTAGATACTGACAGAGAGCACTCTTCATGTTAACAGGGGCAAGGTTGCGAGCTAGCGCGGGCAGAAGGCTTGTCTTCTGGCATCTTCGCCCGTTAGCGCGCCAGGGATTTACAAATTACGGAGCCCGCCGGTCCCCTGGCAAGGGCGGCGGGGAACAGGAAGGGGGGATGCGACGTAGCTAACTTCAGAAGCGGCCTCGCTGCCGCCCGAGAAGAGGCTGTCCGGGGCAGGCCAGCTCCGGCGGACCGAGGGCGGGGGCCGGCCACTCTGTAGCTAGCGGATTCATTGACCGGTAAACGTGAAGGTAAGGAAAAAGCAAGGGAATGCGGCGGCGGCAAGCCGTAATGTACTCGGGAAGGAGAAGCTGGGCCCGCCAGCCAAGAAGGGACTTTGGTGGTCTGACCCAGATTTTTCGTGCCCGGGGCCTGTAAGTGGCAAGGCCGCAGCCGCAAGTCCGCCCAAAGGAGGAGCAACCCTTGAGCATTAGCATAAGGAAACTAGGAGTGCTGGGCCTGATCGGGGCCGTGCTGCTGGTGTTTGGCATGCTGCGCCCCGGCGCTCCCAGCCAGACGAGCGAGGCGGCCTTCTTGTCCCCCGGCGGCATCCAGGCCCTGCCGTCCTTCTTCCCGGCCCTACCTTTCTTGACCGACCAGGTAGTGCCGGCCATGATCCCCGCGAGTCCGCCAGGGAACCAGGCGCTGATCTCGGTGCTCGCTGAGCCTGGGCTAGGGCAGTTCCCGGACAGCGGGGCGATCTTTGACTCCAACTGCAATATCAACGCCGCCGGAGTGTGGGACGGCCTGGGCAGCGTCTGCTTCAAGGTGCAGGCCATTGACCTGTCGACCTTCGCGGCGGGGCCCACTGCCGCCGGGTTTGCCGCCAGCGGGAGCGACCGTCTCCTCTGCGACGAGACGGCCCTGTGCGATGTCGACGCCGTCGTGTTTGATGGATGGATGTCGGTGTTGCTCAACGGTGGCGGCAAGGATGAGCTGTTGCAGGTCACGGCCACCGACGAGTCCGGAAACACACGGACCGTTCAGGTGATCGCAGTGCAGACCATGTTCGCCGTGGCACCGATCGTGGAGCCCGACACGACCCCGCTCGCGCCGTTGCCGCCCGGTTTCTCCATCATTGGCTACCGGTGCCCCGACGTCGGTAAGTCGGTCCTGATGATTGGAGGGGTATGGGTCCCCACGACGCTGGGTGACATGAGCGATGTCATCAACGGCTCGACCATCGGTGCGGTGGGGCCGTTCTACGGCTGCGGCCAGGACACCCCAGGGAACCCCACGGATGACCTGGTGCAGTACCAGACCGACGTGGGCCAGATGAGCCTGCAACCGCTGATGGTCTTCCCGTCGCTGGCGCTCGCCGGTGCCGACTGCCCGCAGGGGAAGTCGGTGTCCGTCCTTGATGGCAGCCTCTGGAACTGGCCGGTCCCGCCGGGGCCGCCCTTCCCGATGCAGAACTGCGACATGGACGCAGCGCCCAACGGCACGGTGGGCTACCTGGCAGTGCGCACGGCGGACGTGGGACAGGCCACCATCACCGCCCAGCAGGGGAGCATGGCGGGCACCACCCGGCAGACGTACGTCAACTTCATCGGCGAGCCGTCTGCGGGCCTCGTCCCGACCATCAACCTGTTTGACGAGAACCTGGGGGCCCTGCCGGCCCTGGTGTCACCGCTAAGTCAGATAAACGTGACCGCGGTGGTGCTGAACCAGTCGCTCAACCCGATGGCCGGCAAGACCGTGACTTGTACGATTGACCCGTTGGCCGGCCTCTTCAGTCTGCTGGCCGACCGCGACACCACCGACGTTCAGGGGATGGCGCACTTCGTACTGGTGCCCACGGGTTTCCCGGGGACGGAGGTCACGCTGAGCTGCAGCTTGGACGCCTACCCGGACATCCCGCCGGCGACCCACACGTTCACCGTGAGTCTCAACCCCGACTTGGAGACGGTGGACCTGATCGCGGGCTGCAACCCGCTAGCCGCAACGTGGCCTGACGGGACCCTGATCGCCACGGTGGCTGGCGGAGTGACGCCGGCCGAGGCCCTGGACGCCATCTGGAAGTTCGACACGGCCTCGAGCACCTGGCAGGGCTACTCGCCCACCGCTCCGGCGGCCGTGAACGACCTGGCGTCGGTGAACCGGCTGGACGCGATCTTCGTCTGCGTGAACGCGACTGCTACGATCGACCGACCGGTGATCTAGGAGTAGTGGCAGGGTGTGGGGGCCCGATCTGGGACCCCACACCCTGCGGCCTTCAACGGGGCTGAGGCTCCGAGAAAGGAATCAGTCGAGAGGGACCTTGAGCTATGATCATTAGCTGGAAAGCCCTGAGAAGGGGCGTGCTGGTGGCCGCGGTGGTGGCGCTGATCTCGTCGCTGATGGCGGCGAGCGTGAGCGCGCAGCCGCCGACGCCGCCCAACCGCTTCTTCGGCAACGCGACCGTAGATGGGGCGCCGGCCCCGGCGGGCACCAACGTCACGGCCACCGTTGGCGGCAACGTCTGCGGCCAGACAACGGTGGAGGCGGACTCGACCTATGTCCTGGACGTAGTGTCGAGCAACCAGACGGCCGGGTGCGGCACCGAGGGAGCCTCGGTGAGCTTCACGGTGGGTGGCAACCCAGGGGGGAGTGCTACCTGGAGCAGCGGCCAGTTCACAGAGCTGGACCTGGACGGAAGGGCCCCGCCGCCCACAGTCGCACCGCCCACCGTAGCGCCGGTCACGCCGACGCCGGTGATCGTGACGGGTACCGGTGGCTACCTGGACGGCAGCAGCGGGACGGCCTGGTGGGCCTACATGGCTGCCGGGCTGGGGCTGCTCCTGCTGGGCACGGCGGGTGCGGCGGCCTACCGGCGGTACGCCCGCTAGGTGAAGCGACTCTGCCTCCCGCCTTCGCCACAGGTGAATCCACCTTTGGCGCAAGAGGCGAACCTGCCTCCGGCGGCGAGGTGGAGGTACGACGTTGAGATGAAGCGAGCCTTCCCGGGTGTCTTGTTGACCGTATCCGGGAAGGCTCGCTCGCCGAGGCCCTGGGCACTGTCGGGCATTCGACCCTGATCGGGTGTATGGCAGGGCTCGTCGCTCCGGAGGCCACTAGGATGGCTCCCGTCAACGACCTGCAGGTGAGCTCCACCTGCATAGACGCGTCCGGCGCCATCAAGCCGGCAGTGTTCTAGAGTCGAGGGCTTCAGCTAAGAAGCTAGCTCTGGGAAACGAATCAACGGAGGGTTCTGAAACCATGATTGTTAACTGGAAGGCCCTTAGAAGGGGCGTACTAGTGGCAGCGGTAGTGGCGCTGATCTCGTCGCTGATGGCGGCGAGCGTGAGCGCGCAGCCGCCGACGCCGCCCAACCGTTTCTTCGGCGATGTCACCGGGGCGGCCGCAGGCGCCAGCGTGCAGGCCACAATCGGCGGCACTGTCTGCGGCCAGACGACTGTGCAGGCGGACTCGACGTATGTCCTGGACGTAGTGTCGAGCGCGCAGACGACCGGGTGCGGCACCGAGGGAGCCGCGATCAGCTTCACGGTGGATGGTGGCCCTGCGGGCAGCGGTACCTGGAGCAGCGGCCAGTTCACAGAGCTAGACCTGGCCCCACAGGCCGTGTCGCCTACGGTGGCACCACCCACAGTAGCGCCGCCCACGGTGGCGCCGGTCACGGCGACGCCGTACATCATAACGGGTACGGGTGGCTACCTAGACAGTGGAAGCGGGACGCCCTGGTGGGCCTACACGGGTCTCGGGCTGACGCTGCTTCTGCTGAGCACGGCGGGTGCGGTGGCCTACCGGAGGTACACCCGCTAGGTGAGGCGACCCTGCCTTCCTCCTTCGTCACAGGCGAATCCGCCTTTGGCGGAAGAGGCGGAGCCGCTTCCGGCGGCGAGGCAGAGGTACGACCTTGAGATGAGGCGAGCCTTCCCGGTTTTCCGGGAAGGCTCGCTCTATCTTTCCCAGGATGCGGGCCCTGGCTGACGACGGTCACAGCCCGGCTGTGATATCCTGGTTGGTCAGAAGGCCCGTCGCTAGTCCTTGACAGAGGCGAACACGTGGAGGCCCCATGCGGCTCTGGAGACTAACCATCCCAACGCGGCTACTTCTGGTAGCTGCCCCCTTGGTTTCGGCGCTGCTGGGGGCGGTCCTGGTTGTGATCTTGATGAAGGGGGTCTTTGGAGGAGACCAGCACGAGCAGGAGGCGGTGGCACCGACGGCTACGGCTACCGCCCCGGCGTGGCCCACGGTGAGCCCTGTTCCGCCCAGCGACGCGCCCCCCGCACGGCTGCTGATCCCCAAGATCGACGTGGACGCTCCCCTGGAGTCCAAGACTGTGGACACGGACGGGGTCATGCCCATGCCCAGCGGCCCGGAAGTGGTCGCCGTGTACGACATGTCCACGTACCACCCCGGGGAGGAGCACCGGGTGGGGTTCGGAGGGAACGCCATCCTCTCCGGCCACGTGGACTACATCCGCTACGGCCCCGCTGTCTTCTGGGACCTGAGTGAGCTGAAGCCAGGCGACGAGGTGGAGGTACGGCTGGACGATGGGACTGTCTACCACTATGCCGTGGTCTGGAACGAAAAGTGGCCGGAGGAGGATATCCCCTGGGACAGGGTCTTCGAGATGAACGGCCGCGATGCCATGACCCTTCTCACCTGCGCCGGCTCCTGGGACGGCCACAACTACAGCGACCGGCGCGCCGTGCGTACTGAGCGCGCCTACGGTCCCTACCTGGACCAGAGCGGCTGACCTTCGCAAACTGCCGACCGGGAAGGTGTAGAGGAGGGCTTTAGCCCTCCAGGTGGAGGCCTGAAGGCCTCCTCTACGTTTCTAGCGCAGCCCCACCGTGGACAACGTAGGGGCGGAGCATGCTCCGCCCCTACGGCTAATCCCGTTCGACAGGGCCGTGCCCCCTGCTAGATCAGAGGTCGGCTGAAGGTGCCTCCAGTGCTGACGCAGACGAACACCACGTCCAGGCGGTCCATCTCCTGAAGGTCGCTGACATCCGGGAACTGGGGCGAGTAGCCCAGCCAGACGCCACCCTCGAGGCTCCAGAGGGCGACGAGGATATCCGACGGTGAGACGGCGCCGTCGATGTCGGCGATGGGCGTGTCGTCACTTCCCGTCCAGGCCACCGGGTTGCAGCCGGCTATCAGGGCCATCGTCTCCACGCCGCCCGGAGTGGGGGTGGCGCCCGGCGTCTCTGTGGGTGTCACTGTAGGCGTCCCGGGCGTCGGGGTGACCGTGGCCAGCGGAGTGGCCGTGGGCAGTGGCGACTCCGTCGCGACGAACGGGTCGAAGTCCACGAGGCCCGGCCCCGTGCCAACGGGACAACCCGGGTCGATGTCAGCGTCGTGGCAGATCACGCCTTCCACGCCCGTCATATCGTAGTTATGCCAGTCGTTGTACTCAGCATCGATGTCCGCGGCCGCAAGGTTTACCAAGTGGTATTCACCGGCCCCAAGTGTCCCACGGAAGACGTTGCGGTTGTCGTACGACAGGCCGATATCGATGTTGGCGCCCGCGTTGACGGACGAGCCGATCACGATGCCGTTGGAGCCAGACGTGATAGTGTTCTGGGTGATGAACAGGTCCTGGCCCACCAACAAGGCATCGACAAATATCTGGGCGTCGGAGTTGCCCGAGAATGTGTTGCCCTCGACCACGAGGTCGTCTGTGTTTGTCACTTTCAGGCCACTGTCGTCGTTGTCGGTGACCACACTGCCGCGGAGGGCGCTGTCCTCGCCGCCGGCGAACTCGATCCCGTTGCCCGTGAAGCCCTGCACCGTGAGGCCCTCCAGGACCAGGTCGTCGGTGGCAGCCGTGGCCTTGATGCCCGTGGTGCCGATGCCCTCGCCATCGATCACCAGGTTGTTGATCTGGACGCCGTCAGCGTTCACCGTGAAGGCGGTGCCGGGAGCGGTGAGGCTGACCGTCTGGCCACCGCCCGTGATGATGAGGTCGGCGTCCGTTATGTCCGGCAGGCCGCCAAGGAGGACGATGGGCCCGCTGACGCCGATCGCGATGACATCGTCGTCCGGGGAGGCGTTGGCCTCCTGGATGGCTGCGCGCAGGCTGCACTGGTCGCCGTCTGCCGCGTCGGAGTCACAGACGCCGTCAATAGCCAGGTCATCGCCGTCGGTGGTGACGTTGACCGTGTAGGTGGCAGCCTGGACACGGGTGGCCGGCATCGCGACCAGCCAGACCAGCAGGCCCAGGGTCAGGGTGCCCAGGAGAGCTGCCACCGCTCCCTGGGTCCAGCGGCGGGTATCCTTTCGGACACGCATGGGCCTTGCTCCTTCCCTGCGAATCTTCCTCCCTGAACAGACGGGGGCGGCCCGGCGGCCGCCCTCGTCTTGCGAACCCCTAACTCCTCGTGCTCAATAGTGCCGCCGGCTCCGCCTCTTTAGATCTGGAGCCGGCTGAAGGTGCCCCCAGTGCTGACGCAGACGAAGACCACGTCCAGGCGGTCCATCTCCTGAAGGTCGCTCACCTCGGGGAACTGGGGAGAGTACCCCAGCCAGACGCCACCCTCGAGGCTCCAGAGGGCTACGAGGATGTCCGGCGGTGAGACGGCGCTGGCGATGTCGGCGATGGGCGTGTCGTCACTTCCCGTCCAGGCCAGCGGGTTGCAGCCGGCTATCAGGGGCAGCGTCTCCACCCCGCCTGGAGTGGCTGTGGCCGAGGGCGTCTCTGTAGGCGTCTCCGTAGGCGTCCCGGGCGTCGGGGTAACCGAGGCCGTCGGCGTAGCAGTCTCGAGAGGCGACGCGTGGTCAATAAACGGATCGAAGTCCACGACGCCGGGGCCGCAACCAGGGTCACCGTCATGGCAGATGACGCCCTCGATCCCAGCCGGGTTGTAGGCGTCCCAGTCATTGTAGATGGCGTTGATGTTGGCGGCGCTCAGGTCCCTCAGGTGCTGCTCCCCCGGGGCAGCGATGGCACCGCGAAAAACGTTGCGGTTGTCCACGGAGAGCCCGATGTCGATGGCGGCCGCCGCGTTCACCCCTGCGCTGATGACGATGCCATCGGAGCCCGAGGTGATGGTGTTCCGGACTATGGTGAGGTGTAGGGCCCCCAGGGAGCCGACGAATATCTGGGCGTCGAAGTTGCCCGAGAACGTGTTGCCCTCGATCAGGACGTCGTCCTCCCAGTTCACCTCGATGCCGTTGTCGCCAACGGCGTCGCCGTTGTTGGTAATGACGCTGTCGCGGACAACGTCGTCACTGCCGCCGTTGAGGACAACGCCGTCGTCACGGTTGGCGGTGAAGGTGCAGTTGCGGATGATGTTGCGATCGCCGCCGCTGCCGACGGTGTAGAGGACCCCAGCAGCGAAGCCGCGGACCGTGAGGCCGTCCAGGACCAGGTCGTCGGACCAGTTGTCGACAACGATGCCCGTGGTGCCGATGCCCTCACCGTCGATGACCAGGTTGTTGATCTGGACGCGGTCAGCGTGGTTGATGACGAAGGCAGTGCCGGGGGCGGTCAGGCTGACCTGCTGGCCGCTCCCGGTGACGATCAGGTCGTCGTCCGTTATGTCCGGCAGGCCGCCAAGGAGGACGATGGGCCCGCTGACGCCGATCGCGATGACGTCGTCATCGACGGAGGCGTTGGCCTCCTGGATGGCAGCGCGCAGGGTACACTGGCCTCCAGCCGTGTGACACTGACCATCGCCGATGTTGTCGTCGCCCTCGTCGGTGGCGACGTTGACCGTGTAGGTGGCGGCCTGGACGCGGGTGGCCGGGATGACCACCAGCCAGACCAGCAGCGCCATGCCTACGCTGGCCAGAAGGGCTGCTGCCGCCACGCCGGAGGCGTACCCGCCTCTGGTGGAGGCGCGGCGCCAGCGGCGTGGGCTAAGCTTTTGGACACGCATGGGCCTTGCTCCTTCCCTGCTAATCTTCCTCCCTGCCTGCCGGCAGGCCTGAATGGAGGGGGTAGCCGACCACCGCCCCCGTCCTGCGAATCCCTAACTCCTCGCGCTCAATAGCGCCGCCCGCTCTGCCTCCTTAGATCTTGGGCCGGCTCCAGGCGCCGGCGGAGCTGACGCAGATGGAGAACGCCTCCAGGCGGTTCACCTGGGTCAGGTCGCTGGCCTGGGGGGCCTGGGCCGAGTACCCGTACCAGGTACGGGCAAAAGCATCGAACCACCAGATGGACGTGAGGATACCCGAAGGCGCGACCGCGCCCGCGATGGTGGCGATGGGCGTGTAGTCCGGGTAGGTGCTGGCCACCGGGTTGCAGGTGCCGCCCGCCAGCGCCACCGACTCCATGGGGATCGTTGTCGGTGTAGGCGTGGGACTAGCGGTGGGCGTGGCCGTGGGCGTGCTGGTCGGCGTGGGCGTGGTACTGCCCGTCGGTGTGGGCGTGGTCGTGCCCGCGCCGGCGCCACCGGGGGCCACCAGCACGGCGTCCGTTAGGTCGTCGGCGGCCGTAACGCCGCCGCTCTGATCCACGTCCACGCCGCCGTCGATGATGTCGACCTGTTGACCAGCGCCCCCCTGGAACAGCGTGGCATCGGCGAGATCGTCGTCGGTAGTCACAGTACCGCTCTGATTCGCGTCCACGCCGCCGTTGAGGATGTCCACCAGGACTAGGGTCCTCTCGGCGTCGTCGTCCACCTCGAGCAGAACATCGGCGAGGTCGTCCGTGGCGGTCACGTCCTGGCTTTGGTTGACGTCGACCCCCCCGTCGATAATGTCCACCTCGTGGTTGCCGCCAAAGTCCGCCACAAGCAGGGTGTCGTTCAGGTCATCGGCACTGTCAACCGTGCCGTTCTCGTCCACGTCTATTCTGCCGTCGACAATGTCAACCTGATCGCCGACACCCCCCGCGAACAGTGTGGCGTCGGCCAAGTCGTCAGTCGGAGTGATGTCGCCGCTCCGATTGACGTCCACGCCGCCATCTAGAATGGCTACCGTAATGAGCGCACTGTTCCCCGCCGAGTCCACGAGCAGGAGGACGTTGGCGCGGTCGTCAGCGCTGGTAGCCCCGCCGCTCTCGTTCACGTCCACCTGGCCGTCGATGATGTCGACCTGATCGGTAACAGCGGCGCCCGCGACGAGCCGGACGCTGGCCAGATCGTCAGAGCCGTCAGCACTGCCACTCTCATCGACGTCCACCTTGCCGTCGATGATGTCGACCTGGTTACCAGCGCCCCCCTGGAACAGCGTGGCGTTGGCGAGGTCGTCGTCGGTAGTGACGCTACCACTCTCATTCACGTCCACGCCGCCGTCGATGATGTCCACCACCTTGAGCGTAGCGTGCCCGTCTTCGTCGACGATCAAGAGGACGTTGTTGAGGTCGTCGGCGGACGTAACGCTGCCGCTCTGATCCACGTCCACGCCGCCGTCGATGATGTCCACGACGTCGCTGACCTGCGCGTGAACGCCTGAGCGGTGGCTCGAGGCAAGCCAGAAGGCGAGCGCAAAAGCAACGACGGCCAGCCCAGCGAGCGCTGCCGTCCGCCTCCAGGTGTAAGACTCTCGTTGGTGCCCCGGAACGCGCATCAGACTGGGCCCTCCTTGCCCTGACCGGCTAGTGAGTTAGGCGAGGTCCCGCGCTAACCTTCCTCCCCGCCTGCCGGCCCTGGCAAGGCGGGCAAGCGGGCAGGCCTGCCTGCCGGTAGGCAGGCCTGAAAGAAGGGGGGCGGCCCCCTGGCCGCCCCCGTCTTGCGAACCCCTAACTTCTCGTCCTCAATAGTACCGCCCGTTCCGCCTCTCTAGATCAGCCACCGGCTCCAGGTACCGCTGGAGCTGACGCAGATGAAGATCGCGTCCAGGCGGTCCACCGCGGTCAGGTCGCTGGCCGCGGGGAACTGAGGCGAGTAGCCGAGCCACCTGCTGGTGGACGTGTCGAACCACCAGATGGAGATGAGGATGCCGGAGGGCGAAACGGCGCCGCCGATGGTGGCGATGGGCGTGTCATCCGGGTAGGTGCTGGCCACCGGGTTGCAGCCGGCTACCAGCGCCACCGACTCCATAGTCGGCGCTGTCGGCGTGGCCGTAGCCACCGGCGTCACTGTGTAGGTGGGCGTGCTGGTGGCAACCGGCGTGTTCGTGGGCGCAGTCGTGCTGGTGGCCGCCGGCGTGGTGGTGATGGTGGGCGTGGGCGCCAGCACGCAGGTGCCGAAGCCCACCGTGGAAGACGGTAGCGAGAACTGCGAGGTGTTGCCGGAGGTGTTAGTGGCCGTGGCCACTGCTTGGTCACCCACGGTGAGACCGCAGACGCTCACGCTCCAGGTCGCGGTGGCGCCATCGTTGAAGACGGTGGCGGTGCCGAGGTACTGGCGCCCCTCCCCTCCCGGGTCAGCCTTGAAGACGTCCACCTGGCTGCCCGACGCATAGTCGAGAAGCGGGGCCGTACCGGACAGGAGATGCAGGCCGCCGGAGAAGCTGATGGCACTGATCGTGGGGACGCCCACGCCGCCGTTCCCTCCGGCGACGAGCGAGATTCCGACACCCGTGTTCAGGAAGATGTTGTTGCGGCGGATGCTATCCAGGTTGCTAGCGTTCACAACTACACCGATGGCGTTGTAGGCGATGGTGTTGCCCTGGGCGGCGGTGCCGCCGATGAGGTTGGAGTCCGCGGCTCCGGCCATGTTGACACCGTTGCCGCTGTTCCCCAGCGGCGTCACGCCGTCGGCGCCCATACCTATCAAGTTGCTCTGGACCGCGTTGCCGTCGGAGCCTACCAGGGTGATACCGTTTCCGCTGTTGCCGGAGATAACGTTGCTGATGATGAAGTTGCCGGAGGAACTGCCGTCATAAACGCCGTCAAGGTTAGGGGCGGCTGCGACGCCGCTTGAGTCGGTGCCGATGTAGTTGCCTTGTATCACGTTGGCCGTCGTGCCTGCACCGGTGATCCAAACGCCGTCAATTGTGTTGTTGCGGATCACGTTCCGGTCGGCAGCCGTAGTGCCGCCGATGGTGTTGCTGTCGGCCCCCGCAGCGATTACGACGCCGTTGCTGTTCCCGATGAGGGTGTTGCCGCGCACGGCATTGGTATCGGCGTCCTCGCCTGTGATGAGCACGCCCCCTTGCGTTATGAGCAGGCAGCCCGTGATGGCCAAGTCGCGGATGACGTTGCTGGCGCTGGTCACCGTCAAGCAGGAGAAGGCGCCCCCGGACACAGTGACGCTGCCGTTGCCGTCTATGGTTGTATGGTCGGCCAGGGCCAGGGGCCCAGCGCCCAAACCAGGGCTGGCGCCCACGGGCAGAGTGGTGGCGATGCCAATGGTACCCGAAAGGGAGCCGAACGTGATGGTGTCGGCGGTATCGCCGTTGGCGTTGGCCTCGAAGATAGCGGCGCGCAGGGTGCACTGATATCCGGCCGTAACAGGGTCCGTGTCGCAGTGGCCGTCAGCGGTGTCGCCCGCATCGAAGGCGCCGGCAGTGCCGACAGTGTCACCTGTGTCGGGCACGTCGGTGAGCAGGTTGACCTGGAAGCTGAGGGCCTCGGCCCGCTCGGCCGGTCTCACCGTCACCGCCATGACCAGCGCAAAAGTAAGGACGGCGAGCCCCGCGAGCGCTGCCGTCCACCTCCATGTGTAAGACTTTCTCTGGTGCCCTGGAACGCGCATGAAGCTGGCCCTCCTTGCCCTGACGGGCTAGTGAACTAGGCTAGGTCCCGTTTTCGCGCCTACCTCCCGGTAGGCCGGCCTGTCCGCCTTAGGCGGACCTGCTCCCGCCACCGTCGCCTATCTTTAGTACAGTTAGGCGTCCCTTGTCAATACTCCGGCGGCCCGGGGCGCTCCCGGGGCACGCGGACAAACGGCCATATCAAACCAGGCGGAACCCGGTAGGGCCGCTCTGACAGTAGAAACGCGGCGGGCCCACAAATAGTTAACGCCCAGCGGGCCCAAGAAGTCCCCTTTCCCCCGAATCCGCCGAACCCCAGCCTCAGGCTGGCTCCCGAAGCCGGCCTCATGGTTCGACAAGCTCACCATGAGCGGACAACTCCCGCTCACCATGACCGTACAACTCCCGCTCATCATGAGCGTACAACTCCCGCTCACCATCCGAGGCGGACCCGCCTTCGGGGGGGAAGCTCCGTCCTTACGACCCTTTCCTCCGCAAGATGGACGTGAACCTGAACCGGGGGTAATGACGTATAATGAATGGTCGTTACCTATTTCGAGGGTTAGACATTGATGCCCCGTCGTTACTCCGGGCGGAACCGGCGCTGGCACCGCTGGCTGATGGGCGCTGGCGTCATGCTTATCCTGGCCGCCTTGGCCCTCCTGGGGCTGGCCTTCACCGGCCTGGTCGGCGGCGACCTCAACTCCACCTCCGGGCCAACGACTCCCGGGCCGACCACCGAGGCCCCACTCAGCGACGCCAACACCTCGACCGGCTTCAACCTGGACCAGGCGCAGCTACAGGGCCTCGCCGAGGCCAGGCCCACACCCCAGGTGACCCCGGTCAGCAACGCTCCCCTCACCCGCCTCGTCATCCCCAAGATCGGGGTCGACGCCCCGGTGGTGGCGCTGGGGGTGGATGGCCAGGGCGTTATGCAGTCCCCCAAGACGGCCTTTGAAGTGGGCTGGTACGGCTTCACGGCCCAGCCCGGAACCGGCGGCAACGCCGTCTTCTCCGGCCACGTGGACTTCGCAAGCGTCGGCCCGGCCGTCTTCTGGCACCTGCGCGAGCTGGGGCCCGGCGACCTGGTGGAGGTGCGCCTGGCCGATGGCACCGACTACCAGTACGTGGTGGTAAGCAGCACGGCCTACGCCGGCGACGACGCCCCCATCGCCGATATCGTCGGCCCCACCGGCAAGGACACGGTGACCATCATAACCTGCACCGGCACCTTCAACCGCGAGGTCCGGCAGTACAGCCACCGACTCGTCATCCGCGCCGAGCGCATCTAGGCCAGACCCGATTCCGAGGAGACCCTTCGCCTCCCAGACGGGCCCGTCCGGGCGCTCAGGGTGACACGACTGCCGCGCGGTGACATGACCGTCATGGGATGGCACTACTGTCATTCTGAGTCCGCCTGTGGCGGACGAGGAATCTCAGCGCAGCCAAGCAGCCTCGTAGGTCGGGGTCTTGAGACCCCGACGGCCTCGCAAGGG
>CAZSSQ010000045.1:0-5933 GCA_964609465.1 uncultured Dehalococcoidia bacterium
CGGATCTGGGCGCCGTAGCGGTCCTTGAGCGGCGTGATGATGCGGCCGCGATTGGTGTAGTCTTCCGGGTTGGCGCTGGCCACCAGGTAGACGTCCAGGGGCATACGGATGCGGTAGCCCCTGATCTGCACGTCCCGCTCCTCCATGATGTTGAAGAGGCCCACCTGGATACGCTCCGCCAGGTCTGGGAGCTCGTTGATGCAGAAGATGCCGCGGTTGGTGCGGGGGATCAGGCCGTAGTGGAGGGTAAGTTCGTCCGAGAGGTAGCGGCCCTCCGCCACCTTGATCGGGTCCACCTCGCCGATGAGGTCGGCGATGGTGATGTCGGGGGTCGCCAGCTTCTCGCCGTAGCGCTGGTCGGGCGTGAGCCAGGTGACCTTGAGGTTATCGCCCTCCTGGGCCAGACGGTCGCGGCAGCTCTTGCAGATGGGCCGGAACGGGTTGTCGTTGATCTCGCAGCCCGCCACGGCCGGCACTCCGTCGTCCAGCAGGCTCACCAGCAAGCGGATGAGGCGGGACTTGGCCTGCCCCCGCTCGCCCAGGACAATGATGTCCTGGCCGGAGAGGAGGGCGTTCTCCAACTGGGGGATCACCGACTCCTCGTAGCCCAAGATGCCGGGGAAGAGCGTCTCACCGCGCCGGATCTTCTTGATGAGGTTGCTGCGCATCTCCTCCTTTACGGTGACCACCTTGTAGCCGGAGTCGCGCAGTTGCTTCAGGGTGCCAGGTTTGCGAGCCACGACCTCTTCTCCACTCTCTCCGCGCCGACCCGTCCCGGAGAAGCGACGATACGTCAGCCCCTGGCGCCTGTCGTTCCCAGGGACTCCAGGAAACGGGCCAGCTCGTCGCGCCGAAAATGGGGGATATCCCGCCGCCTACCCCGCTCGTCTATTATAACCCCTTCCGTGCCCTCCATGAGGCACCCCAGGCAGGCGGCCGAGATGTCGGCCCTGGAAAGCACAGCCCGCACCCGCTCGCAGTCCTCCTCGGCCACGGCAATGAGCAGGGAGCCGGAGGCCAGGAGCCCCAGAGGGTCGAGCGACAGCGCCCGGCAGAGCTCCGCTGTCTCGGGCAGCACCGTCACCGCCTCCGCCTGCACCTCCGCCACGAGACCCGAGGCCGCGGCCACCTCATGGAGGGCCGTGGCCAGGCCGCCCTCCGTCGGGTCGTGCATGGCGTGCACGGGCGCTGTGTCGCAAGCCAGGAGGGCTTCTCGCACCACGCTGATACCGGGGCGGTCCAGGAGGGCGCGCGCTCGCTCCAGAGAGGCCTCGCCGAAGCCGCGGCGTCGCAGCTCATCGGCGGCGTCGCGCGCCAGGAGGGCCGTCCCCTCGATGGCGATGCCCTTGGTGAGGATGACGTGGTCTCCCGGCCGGGCGGCATCGTTCCGTACGATACGGCCGGCGGCCGCCTCCGCCAGCATGGCGCCGGCCACGATGGGCCTCTGCAGGCCGTAGGTCACCTCCGTGTGTCCACCCACCAGCGTCACGTCGAGCGCCTCGCAGGCCGACTCGATCTGGGCGAAGACCTCCTCGGCAAGGGCTTCCGGCGCCCCCTGGGGCAGGAGGATGGTGGCCAGGAACCAGGCTGGGCGTGCCCCCATGCAGGCCACGTCGTTGGCGTTGACGTGGACGGCGTACCAGCCGATGCGGTCGGTGGCGAAGGTAACGGGGTCGGCCTTGGCGACCAGAACTCGGTCCCCAAAGTCGATGAGGGCGGCGTCCTCGCCCAGGGTCGGGCCGAGCAGCACCCGAGGGTCGCGCCGGACGACGCGGCTCAGCAGTCGAGCCAGCAGCTCCGCGGGTAGCTTGCCGGTGAGGAGAGACATGATGTGTCCGGCTTCATGATTGGTGGGCCATCCTCGACCCCCGCCTAAAGGCGGGGGCATGAGTTGGGTTCCTGATGCCCCAGCCTTCAGGCTGGGGTGTTGCTCAAGCCCGCACGAGCGTCGACCCAGCGACGACGCATCGGCGACGGCATAGTCGGCCAGAGTTTACCGCGATTTCACGCCCGCCGCACGATGGGTTGCCACAGATTCACACAGATAAAACACAGATTCCCAGGCTCGGGGAACCTATTGCGGGCAATCTGTGTCTGTCTGTGCCCATCTGTGGCTGATAGTCTGTTTTGTTCATGGCCATCAGGCTGGCGAGGCGAAGCTTGCCCCGCCCGTCGCCACCATCCGGAGTCTACCGTCGTTTTACCTGCGATGGGTGCGCGCGTTACAGTCCGAGAGCCACGCTGGATGCCCAACTGGCTCCCACCGCAGCCCTGGAGCGAGCAGGGGGTAAGTGTGGAGCTGGGTGGCCAGACGCCGGGGGTAGCGCGCCTGCGGAGTCCGCTAACCGTGGCTGGAGGAGATAAAGAAGGCCCCGGACGCCAAGATTGACGCGGCGGTCGCCCTTTCGATGGGCGCCGCCCGGTGTCTCTGCCTCAACCTATGACCGTTTTGGCACTACCACGCGCACCAGAGCGAGGCGGTGATGTCGAGCTACCTGAGCCACCGCCTCCTGGCGTACCACGTGCCTGCGGCCATAGCCACCACTGCCGCCAGCCCGCCTGCCAGGGCACCGTAGCTGGCAACGCACCAGCCGGACTCCCCGGCGTGGGCATCAGCCTCCTCACCCGAGGGGCCAGCGAGGGCCGGGAGCTCCGCTATCCCACCGACCGCCGGCGAGTACTTCACGATCGTGGCGCCGAAGCAGCCCACCTGCTCCGCCGGTATCCCCGTGCCGCAGCGGGCGATCCCGCCATCCGGGCGCGGGCTCCCCACGTTGTTCGCGTTGGTGGCGTCGATGGGGCCGAAGTCGATGGTGTCAGTGCCAGCACCTACAGCGGTGAACTCAATGGTAGCCAGCAGGCCGGGGTTGGCCGATAGGTCCCGGTCAGGGTTGGCCAGGTGGGCGTTGCACTCGATGAACGCGTCAGCCACCCCCACCGTATCGGTCTTCTCCCCCACCGGCGGGGCCACACCGAGGCCAGTGCAGTCCCACCCACCGCCTAGCTTGAACCCGGTAGGGTCATCGCCGTCGTTGGCGTCCGGGTTAAGGTCCAGCATCGGTGCCGGGCCCGTGAGCGTCTGGGCGACGTTGAGGGTGGTCGGGGGCGTCGCGTCGGGGTTGCCGGTGTACCGAATGTAGAGCTCGAAGACGTCTATGCTGTTGGGCACGTAGTCCTCGATGCAGACGCCTACCTTGTGGGCAGCGCCCACCGCCACTGTGGCCGTGTCATCGACGGGATCACACGGGCGGCTTCCGTTGGTGATGTCGGCGTCGATATGCAAGTGGGTGGTGTTCCCGTTCCCTGGGAACGTGTAGACGTGAGCCAACGCTTCCGGGTCGGCCCGGCGGTACGACACGCCGAAGACGGTGGCCAGCACCGTCAGCACCGCCGCCAGACCCGCGAGCAAAGCCTTCCGGAACAGCTTTCGCGTCATTGCCCGCCTCCCCGACGCAAAGTCGGCCCTCCCTGGGCCGGGGCCGCGGCTGGCTCGAATTGGCTACCTGCTGACCGGGTAGGATTCAGCGCACCACGCAGCTTCACCCGCCGGCCGGTGGAGGAGAAGCGCAGTTGCTGCAGGGAGACTGTGGCGGCGTCACCAAATACACGGGCCCCGGCCCTTCGGTGGTCCGGGCCTACAATGCTAGACTGGGCAAGCCAACCCTGGCCGCGTCAGGGCTCGGCTTTGTGGGATCGTCGGTGGCACCCTCGCCGGCGGTCCCCTTTGTGCGTGCGCTGGCAAACTACTCCAACATGGCAAGCTCGTCAAGAGGCGGGCCAGGCAATACAGCAATTGGCCGAGTCGCAAAGCGCCTCTCAGCAGCAGCCTCCCGCTTGGGGCGTCGCTCACGCCCGCTGTCAATGGCCCACTGGCCGATCGCCCTGCACTTGGGCTTACCGACTTTTTACCTGCCACGGGTGCGGCCGTTACACACCAGAGGGCATACTGGTATGTCGCACGTCAGTGGGAAGCGGACAGAACCCACCCCGCGAATAGTCGATAACGACACGTGATTCGCTCGGGGTTGTAGATTCGGTACCATGGCGCTGAACTTCGATATACTGCGCTAGGAGAGGACATTCGTGGCAGCCAGACCCCTCATCCTGGTCGTCGACGACGAGGAGCCCATCCGCCAGTTGGCCAGCCTCTACCTGGAGAAGGAGGGCTTCCAGGTGGCCTGCGCCGCCGACGGGCCGGAGGCCATCGAGATGGCGCACCGCCAGCGGCCGGCCCTCGTGGTGCTGGACGTGATGCTCCCCACCATCGACGGCTTCGAGGTCTGCCGCCGCCTGCGCCAGGACAGCGAGGTGCCTATCCTGATGCTGACGGCCCGCAACGAGGACGTGGACAAGATCGTGGGGCTGGAGCTGGGCGCCGACGACTACCTGACGAAGCCCTTCAACCCCCGCGAGATGGTGGCGCGCGTCAAGGCCATCCTCCGCCGCTACGAGAGCGGCCAGCGGGCCGGCCCGACCCTCCGCCTGGGGCCCCTCACCGTCGACAAGCAGCGCCGGGAGGCCCGCGCAGGAGACAAAGAGCTGGCTCTGCGGACCAAGGAGTTCGATCTGCTGGTTGCCTTCCTGGAGAACGCCGGCATCGTCCTCAGCCGTGAGCAGCTCCTGGACCTGGTCTGGGGCTACGAATTCTACGGCGAGACGAGGACGGTGGACGTGCACGTGCAGCACCTGCGTCAGAAGCTGGCGGGCTCCGGCGTGGGCATCCAGACAATGCGCGGGGTCGGCTACAAGCTGGTGGAGGAGACCTCTTCCTCCGGCACCGAGGAGGCCACCTAGCATCCTGGAGGTCTTTCTTTGCTAAACAGCCTCCGCCTGCGACTCTACGCGGCCTTCGCCCTTGTCATCGCGATCACTTTGGGCGTGGCCGGCTTCGCCTTCTTCTTCCCCCTGGGCGGCTACCGCGGGGACCAGGCTGTCTCCACGCTCCGCCAGGTAGCCCTGCCGGTCTACTACAACCTGACCTTCTTCGGCCGTGACCTCACGGCCCGAGAGCTGGCCCTCTACCTGAGGCAGCAGTCCCTCGATACGGACATCATCATCCTGGTGGTGGACTCCAGCGGGCGCGTAGTGCGCGATGCAGCCGCCGAGCCCTCCCTCCTGGACGAGACCTTCGACCTGGGGCCAAGCCAGCTCTCCCAGGACTTCCGGCACCTGTACCAGGGCACGCACCGCACCCAGGACGGCCGCGAGCTGTTCTTCGTGGCTGTGCCCCTGCCGCCCCGGTTCGCACTGGGGCCGCTGAGGGCGTCCGCCCTGGTCCTGGCGCTGCCCAAGGACAGCGCCAGCTCCGTCATCGGCGACCTGACGCCGCGGCTGCTCCTGGCCGGCCTGGCTGGGCTGGGGGTCGCCATCGTCGCCGGCCTCGTCCTCTCGCGTTCCGTCTATCTCCCCCTGCAACGGGTGACCCGAGCCGCCGTCAGCGTGGCCCGCGGCAACTACCAGGAGAAGGTGCCGGTGCAGGGCCCCGCTGAAGCCCGCGCCCTGGCCGAGAACTTCAACCGCATGACGGAGGCGGTCCGCAGCTCTCAGCAGACGTTGCGCGACTTCCTGGCCAACGTCTCCCATGAGCTGAAGACACCCCTCACGTCGATCCGAGGCTTCTCGCAGGCCCTGCGCGACGGCACCATCACGGAGCCGGAGGGCGAGGAAAGGGCCGCCCGCGTCATCGAGGACGAGTCACGGCGGCTGCTGCACCTCGTCGAGGAGCTGCTGGACCTCTCCCGCATCGAGTCCGGGCAGGAGAGCATGAAGCGAGCCCCCGTGCCGGTGGACGAGCTCTTCGCCCACTGCGCCGAGGTCTTCTCGCTGCGTTCGCAGGAGACAGGCGTCAGCCTGGAGGTGGAGAGCGGAGACGTGCCGCCCGTCCTGGGCGACTTCGACCGCCTGGAGCAGGTGCTGGGCAATCTCCTGGACAA
>CAZSSQ010000045.1:6033-14907 GCA_964609465.1 uncultured Dehalococcoidia bacterium
CGGCGAGCTCAGGACGCCGCCGGGCGCAGCACCGGCCTCGGGCTGGCCATCTCGCGGGAGATCGTCCGCGCCCACGGAGGCGAGATCCGAGCCGAGAGCAGCCCCGGGGCGGGGACGCGCTTCGTGGTCACTCTACCGGCGGCGCCGCCGGAGGCCGGCCTTCCTGCCAACGAAGCCTAGGCGGCCATCTCGCTCAGGCTCTGAGAGGCTCCGGCCCCCACGGGGATATCGCGGCCCTCCTCGGCCGCGGGCTCGAGCGTCGACACTGCCTGTATGTAGCCGCACTGCAGGCAGACCAGGTCGGAGCCCGTGATATCGTACTCGGGGAAGAGGTCACCGCGGCACCTGGGGCACCCCTTGAGCCTGATGCTGAGCCTTCGCACTGCCCTCTCCTACCCTGGGTCCGCCGGCTCCCGACCCTCGCCTCCGGCCATCCGTCCAGATGTCCCCTGGGGCTAGACGGCGACCGGGCCGGTAGTGGCGAAACACAGTCCACCGGTTCAGCGGCAGAGTAGGCGGGGCGCCCCCAGGGATTAAGGGCCATCTTTCCCCTCTTCTGCCTTCCAAAAGGCTCAGCGAGACAGACTCGCGCGGAGGCCAAATGGCGACGCGCTGAGGGGTACGGCGGCCCCCGGCCACATAGACCCTTTGGCCCAGGCAATGGGGCACATGGCACCCACAGGAAAATGCCAGCCTGCCTGCCATGTGGCCCGGCCGCAGCTCAGTAGCCGATGGTCGGGCCGAAGGGCACCCACTGGCTGCCTTCGGCCCTGGCGAGGCGCACGCCCTCGACACCCCGACGGTCGTTTTCGCCGAACGTGATCGGCACATCGCACACGGAGCAGGTGAAGTCGCGAACCTGTTCGGCCGCTTCCACCAGAGACTCTCGCGTCAGGTCCCTGCCGGCCCGCTCGAGGATTTCGACCGTCAGCTCAGCCACGGACTGGCCGTAGATGGTGAAGTTGTTGGCCTCGATGCCGTGGCTCTCCATGATCTCCAGGTGCTTCTCAAGGCCAGGATGGTCGCGCTGCGTGAGGGGCACGAGGTAGGTGGTGGTGATGGCGCCCTCCACCACGTCCTTCCCCGCCTGCTCGCTGGCCTCCTGGGTGAGGTCAAAGACCGCGGGGTCAGCCACCGCCCCTGCCACCACGACGGGCACGTCCCAGCTAAGGACGGTCCGGGCATAGACCAGCGCGTTGGCGAACGGCACGGGCGTCGCGTAGATGGCCAGGATGTCGGGGCTGGCGCTCTTGAGCCGCGTCACCTGGGCGCCCAGGTCGCTGGTGGTACTCTCGAAAGTCTCCCGCGCCACCACCTCGGCGGCTGCGCCAATGCCAGCGCGCAGGCCCTTCTCGCCGTCCAGGCCGAAGTCATCGTTCTGGAGCAGCAAGCCCACCCGCTGGCCTGGGAAGTTCTCCGCTATGTAGCGGCCGAGGATGGTGCCTTCCATGACGTAGTCCGGGTTGTAGCCAAACCGGGTTCTGGCCGCTGGCTCCGTGAACTTGCGGGCGCCTGTGGCAGGGAAGAGGTCGGGGACGCCGTTCTCCTCCAGATAACGGAACACGGCGCTGTGCTGGGCAGTCCCGAAACCGTTGAGAATGGCGAACACCCCATCTCGCTCCACGAGCTGTCGGACCACGTCAGCAGCCTGAGACGGGTCATAGGCATCGTCACCCACCTCAAGCCTGATCTTGCGTCCATGGACGCCTCCCCGAGTCTCGTTGAGGTAGTCGAAGTAGGCCTGAATGGCAGGGGCAATGCTGGTACCGTAGACTGCCGCCACGCTCGTCATCGGCATGTGAGTGCCGAAGACGATCGCCGTGTCCGTCACGCCGGGAACATTCTCCTTGCCGACGGAAGGTGCCCCCTCCCCACAGGCCGCCAGGAGCAGGACCACCCCCAGAACGAGAAAGGTCGAGAGCCAATAGTACGGCCGCATCGGTCTCCGCCTCTCAAAGAGCCGAGAGCACAAAGATCGCCATCTCGCCCGGGCAGGCCTCGCCGCGCGTGCGACGCACGGCTGGGGACAATGCCCGGCACGATGATGGCGCAGATGTCACCCGCAGACCGACCGCTAGGAGCTGCGGGCCTCTATTCTCCCTTCGTTAGTAGCCCAGATAGGAGCGCCGTACGTCCTCGTTCTCGCGAAGGGTCTCGCTCGTGTCGGCCAGGACCACGACCCCGGTCTCCAGCACGTAGCCGAACTGCGCGATGCCCAGAGCGATACGGGCGTTCTGCTCGACCAGCAGGACCGTGACCCCCTCACCGTTGATGGCCTGGATGATCTCAAAGATCTCACGGGTAACCAGAGGGGCCAGTCCCAGAGAGGGCTCGTCCAGCAGCAGGAGGCGGGGGCGGGCCATGAGGGCACGCCCGATGGCGAGCATCTGCTGCTCGCCGCCGCTTAGGGTGAGCGCCGTTTGCTTCCGCCTCTCGGCGAGGACGGGGAAGTAATCGTAGATGCGCTGCGTGTCCTTCCTGACGCCGTCGCCGTCGCGGCGGGTGTAGGCGCCCAGGCGCAGGTTCTCCTCCACGCTCAGCTCGCCGAAGATCTGACGCCCCTCGGGCACCTGGGATATCCCCATCTGGACGATGTTTTCCGGCGCAAGGTGGTCAATGCGCTTCCCCATGAACTCGATGCTGCCCCGGGAGATGCGCACCAGGCCTGAGATGGCCCGAAGAGCAGAGCTCTTGCCGGCCCCGTTTGCCCCCAGGATGGAGACTATGCCTCCCTCCGGAACGTGCAGGGAAACCCCTCGCAGGGCCACCACCGGGCCATAGGAAGCATAGACTTCGTTAACTTTGAGCATCTTCTGCACGCTCTCCCAGATAGGCCTCGATGACTGTGGGGTCCTTCTGCACCTGCGCGGGGGTGCCCTCGGCGATCTTGCGGCCGAAGTCCAGGACACAGACCCGCTCCGATATGGCCATTACCAGCCCCATGTGGTGCTCGACCAGCAGGACAGTGACGGCCAGATCGTCGCGGATGAGGCGGATGAGGTCACCCAGAGAGCCCAGCTCCTCGTGACTAAGGCCGCTGGCCGGTTCATCCAGGAGGAGAAGGCGTGGACGGGAGACCAGGGCACGGGCCATTTCCACCCGCTTCTGGAGGGCGAAAGGAAGGGCGGCGGCGGGCACGTCCCGCAGCTTCTCCAGGCCCAAGAAACTGAGGATCTCCTCCGCCCGCCCTCGGGCCAGTTTCTCCTCCCGTATGACGGTAGGCCAGCGAAAGGCGCAGGCCAGCAGGTTGGTGCCCAATAGCATGTGCTGGCCGACCAGCAGGTTCTCCATCACGGTCATGGAGCGAAAGAGCTCTACGTTCTGGAAGGTGCGCGCGACGCCCGCCCTCACTACCTCGTGGGGGCGCATCCGGAGGACGTTCCGATCCTCGAAGACAATCGAGCCTCGGTCGGGCACGTAGACACGGCTGACGCAGTTGAAGACAGTCGTCTTGCCGGCGCCGTTGGGCCCGATGAGCCCTACGATCTCCTTCGGCCTAACATCGAAGGAGACGCCGTCGAGGGCAATGATGCCTCCAAAGTGGATGGAAAGGTCTCGAACTTCGAGCTGAACCCCGTCAGCGCTGACCACGACACCTCCGCTGCCCAAGGCCGACATCTGTCGCCCTGGCTGAATTCCTGCTGGCGAATCGCATGATAGGACGCTGGCGCGTTGTGTTCAAGTCCGACAGCGGGCTAAAGCCCCAGAATCTTGACAGAGTGGGCGCCCAGGAAGGCCAATATTATGCCGCGGAGGACCTTCCCGACGAAAACCGCACTCATAAAGCGACCAAAGGGCATGCGCACCGCCCCCGCCGTAAGGCCCGCGATCTCGAAGACGGGGTTGGGGATGACAGAGAGGACAAACAGGGTAAGCATGCCGAAGTGGTCCATCAGCCGGTCGATGAGGGAGATCGCCCGCTCAACCAGCCGCCTTGTCCAGCGGGGGCCAGGGACCGTGTGGCCGGCGGCCATCTGCCCGCCGTACATGCCTGCGATGTACGCCGTGATCTCCCCCAGTGCCATGCCGGAGCCGCCGGCAAGACCTACCAGTACCGGATTCTGGACCTTGCCCTGATCCAGGATGAGGACCTGACCCAGGGCCGTCAGGCCGGGCACAGGGATGAAGACGGTGACGGTGCTGGCGAGGTTAGCCACGAACACACCAGCGTAGCCCAGCCCACCCAGACTTTGTTCGTCCAAGTTCATCCACTCCGGCAGGAGAAGGAGGACGACGGAGGGGCCCAGTACGGCGGCCAGGGTCAGGAGACCCAGGCCGATGCGCATCTTGCGGCCCCTGGGGATCCAGCGGCTAAGCGCTGGCGGCAGGACCGCCTCCAGCGACGTCTCCGCCGGGGCAGCGCCGGTGGACGAAGGCTCCGAGCTGGTGTCCAAGAAAAGGGCCCCATGTATTCGGACGGCCCGCCCGGCGGGCCATTACCCACCACATCATACAACCTTTACGCCTGCCGCCGCCCTTATAATGGCCGACGATGGACGGTAGCAGATGAACGCAGCCAGCGAACAGACCCGGCCGGCTGGCCTACTTTCGGAGCCGCTGTTCTGGCGCCTTCTGCGGGCCAAGATGGCCATGCAAATAGGCCAGAACATCATCCTCTACACCGTTCTCATCGTGGTGGTAAAGCGGACAGAGTCCAGCATGCAGAGCACCCTGCTGGTGCTCGCGATGACTTTGCCCTCGGTGATCCTGGGCATCCCGGCCGGCCTCGTCGTCGACTGGCTGCCGAAGCGGGCCTTACTCCTGCTGGTGGGTCTGGTGCGGGCCGGCGTCTGCCTGGCCCTGCTCCAGCACGGCGCCAGCCTTCGCGACATCTACCTGCTGGTGCTCCTCTTCGCCGCCGTCGGCCAGCTCCAGGGCCCCGCCGAGAGCGCCGGCCTCCCCGGCCTCGTGGGCCGAGGCCGCCTGGGCTCGGCCAACGCCTACCTCATCCTCGTCACCCTGGCCGCCCAGGTGACAGGCATGGTGATTATCGCACCAGCCTTCCTGAAGACGGTGGGTGAGAACCCGCTCTACGTGCTTTCCGGCATCCTCTTCGTCCTCGGGGGTCTAACCTATGCCCGGACCTCGGGCCTGGGGGCGCCGGTGGAACCAGAGAAGGCGCCGTCGCCGCCGCCTGAGGCACCGCGGCGTATCGGCCTCTGGGCAGGGCTGGAGGTGATCCGCCGCGACAGGACCATCTACCTGGCCATGGTGGAGCTGACCCTGGCCGCCTTCCTCATGAAGTCCCTGGTAGTCCTCACACCCCACTACGCCCACGACATCCTTCACCTGGCGCCGGACAACTCTGTGTTCATCGCCACCCCCGCCGCCGTGGGCGCCCTGATAGGGCTGGCGCTGGCGTCCCTCCTGGCCTGGTTCATCAGTCCCGGCCGGCTGGTGACGGCGGGCCTGCTGATCTTCATTGCCGGACTGGTGGGACTGGGCTACGTCTACTTCGCGGCCGACGCCGTCCAGGAGCACCTGCGCCTGAACCTGTCGGGGCTCGAGGACCGCCTGGGTATCTCTTCCGTGGTGAGCATGACCATGCTCCTGGCCGTTCCTCTGGGCCTTGCCTTCACCGTGGTGAGCGTGGGGGCGCGCACCGTCTTCAACCGCCGCTCGCCGCCGGAGCTCCAGGGACGTGTCTTCGCCACCCAGTCCGCCCTGACAGACCTGGCGTCGGTACCGCCGCTGCTGATTGTCGGCGCCGTCGCCGACCTGGTGGGCGTGCGCCTGGTGCTCCTGGTGGCGGCCGGCCTGTGCGCCCTCCTGGCAGTGGCGGCCCGCTTCGCGCCGGCGGGACGGCGGCGCCCCGCCGCGCCGCCAGAAGGCGGCATCGCCAGGGAGCACTAGCCCCAGAGTGGACTTCGGGGGCTTTCGTCGAAGAGCGCTTCCCCCTAAGACAACGTCTCCAGCCCGCGCTCTGTAAACGCTGCGACCCCTTGTTCATCGGATGGGCTGCGGCGGGATACAATGGGCAAGGAATCTCGCGTCCGACCAGGTGCGTCGGCCGGCAGCAGCGCGCCCCAAAGGGCATCGGGCGCAAGACCGGACGCCAATGGACCAGGGAGAGCTCTTTCGCGGGGTGTTCCTGCTCGTCGGCGCTGCCGTCCTCGGCGGCGTGCTGGCGCACTACTTGCGGCTGCCCGTCGTCGTAGGCTACCTGGCCGCCGGCGTCGTCATCGGGCCCTACGCGCCCGGCGATTTCGGCGATCCGAAACGTCTCGAGCTGGTCGCTGAGTTCGGTGTCGCCTTCCTAATGTTCGCCCTCGGGGTGCAGTTCTCGCTGCGTGAGTTAAGCCACATACGGGGCCTGGCTGTGGTCGGTGGGAGCGTCCAGATCCTGCTCACCATGGCTCTGGGCCTCCTGGTGGGGCAGGCGCTGGGACTGGACGGCGGGGAGGCGCTGTACCTCGGAGCCCTCATGGCCCTAAGCAGCACCATGGTTGCCCTGAAGCTCCTGGAGTCGCGGGGGGAGCTGGGAACGCTCCATGGTCGGGCGGCCGTGGGGTTGCTCATCGTCCAGGACGTGGCAGTGGTGCCTCTGATGATCCTTCTGCCGGCCGCCACGGGCACCGGGGGCATCAGCGTCGCGGCCCTGGGCGAGGCGGCGGGCAAGGCAGTGTTGCTGCTGGGCGCCGCTTACGTCCTGGGGACCCGCCTGGTGCCCTGGCTGCTCTTCCGGGTGGCCTCTACTAACTCCCGAGAGTTGTTTGTGCTCGCCATCGTCGCCCTGGCGGTGGGTTTCTCCGTGGGCAGCTACTTCCTGGGGCTCTCGGTGGCCTTCGGAGCCTTCCTGGCTGGACTTGTCGTCTCGAACTCCGAGTTCAGCTATCGCACCCTGGCAGAGGTCCTCCCTCTGCGGGATGTCTTCGCCACCATCTTCTTCGTGGCAATGGGCATGCTCATCGACCCCGGCTTCATCCTGGATCACGCCGACCGCGTAGCCCTCATCGCCGTCGCCCTCCTCGTGGGGAAACTCCTGATCACTCTGTTGGTTGTGCAAGCGGCCGGCCTGCGTGGCAGGACATCGGTGATGACGGCAGGGATATTGGCCCAGACAGGCGAGTTCTCCTTTATTTTGGCCCGGGTGGGCATGGACGAGGGTGTCATTGATCCTAACCTCAACTCCACCTTCCTGGGGGCAGCGATGGTGAGCATTATACTGAACCCGCTCCTGCTCCGCCTGGCGCCAGCACTGCTGCGTGTACTCCAGACGGTCCCCGGCAGCGGCCCACTGTTTGCCGAGCCCGTCCAAGCCTACATCGGCGACGACGCGGAGGGTTTGCGTCGGCACGTTGTGATCTGCGGCTACGACGATTCTGGCCGGGAACTGGCCGAGGTTGTCATGCGTCGGGGGTTTCGTTGCCTGGTAGTGGACCTGAACCCCTACGTCATCAGCGACCTCCGCCGCCGGAAGGTCCCCTGCGTCTACGGCGATGCCTCACAGGCCGAAGTGCTCCAACAGTGCCATTTGGACAGCGCCCAGGTCCTGGCGGTGACCACCCCCGAACTGGTGACGTCACAGCTCACCATCGTTGGCGCTAGAGCCATCAACCCCCGCCTTGACATCATCGCCCGCGCCAGGGATCCCGCGAGCCACGCCGTCCTCAAGCAGGCGGGCGCCGCCGAGGTGGTCCACCCCGAGTTCGAAGGGGGACTTGAGTTCGTGCGACACGCCCTCCGCAGCTACGGGGTGGACAGCATCCAGATCGCCAGCGCCCTCGCCCGGCGCCGGCTGGACTACTACGGGGGCTGACCCCGTTCGAGCAAAGGGACTGACCTGGGACTGGTGCTACCGCATCCGGTGGCATCTTCCTGCCGCTAGGGAACTTTTCCCCGCCTCCGTGCGTCTGAAGGGCAGAACGTTGGGAGGAAAGCCATGAGATACGCCAGATTCGCCATCGGCCCCGTACTGCTGGCCTTCGTCGTCCTGCTCGGCTTCGGAAGCGCCTGCTCCGACACCGAGTCGGCCATCGACGGCTACGTGGCCCTGGTGCCCCGCATCCTGCGGACCGGCGAGCGCGAGGCCGTCTCCCTGACGCTGTTCAGCGGCGACAAGCTGGCCTCCGGTCCAGCCGAGGTCAGGCTGCTCCAGGACGGCCGCGAGGTGCTGACCGAGAGCGCCGAGCTCCAGGGCAAGGGCACCATCGAGTTCGAGGTGCCAAGCCTGCCTGACGGCGACTACGAGATTGAGGTCCGCGGCGAGGGCTTCAGCGACAAGGCGAGCGTGCGGGTCGAGGAGGGCTCGCTCCTCTTCCTTGAGACCGACAAGCCCATCTACAAGCCGGGCCAGACCCTCCACGTGCGGCTCATCTCCCTCGACTCGGAGCTCAAGCCCGTCCCGGTGGAGGCCACGGTGGACCTCCAGGACGCCAAGGGCACCAAGGTCTTCAAGAAGACCGTCCAGACCGACGAGTACGGCATGGCTACCCTCGAGGTCCCCATCTCGGACGAGCCCAACCTGGGCGTCTGGAAGGTCAGCGCCCAGGCCGGCGAACGTAGCGCCGAGGTAGACGTGCGTGTCGAGGAGTACGTCCTGCCCAAGTACGAGGTGGCGGTGGACCTGCCCAAGGAGTGGTTCCTGGTCGACGAGCCCGTCACGGGCAAGGTGCGCGCCACCTACAGCTACGGCAAACCCGTGCGGGGCACGCTCCACATCGAGGCCCAGCGCTACGTGGGCCAGTGGGAGAAGTTCGCCAGCTACTCCACCGACATCGACGGCGAGGCGGAGTTCCAGCTTCCCGCCGTTGAGTACGTGGCCGGCGTGCCGGAAGAGCGCGGGATGGGCAACGTCACCCTGGAGATCACGGTCGAGGAGCGCGCCACCGGCTACGAGGAGAAGACCACCCGCCTCCTCACGGTGTCCGAGTC
>CAZSSQ010000045.1:15007-17268 GCA_964609465.1 uncultured Dehalococcoidia bacterium
GGCGCCTACACCTTCGTCGCCCTCGACGCCGCCTACTCGCCGTCCGGCAACTTCATCCACGTCGAGCAGGTGAGCGAGGGGGCACTGCGGGTGGGCGACAAGGCGGCCTTCAAGGTGCACTCGACGCGTGAAGCCGCCAACTTCTATTACGAGGTCGTCGCCCGCGGCCGTGTGGTCTTCAGCGACTTCACCCGCTCCAGCGACATCTCCTTCAACACCACCCCGCTGATGGCCCCGTCCTCCCGCCTGCTCGTCTACCAGATCCTGCCCAACAGCGAGGTGGCCGCCGACTACATCCCCTTCGACGTGGAGGGCGACTACCCCCAGAGCGTGTCCGTGGCCTTCAGCCAGGAGCAGGTCGAGCCCGGCGATGCCCTGGATGTCCTGGTGCAGACCCAGGGGCCGGCCAAGGTGGGCCTGGTGGCCGTCGACCGGTCGGTTTTCATCCTGGCGGAGAACCGCCTCAACCTCCAGCAGGTCTTCGACGAGCTGGAGCGTCTCTACATGGAGCCCCAGGCCGAGCTCCACGAGGCCACCCCCTACGAGGGGGTCACCACCCGCGGCGCCCAGGAGACCTTCGAGGACGCCGGCCTGCTGGTGCTCAGCAACAAGAAGGTCCCTGAGGGCAAGGAGTACGAGTCCCAGTTCAAGGGGTTCGGAATGGAGGAGGGCATCGCTTTGGACGCTATGGGCCGGGACGCTGCGGGCCTCGCGCCCGTGCCGGCGCCTACCGCGGGCGTCGCCGGCCTGGCGGAGGTGCAGCGCATCCGCCAGTACTTCCCGGAGACCTGGATCTGGACAGACGTCATGACCGATTCCCAGGGCCGGGCCACCCTGCCGGTCGAGGCGCCGGACAGCATCACTACCTGGGTCCTGCGCGCCGTCGCCCTGTCTCAGGAGCAGGGCCTTGGCATCGCCGAGGGCGAGCTCATTGTCCTACAGCCCTTCTTCATACAGGTGGACCTCCCCTACTCGGCGGTCCGGGGCGAAGAGTTCCCCGTCAAGGTGGCGCTCTACAACTACCTCGATCAGCCGCAGGAGTTCCAGGTGGAGATGGAGATGTCCGGCTGGTTCGAACCCCTGGGCGGCACCAGCGGCTCGCTGACCGTCGGCGCCAACGATATCGGCAGCATCGCGTTCACCATCCGGCCCAGCGAGCTGGGCGTGCAGGAGATCAAGGTGACGGCCCGCAGCCCTCAGGCCGCCGACGCCGTCGTCAAGAACCTCACCATCGTCCCCGAGGGCGTGGAGCGCGAGGTGGTGGAGAACGCCGTCCTCTCGGCGGGCAACTCGGTGACCCTCGGCGCCGTTGTGCCGGCCCAGGCGGTAGAGGGCTCGGCGCGGGCCTACCTGGCCCTCACCGGCAGCTTTCTCACCCAGACCATCGAGGGCCTGGACGAGCTCCTCCAGATGCCCTTCGGCTGCGGCGAGCAGAACATGATTCTCTTCGCCCCCGACGTGTTCATCGCCCGCTACCTGAACGAGACCAACCAGCTCAAGCCGGAGGTCATGGCCAAGGCCGAGAAGCTGATGATCACCGGCTACCAGCGCGAGCTCACCTACCGGCGGAGCGACGGCAGCTTCTCCGCCTTCGGGGAGAGCGACGACGAGGGCAGCCTCTGGCTCACCGCCTTCGTGCTGAAGACCTTCGCCCAGGCCAAGGACCTCATGTTCATCGACGAGGATGTCCTGAACAAGGCCAGGGAGTGGATCAGCGAGCAGCAGCGGCCGGACGGCTCCTTCGAGGCCGTGGGCTTCGTCCACCACGAGGACATGGTGGGCGGCGTCCAGGGCAAGACGGCCCTCACCGCCTACGTCGCCATCGCCCTCATGGAGGCCGGCGAGACCTCCGCCTCGGCGAAGGCCATCGACTACCTGGATGGCGAGCTCGCCGGCATCGACGACCCCTACACCATGGCCATCGTGGCCTATGCCCTGGAGCTGGCCCAGAGCCCCTCTCGGGACCAGGCCCACGACCAGCTCATGGCGATGGCCGAAGAGGACGACGACGGCCTCCACTGGGGCGGCGAGGGGCCCATTCCCCTGCAGGACGAGCAGGAGCCGATGCCCATGCCGTTCCGGGAGCAGCAGGTCGAGCAGAGTACCGCCATCGAGGCCACGGGCTACGCCACCCTGGCCCTCAACGCCCACGGCGACCGCCTGAACGCCTCGCGGGCCGCCCGCTGGCTGGTCACCCGTCGCAACGCCTACGGCGGCTTCGGCTCCACCCAGGACACCGTCGTCGCCCTCCAGGCCCTCAC
>CAZSSQ010000046.1:0-17266 GCA_964609465.1 uncultured Dehalococcoidia bacterium
GTCGTAGCGGGCGTGGCGGATGCGCTCGACCGCCTCTGGGGGGATGGCGCCCTGCCCGTCCGGCAGGCGGGCCTGCTCGCCCCAGGCCTCGCAGACGGCGATCTCGACCTGGAGCCAGCGGTCCAGCTTGCCCTCCTCGGACCAGATGCGGGCCATCTCGGGTCGGGAGTAGCGCTCGATCATGGCGTCAGTCCAGGTACTCGGTCCTCGGCGGCGAGAAGATGTCGATGGCGATGGAGTCTTCCAGGGCGGTGACGCCGTGGGGGACGTTGCTGCGGGCCAGGTAGCTATCGCCCTCGACCAGCTCCTGCGTCTCGCCGCCGATCTCGAAGCGGACGCGGCCGCGGGCGATGTAGCCGACCTGCTCGTGCTCGTGCTGGTGTGGCGGCACCGTCGCGCCCTTGGTCAGCGTCACCTCGACCAGGGTAGCGCGGTCGCCGCTGGCCAGGGTGCGGCGCACGACGCCGGGGAACATCTCGACGGGCTTGGCTTCGCGTCGGGGCTTGAACACGTCCCTGCCTCCTGCTATCCCTGCGGGGTCGCCGGTGTCAGATTATCCCATCGACGGGCGGATATCTAGGCCCCTAGCCTTCCGCCAGGCGGCAGCGGTAGTCCTCGTAGGCGCGCCGGACGTCCTCGTGCCGGAGGGCCAGGATCTCGGCGGCTAGAAGGGCGGCGTTGCGGGCTCCCCAGGCGCCGACGGCCACCGTGGCCACGGGCACGCCGGGCGGCATCTGGGCCATGGCCAGGAGGGCATCGACACCCTTGAGGGCGCTGGAATCGATGGGCACGCCGATGACCGGCAGCGGTGTGTAGGCCTTGATGGCCCCCGGCAGCGCGGCCGACCCGCCGGCGCCGGCGATGATGACCTCGATGCCCCGCTCTCGGGCCGAGAGGGCGAACTCGCGCAGCTTGTCCGGCGTGCGGTGGGCGGAGAGGACGGCCGTCTCGTGGGGGATGCCCAGCTCCTTCAGGGTGTCCAGGCACCCCTGCATGAGGGCGGCGTCGGACCTGGAGCCCATGACAACGGCGACGAGGGGCTGATCCGCGCTCATCTCGCTTGCCCTTTCGCGGACGGCGGGGCGCTACGCCTCGCCCCGGCCCGCGCCGATGTCCCGACGGTAGTGTACCCCCTGGAAGCGGATGCGTTCTACGTTGCGATAGGCCTTCTCCCGCGCCTCGGCCAGAGTGGCGCCGGCGGCCACCACCGTCAGCACGCGCCCTCCCGCCGTGACAATGGCGCCGTCGTCGCGGCGCTTGGTGCCGGCGTGGAAGACCTGCACGTCCGGGTCCACCTCGTCCAGCCCCTCGATGGGGAAGCCGGTCTCGTAGGAGCCGGGGTAGCCGCCCGAGGCCAGTACCACGCCCACGCAGGCCTCGTCGCTCCACTCCACGACCGTGCCCTCGAGGCGGTTGTTGACCACAGCCAGGAGGATCTCCAGCAGGTCGGTCTTCAGGCGGGGGAGGAGGACCTGCGTCTCCGGGTCGCCGAACCGACAGTTGTACTCCAGTACCTGCGGCCCATCCGCGGTCACCATGACGCCGGGGTAGAGGACGCCCCGGTAGGGCCGCCCCTCTTCAAACATGGCGTCCACGGTGGCCCGCGTGACCTGCCGGTCGATCCAGTCTTCCGTCGTCCGGCCCAGCCAGCCAGGCGGGCTGTAGGCGCCCATGCCGCCGGTGTTGGGGCCCTGGTCGCCGTCGAAGACGGGCTTGTGGTCGCAGGAGAGGGGCATGGAGACGACGGCGCGGCCGTCGGTGAAGGCGTGGGCGGTGACCTCTCGCCCCAGAAGGCGCTCCTCCACCACGACCTGCCGGCCGGCGTCGCCGAGGACGCTGCGGACCATCATCTCCTCCAGGGTCGCCAGCGCCTCCTCCTTGCTGGCGGTGACCACGGCGCCCTTGCCGGCTGCCAGGCCGTCGGCCTTGACCACCGGAGGGCCCTGGTGCGCCCGTACAAAGGCGGCCGCCTCGTCGAAGGAGTCGAAGGCGCCGAAGGCGGCGGTGGGTATGCCATGGCGCTGCATGAGGCCCTTGGAGAAGACCTTGCTGGACTCGATCTCGGCGGCGGCCCGGCTGGGCCCGAAGGCGGGGATGCCGGCGACGGCCAGGCGGTCGACCAGACCCCGCGCTAGGGGCTCCTCGGGCCCGACGACGACGAGGTCGATGCGACGGTCGCGGGCGGCGGCGGCCAGCCCCTCGATGTCGTTCGCGGGTACGGGCAGATTCTCAGCGATGTCGACGGTGCCGGCGTTGCCCGGCGCGACGAATAGCTGGCCGAGCAGGGGGCTCTGCGTGAGCCTCCAGGCGATCGTGTGCTCGCGAGCGCCGGAGCCAACAAGAAGGACGTTCACGGAACGCGCACCGCCACCCACTCAGCGCCTCTCGACATGGTCTCCCGGAGGTCATCATCGGTTGTCCACAGCTCGCAACCCTCACGCTCTGCCAGGGCGACGTAAAACATGTCGTAAGGCCGCCGGAGTCGCAGCAGGTCTGCCAGCTCCCAGGCGCGGCGGGCAAGCTCCTTGTCTGACACTGGCGAAAGGCTAATGTTGAGGAACGCGTCATAGCCCGCTAGCGCCTCTTCGGGTGTGATCTGCTCTTGAGATCGAAGCCGGCGGAGAGCCGATGCTACTTCCGAAAAGACCAAAGTAGGGGCAACGAAGTCGACTTCACGGTTGAGCCACTCACGCCAGAGTCTGACGATTCTGGTCGCGGTTGTCGGGAGCATCAGGTCCACGAGCAAGCTGGCGTCAAGGCAGATCTTCACAAATGCTCCTCGCGGACTTCCCGTATGAGGACGGCGCCCGGTGGCAAGAGCTTCCCACCTCGGCGTCGCAGGATCGCCTCACGATTGGCCCTGATCCTCTTGAGCAGCGCCAGTTGCTGCTCGCGGCGAAGCTGGTCGGTTGTTGCGGCCAGCGCGGCTTCCTCCAGGAACCACTGGTTGCCGATGCGCTGGCCGCGCAGCTTGCCCTCGCGCAGGTAGCGGCGCACCTGCTCGATGGAACGGTTGAGGCGCCGGGCCGCCTCGGCCACCGTGATCATGCCTTCGAGGGTTACCATGGCAGTTCCATGCTACGAGCGTATGTTGTTGTTGTCAACAACGTCATTCCCGTCGTGTTCGGTTCACCCCGCCGGCATCGCCGCCCGGCCAGACCCCCTGCTCTTGTTCCTTTAGGAAGGCCACCACCGCGTCCTTGAACCGCTGGTCGGGGATGACGGTGAAGTGATTGGTGTCCGGTATGAGGACCAGCTTGCTGCCTGGCGTGGCGGCTGCCATCGCGGCTGGACTTGTGTCGTCTGCCCCGCTGATAAAGAGGACAGGGATGTCGACACCGGCGAAATCGGCGGCCTCGACGCGTTCGAACAAGCGCTCAGCGCAGGCGGCGATCGCCAAACGGTCGGTGTTGGGTGTCGCGTCGGCAATGGTACGGAAGGTCTTGCCAAAGGGGTCGGTGATCTGCGAGGGGTCGTCAACCAGCAGATAGCCGGCGGACTTGCTCATCTCGTCCTCGCGGCCTGGGTCCAAGAGGTTGCCAGCGCCGCCCAGGATCACCGAGGTGAACCTCTCGCTGTGGTGGATGAGCAAGTGGGCGGAGATCATGGACCCCATTGAGTAGCCGAAGAGGTCAGCCTTGTCGAACCTGAGGTGGTCCATCAGCCGCAGGACATCTCCGGCCATGTTCTCAATGCCGTAGGCCTCCGGATCGTGCGGCTTGTCGCTGTCGCCGAAGCCGCGGCAGTCGATGCCGACGACCCGTCGCACCGCCTGGAGGGGTTCCACCCATTTGTTGCCCACAAAGTTGAGCTGAAAGCTGAGGGGGAACCCGTGCACCAGAATGACAGGCTTCCCCTCGCCAAAGGTTTCGTAGTGGATCTTCACCCCGTCGGAATCGAAGAACCCCGAGGGGGCGACAGTGGCCAGCGCAGTGGGGGTGCTCTTCTTTTCCTCCTCTTCGCCGCCGCAGCCGAAGAGCGCCATGCCCGCGAGCCCACCACCAGCCACGACGGCCACTCGAAGCACCTCCCGTCGGGTGATGCGTGTCGTCTGAAGGCGGTGGAGGTTGTCGCTGGACGGCATCTATTTGCCTCCTTTGGAACCTACTCTGAACCGTGGCCCGAGGCCGGCATGCCTCACTCCCACTCTATCGTTCCTGGCGGCTTGGAGGTGATGTCGTACGCCACGCGGTTGACGCCCGGCACCTCGTTGACGATGCGGTTGCTGATGCGGGCCAGCACCTCGTAGGGGAGGCGCGCCCAGTCGGCGGTCATGGCGTCGTCGGCGGTGACGACGCGCAGGGCCACCACGTAGCCGTAGGTCCGGAAGTCGCCCATCACCCCCACGCTGCGGCTGTCCGTCAGCACGGCGAAGGCCTGCCAGAGGTCGCGGTAGAGCTGCGCCCGCTTGATCTCGTCCATCACGACCCAGTCCGCCCCCCGCAGGATCTCCAGCTTCTCCGGCGTAACCTCGCCGATGATGCGGATGGCCAGGCCCGGACCCGGGAAGGGATGGCGGAAGACCATCTCCTCGGGCAGGCCCAGCTCCAGGCCCACCTGGCGCACCTCGTCCTTGAAGAGGAAGCGCAGGGGCTCGATGAGGGTGAAGGTCATGTGGGCGGGCAGGCCGCCCACGTTGTGGTGCGTCTTGATCTTGGCGGCGGCGCTGGAGCCCGAGGAGGCGCTCTCGATGACGTCGGGGTAGGTGGTGCCCTGGGCGATGAAGTCCACCCGCCCCAGCCGCTCGGCCTCCTCCTCGAAGACGCGGATGAAGGTCTCGCCGATGCGCCGCCGCTTCTCCTCCGGGTCGGTTACGCCGGCCAGGGCGTCCAGGAAGCGGGCGGTGGCGTCGGCGTGGACCAGGTTCATCTTCAGGTGCCGGCGGAAGGTGGCGATGACTCGCTCCGCCTCCTCGCGGCGCAGGAGGCCGTTGTCGACGAAGATGCAGGTGAGCTGGTCGCCCACTGCTCGGTGCACGAGGGCGGCGGTGACGGCGGAGTCGACGCCGCCGGAGAGGGCGCAGATGACGCGGCCGGAGCCCACCTGCTCGCGGATGCGGCGCACGCTCTCGGCCACGAAGCTGCTGGGGGTCCAGTCGCCCCGGCAGCCGCAGACGTTGTAGAGGAAGTTCTCCAGGATGCGCTTGCCCTGGGGCGTGTGCACCACCTCGGGGTGGAACTGGAGGCCCAGGAGCCCGGCGCCGTTGCCCATGACGGCGATGGGCGAGTTCTCCGAGTGGGCCAGTGCGTGGAAGCCAGGCGGCATCTCGGCGATGAGGTCGCCGTGGCTCATCCAGACCGGCATCGGCGATGGCAGCCCCTCGAAAATGGGGGCGCCGCGGTCCGCCTGGTAGATCATGGCTGGGCCGTACTCGCGGCGCTGTCCGGGGGCGACGCGGCCCCCCAACTGGTAGGCCAGCAGTTGCATGCCGTAGCAGATGCCGAGCACCGGCAGGCCGCTCTCGAAGACGTAGGCGGGGGCCACGGGCGCCCCTTCGTCGTAGACGCTGGCCGGCCCGCCGGAGAGGATGAAGCCCCGCGGCCTCAGGCGGGCCACCTGCTCCCAGGGCGCGTCGTGGGAGACGAGCTCGCAGTAGACCCGACACTCGCGCACCCGGCGGGCGATGAGCATGCTGTACTGGGAGCCGAAGTCGAGGACAGCGATGGCCTCGGGCGGCGTAGGCGTCTCGGGCGGGGGAACGGGCTCCTCGCCCTCCCTGACACGGGCGATCTCCAGGTAGGTGGAGACCTCGAGGTCGTCGCTGGTGGGGACCCGGCGGCCGACGGGCAGCGCCTGCCCCTCGGCGGGTGGGGTGCGCCCGGACGCAGGCGGAGACCCGCGTCGCGTGCGTGGCGGGTGCCCGTCCTGGCGCCGGCGGATCCTATCCTTGGGGGTTCTAGCCATCGGGCCTTCTCTAGGGAGCGGAGGGCCCGTCCGGGGGCGGCTAACAGCAAGGCCGCAGCGCCCCAGCGGCGCCCGGCCCTCTTCGACCCCACATTAGCACCGTGCTATACTGGCGTCAAGGCGAAAAGGGCTGCTCGGGAAGGGCTTTTTGTTGAAGGGCCTGCCCACGTTAGGCGTTGACGAAGCCGTTTTGGAGGAGGCGGCGCGCTGCCTCCAGGACGGCGGCTTGGTCGCCTTTCCTACCGATACGCTCTACGGTCTCGCCGCAGTCGCCGCGCAAGAACGGGCGGTGGAGAGACTATTCGAAGCCAAGGAAAGGCCCCGCGATAGGCCCCTCCCGATCCTCATCGTCTCTGCCGCGGACGTGAACGGCGTGGCGGTCGCGGTATCGCCGGCTGCCCGTCGCCTCATGGAGGCTTTCTGGCCGGGGGGCCTGACCCTGGTGCTGCGACGGCACCCCGGCTTCCGCTCTCTCGCCCTGGCAGGCGGCGACACGGTGGCGGCGCGGGTGCCCGCCCACCCCGTGGCCCTGGAACTACTGCGCCGGGTGGGGGAGCCGCTCACTGGCACCAGCGCCAACCTCTCCGGCTTCCCAGGGCCGAGGACCGCTGAAGAGGTGCGCCGCCAGCTAGGCGACCGCGTGGACCTCATCGTGGACGGCGGTCCCTGCCCGGGCGGCGTCGAGTCGACGGTGGTCGACTGCACCGTAGACCCGCCACGGGTGCTGCGGGAGGGAGCGGTGCCGGCGGAGCGGGTGGCGGCCGTACTGTCTGACGGAAGGCCGTAGTTTCGCCTGGGGTGAGCGGAAGGAACCTAGCCCATGCGGATCGCCATCGGCAGTGACCACACCGGCGTTGCCCTGAAGGAAAGCCTGCGGGAGCAACTGATCGCCCTGGGCCACGAGGCGTTCGACCTGTCCGCCGTAGGCGGATCGGACGAGGGGCCCGTGGACTACCCGGACGTGGCTCGCCCTCTGGCAGAGGCGGTGGCCGCCGGCCAGTACGACCTGGGCGTCCTCATATGCAGCAACGGCGTCGGTATGAGCATCACCGCCAACAAGGTGAAGGGGGTGCGGGCCGCCCTCTGCCACGACACCTTCAGCGCCCGTCGCGCCCGCCAGCACACCGACGCCAACGTGCTCTGCCTGGGCTCCTGGTGCATCGGCGTCGGCGTCGCCCGCGAGGTGCTGGAGGCCTTTCTGCAGGGCCAGTTCGAGGGCGGCCGTCACGCCCGCCGGGTGGGCAAGATCAAGGCTATCGAGGCCCAGGACCCCTAGAGCGGGGAGTGATCGGTTAACGGATGCGACAACGGATTAGCGGATGGCCTTCATCCGGTAATCCGTTCGACATCCGTTGACAGATGCCAGCTCTTCCGGAGTCAGGAGGATGCCATGAGGACTGTCGTGCGCCTGGTGAGGGTCGCCTCCCTTGGTGGCGCCATGGTGACCGGCGCCGCTGCGGGCGGTCTCTACTATCTGCTCCGTCGTAGCCTACCCCGCACTCGTGGCAGCCTTACCGTCGATGGCCTGAATGGCCCCGTGGAGATCGTGCGCGACCGCTGGGGTATTCCTCACATCTTTGCCGGCGATGAGCACGATGTCGCCTTCGGCCTGGGGTTCGCACATGCCCAGGACCGCCTGTGGCAGATGGACTTCTACCGGCGGGTGTTCTCCGGCACCCTGGCCGAGGTGGTGGGCGAGCCGGGGATACAGGTGGACCGGCTCATGCGCCGGTTCGGGCTGCGGCGCGCCGCCGGCGCTCAGCTCCGCCAGATCGATGCCGAGACGATGGCTGGCCTGGAGGCCTATGCCGCTGGCGTCAACGCGTTCATGGAGTCCGTCGGTGGGCGGCTGCCGCTGGAGTTCCTGCTCGTGCGCTACCGGCCTCAGGCATGGACCGTGGCCGACAGCGTGGCCTTCGGCAAGTTCATGGGCTGGATGCTTGCCTCCGGCTGGGCCACGCAGATCGTGCGCTCACAGCTCATGGCGAAGCTGGGGCCGGAGGCCCTCAGCGAGCTGGAGCCGCATTACCCGGAGAGCGGCTTGCTCACCGTGCCGCCGGGGACCGAGTACAGGCGGGGCGACGCCCAGCTACTCCAGGAGTTCCAGGAGCTGGCGAAGGTGCTCATGCCCGGTGGTGGCAGCAACAACTGGGTGGTGGACGGCGAGAAGTCGGTCACCGGGAAGCCCCTGCTCGCCAACGACCCCCACCTGACGGCCCAGATGCCCTCCATCTGGTACGAGGCTCACCTGTGCGGGGGCGCCCTCGATGTCGTGGGCGCCAGCATCGCCGGGCTGCCGACCATCATCATTGGCCACAACCGCCGCATCGCCTGGGGCATCACCAACTCCATGACTGGCCAGCAGGACCTCTACGTCGAGGAGGTGAACCCGGAGAAGCGGGACCAGTACCGGTACAAGGGCCGCTGGCGCAAAGGAGAGCTCCTTCGGGAGGAGATCGCCGTGCGCGGGCGGGAGCCCATCGTCGAGGAGGTGCTGGTCACGGCGCACGGCCCCGTCATCAGCCCCGCCATCGACGGCGAGACGCGCGTCCTCTCCGTCCGCAGCGTGCCCGCCGAGTCCACGAGCCTGATGAGGGCTGGGTATGGCCTGATGAGGGCCCAGAACTGGGACGAGTTCCGCGACGCCCTCCGTGACTGGTCGGCGCCCGGCCAGAACTTCGTCTACGCCGATGTCGACGGCAACATCGGCTATCAACTGGGGGCCCACATCCCCGTGCGGCGCCGGGGCCGCGGCCTGGTGCCCGTGCCCGGCTGGACCGACGAATACGACTGGAGCGGCTTCATCCCCTTCGACGGGCTGCCCAGTGTCTTCAACCCTCCGACCCACTTCGCCGCCACCGCCAACAACCAGATCGTGGGCGACGACTACCCACACCGCATCGATGGTGACTGGGCAGACGAGTACCGCATCGGCCGCATCGTGGAGATGCTGCGGGAGCGCGAGAAGCACGCCGTCGCCGACTTCCAGCGCATGCACGGCGATGTCTACTCCGCTCTTGGCTGGGAGATGGCTGAGTTCATGGGCCGCCTCCAGCCCGTCGACGATGAGTCGCGGCAGGCCCTGGACTACGTGCGCGCGTGGGACTGCCATCTGACGCCGGACAGCGTGGCGGCGGCTATCGTCGAGGCGTTCTTCTACCACATGTACCGCAACACTTTCGCCCACAAGCTCGGCGACGCCCTGGGCCGCTACATCGGAGGGGGCGTTCACTACCTGGCGCCCGTTAGCGGCTACGGGCACCGGGTGGGCTCTCACCTGGTGCGGATGCTCCGCCAGGCCCCGGCCGACTGGTTCCCGAGCCGCGATGGCCGACGCGACACCTGGGAGGACGTGGGGCTGCGCAGCCTGCGTGAGGCCCTGGAGGAGCTGCGGTCCCGCTTGGGGCCCGACATGTCGCGCTGGCAGTGGGGGCGGCTGCACACGATCAGCTTCCCCCATGTGCTGGGCAGGGGGCCCCTGGCCCGGCTGCTCAGTCGCGGGCCCTACCCGCTGGGCGGCGACCACAACACGGTGGCCCAGGCCGCCTATGACCCGGCAGCGCCCTACGCCGCCGGCCTGACCATCCCCTCCTACCGCCAGATAATCGATCTGAGCGACCTGGGCAACTCAGTTTCTGTGCACACCACGGGGCAGTCGGGCCAGCCGGGGAGTCGCCACTTCGCCGACATGATCAAGCTGTGGCGCCGTATCGAGTACCACCCCATGCTGTTCGACCGGGAGGCCATCCTGGCCCAAAGCGAGGGCACCCTGACCCTGGAGCCTCGCGAAGCGGCGCGCTAAGCATCATGGCGGGTCGACGAGCTATCACAGCACCTTCCGCCCCCGAAAAGCACCGTCGGCGAGCGCAGGGCAGTGTTGACACTGAGATGCTGCTCCGTCGCTGCCGGGAGGCCACCCTGGCCGAGACAAAGGCGGTCCTCGCCGGCCGCCGCCTGCCCCTTTACGACATGATGCGCTACCACCTGGGCGTTGCCGGCCCCAGGGGAGAGCCGACAGCAGCACGGGCTGGGAAGATGCTGCGTCCGGCGCTCTGTCTCCTCTCCTGCGAGGCGGCGGGCGGTCAGCGGCAGCCGGCCTTGCCGGCGGCCGCCGCCATCGAGCTCATCCACAACTTCACCCTTATCCATGACGACATAGAGGACGCCAGCCATTCCCGTCACGGGCGCGATACCGTGTGGCGGGTCTGGGGCGAAGCCCAGGCGATCAACGCCGGCGACGGCATGTTCGCCCTGGCCCACCTGGCCCACCACCGCCTCCTCGAAACGGGGGTGACAGCTCCCCGGGTGCTCGAGGCAGCCCGACTCTTGGACGAGGCCGCGCTGGCTCTCTGTGAGGGCCAGAACCTGGACCTGGAGTTCGAGAAGCGCCTGGACGTGACCTGCGATGACTATCTGGCGATGGTCTCCGGCAAGACGGCGGCCCTCATGGGTGCGGCGACGGCGGTGGGTGCTCTCCTGGGCGGGGCGTCTGAAGATGTCGTGGGCGCCTTCAAGGAGTTCGGGCGCCGCCTGGGCGTGGCCTTCCAGATCCAGGACGACGTGCTGGGCATCTGGGGCGACGCTGCGGAGACAGGCAAGCCCGCAGGCGACGACATCGCGGCCCGCAAGAAGTCCTTCCCTGTCGCCTACGCCCTGGAACACGCCTCTGAGGATGACCGCCGCTCCCTGCGGCGCATCTACGGCGCCGGCATCGTGTCGCCGGAGGGCGTCGCAGAGGTGCTGGCGGTGCTGGAGCGCAGCGGCGCCCGCGCTGCCAGCGAGGAGGCCGCCGCCCGCCACGCTGAAGAGGCTCTGAGCCGTCTGCAAGGGCTGGACCTGGTGCCCGCCCGCCGGCGGGAGCTGGAGGCGCTGGCGCTCTACCTGGTGCACCGCCGTCGCTAGGGGGCAAGGGGCAGCGCCGATGGCTTCATTCCGCGCTGTAGGGTATCCTTGGCGATAAGGCACAGCCCTGCTGTTGGCGTGGAACGGAATGCCCGGGGGAGTTCGCTATGAAGAAGAAGACTGTTCGTGACGTTGACGTGCGAGAGAAGCGGGTTCTGGTACGCGTTGACTACAACGTGCCCTTGGACCGCGAGACGCGCCGCATCTTGGACGACAGCCGTATTCGCGCCACGCTGCCTACCGTGAACTACCTGCGCGAGCAGCGGGCGCGCCTCATCCTCTGCTCGCATCTGGGGCGGCCTGACGGCAAGGTAGTGGAGTCGCTGCGCCTGGCGCCTGTGGCCGCCCGCCTGGGCGAACTCCTGGGGACTGAGGTCGCCACCGCCGACGACTGCATAGGACCCGAGGCGGAGGAGGCGGCCCGCTCCCTGAAGCCGGGCGACGTGCTCCTCCTCGAGAACCTGCGCTTCCACCCGGAGGAGGAGAAGAACGACCCCGTCTTCGCCCGGGCGCTGGCCTCACTGGCCGAGGTCTACGTCAACGACGCCTTTGGTACCGCTCACAGGGCTCACGCCTCCACGGCCGGCGTCGCCGCCTACCTGCCGGCGGTGGCGGGCTTCCTGATGGAGAAGGAGCTGGACTATCTGGGCCGGGCCGTCGGCAACCCAGAGCGGCCCTTCGCCGCCGTTATAGGCGGCGCCAAGGTGAGCACCAAGATGGGCGTCCTGCGCAACCTGCTTCACAGGGTCGATTGCCTGCTCGTGGGAGGCGGCATGGCCTCCACCTTCCTCAAGTGCCAGGGCTTCGCGGTAGGCGAGTCCCTGGTGGAAAACGACCAGTTGGACGCCGCCAGCGACATCCTGACGGAAGCTGAGTCCCGGGGCGTGCCCCTGCTCCTGCCCACGGACGTCGTGGTCGCCGACCGCTTCGCTGCCGACGCCCAGTGCCGGACGGTGCCGGTCGCCAGCGTCCCCGATGGCTGGCGCATCATGGACATCGGCGCCGATACCCTCACCACCTTCCGCGACGCCCTGGAGGACTGCAAGACCGTGGTCTGGAACGGGCCCGTGGGTGTGGCCGAGTTCGCGCAGTTCTCTGAGGGCTCGCTGGGCCTGGCGCTGGCCATGGCTGAGCTAGACGCCACCACTATCGTCGGCGGCGGCGAGACGGTGGCGCTCATCGAGCAGGCGGGCCTGGCGGATCGGTTCAGCCACGTCTCCACGGGCGGCGGCGCCTCCCTGGAGTTCCTGGAGGGACGCGTCCTGCCGGGGGTGGCGGCGCTGCTGGACGCGAAATAGGCGTGCCTCGTGATAGAATGAGCCGATGGACTTTGACCTCGCCCGCGAGCTCGCCGTAACCAACGACACCAAGATCGTCCTCTACGTCATCGACGGGCTGGGCGGGCTGCCCCACCCGGACACGGGCCGCACCGAGCTGGAGGCGGCCGATACCCCTCACCTGGACCGCCTGGCCGCCGAGGGCATCTGTGGCCTCACCGTGCCGGTCGGGCCCGGCATCACGCCGGGCAGCGGGCCCGGCCACCTCTCCCTCTTCGGCTACGACCCCTATCGCTATCGGGTAGGGCGCGGCGTCCTGGAAGCCCTGGGCATCGACTTCGACCTCCAGCCCCCTGACGTGGCCGCCCGTGGCAACTTCTGCACCGTGGACGGGGCCGGCCGCGTCACTGACCGCCGCGCCGGTCGCATCAGCACCGACACCTGCACTGAGCTCTGCGACCTGCTGCGGGAGATCAAGCTGCCCAAGGTCGAGCTCTTCGTGGAGCCGGTGCGTGAGCACCGCTTGCTGCTGGTGCTGCGTGCTCCCGGCCTGGACGACCGCCTCTCGGAGACGGACCCCCAGCGCCTGGGCGTGGAGCCGCCCCCGGTGCAGGCCCTGGCGCCGGAGGCGAAAGGGACGGCGTCGTCCGCCAACAAGTTCATCGAAGAGGCGAGGCGCATGCTGGCGGATCACCACCCCGCCAACATGCTCCTCTTGCGCGGCTTCTCCAAGCACCCGTCCCTCCCCCACCTCGGGGACGTCTTCCGGATGCGGGCCGCCGCCGTGGCCGTCTACCCCATGTATCGCGGCCTGGCCAAGCTGGTGGGCATGACCGTCCTCCCCACCGGAGTCACCCTGGAGGACGAGCTGGAGACGCTGCGGAACCACTGGGAGGAGTTCGACTTCTTCTTCCTCCACTACAAGCGGCCCGACGCCGCCGGCGAGGACGGCGACTTCGAGGGCAAGATGGGCGCCCTGGAGGCAGCGGACGCTGTCATCCCCGCCCTGCGGGAGATGGGCCCCGATGTCCTCATGGTGGCCGGCGACCACTCGACGCCTTCCACGCTGGCCGCTCATAGCTGGCATCCGGTCCCGTTCGCCCTTCACTCGCGGTGGTGCCGCCGCGACCGCGCCGAGGAGTTCAACGAGCTGGCCTGCATGGCGGGCTCCCTGGGCACCTTCCCGGCCACGGACGTAATGCCCCTGGCCATGGCCCACGCCCGCCGCCTGACTAAGTACGGAGCATAGATGTGAGAGTTCCGATTGTCGCCGGTAACTGGAAGATGAACACCACCGCTGCCTCCTGCGCCGAGCTCTGCGATGGCGTCCGGCGGGGGGTGGACGGCGTCTCGGGCGTGGAGAAGGTGGTCTGCCCGCCCTTCCCCTTCCTCTTCGTCGCCCGCGACAGGCTGAAGGGCAGCTCCGTGAAGGTGGGCGCCCAGAACATGCACTGGGCGGAGAAGGGCGCCTACACCGGCGAGGTGAGCCACCCCATGCTGGCCGGCGTCGTCGAGTACGTCATCATCGGCCACTCGGAGCGGCGGGCCTACTTCTGCGAGACCGACGAGACGGTGAACAAGAAGCTGCCCGCCGTCCTCGCCGCCGGCCTCAAGCCTATCTTCTGCGTCGGGGAGACGGAGTCGGAGCGCGAGGCCGGCCGCACCGAGGAGGTGCTGCTGCGCCAGGTCCGTGTCGGGCTGGAGGGCATCCAGGTGCCGCTGGGCTTCGCCATCGCCTACGAGCCGGTGTGGGCCATCGGCACCGGCAAGGCGGCGACGGGCCCCATGGCCAACGAGGCCATCGGCCTCATGCGGACCGAGGTGGCCCGCCTGGTCGGTGCCACCGTCGCCCAGACCGTGCGCATCCTCTACGGGGGCAGCGTCACCCCTGACAACATGACCGAGTTCGCCCGCCAGGCGGAGATAGACGGTGGCCTGGTGGGCGGCGCTTCCCTCAACGCTGACTCCTTCATCAGCCTGGTCCGTCAGACAGCGGAGGCCACCGCCGCCAAGCGATGAGGAAGCTGGTCGCCGTCGTCGGGGCCACCGCGACAGGGAAGACCGACCTGGCCCTCCGCCTCGCCCTCGCCTTTGAGGGCGAGATAGTAGGGGCTGACTCGCGCCAGGTCTACCGTGGGATGGACCTGGGCACCGCCAAGCCGACGGCGGAGCAGCGGGCGCAGGTGCAGCACTGGCTGGTGGACGTGGTCGACCCGGACGAGGAGTTCGGGCTGGCCCGCTACCTGGACCTGGCGCAGGCCGCCCTGGACGACATTTGGTCGCGAGGGCGGTGCGCCTTTCTGGTGGGCGGCACCGGCCAGTACGTCTGGGCCCTGCTGGAGGGCTGGCAGGTGCCCCGTGTGGGTCCGGACTGGGCCCTGCGCCGGGAGCTGGAGGAGCGGGCGCATCGTGAGGGGCCACACGCCCTCCACGCCGAGGTGGCGGCCCTGGACCCGGTGGCCGCCCGCCGGCTGGACCCCAGGAACGTGCGCCGCGTCGTGCGGGCGCTGGAGGTCATGCGGCGCACCGGCCGGCCCTTCTCCGCCTGTCAGACGCGCTGGCCGCCAGACTTCACGTGGCTGGCCCTGGGGCTGCACCTGCCGCCAGAGGAACTGTACCGTCGCATCGACGCCCGCGTGGACGCTATGATAGAGGCGGGCTTTATCGAGGAGGTGCGGGGGCTGCTGGCCCGGGGCTGCTGCCCCGACCTGCCCGCCATGTCCGGCATCGGCTATCGACAGGTCTGTCAGCACCTGGCGGGGGAGCTGTCGCTGGAGGAGGCGGTGGCGCGGATCAAGTGGGAGACGCACCGGCTGGCGCGCCACCAGCGCAACTGGTTCCGCCGCGACGACGGGCGCATCCACTGGATCGACGCCTCCACGGGTGAGTCCTACGAGGAGGCGGCCCGCTTGTTAGAATCGGAGCTGAACTGAGGGAGGTAGTCGCACATGGACGCTGAGATCGGGACCTACAGCCGCGAGCTCCAGTCGCTCCTGGCCCGCGTCTGCGGTTGCCTGGACGGGCTCGATGAGGCCCAACTCAACTGGCGACCGCCCGTCGCCGGTGCCAACAGCATCTACGTGATCGCCAGCCACACTCTGGGCAATGTCCGTGCCTGGGTGCTGGGCATCGCCTGTGGCCAGCCTGTGACGCGGGACAGGCCGGCTGAGTTCCGGGCCTCGGGCCGCGACGCGTCTGCGCTGGTCGCCGTGGCACAACGGCTGTCAAGCGAGATCGACGCGGCCCTGTCGGCGCTGTCGCCGTCGGCCCTGGACCGGCGCCTCGTTCCGCCGCAGTCCCTGTGGGGCGAGGGCGACCCGTACGAGATCTCGGTGCGAGAGGCTATCATGCACGTTGTGGAGCACGCCTCCCTCCACCTCGGTCAGCTTCAAATCACGCGCGACCTCGCCCTCGGGCGAACGTGAGATGTACTTCGCCAAGTGGCAGGGCACCGGCAACGACTTCGTCCTCATCGAGGCGAAGGAGGAAAGGGACTGGCCCCGGCTGGCCCGCGCCATGTGTGACCGCCACTTCGGTGTCGGCGCCGACGGCATCCTGCTGGTGCTGCCCTCCGACCGCGCCGACCTCCGGATGCGCATCTTCAACCCCGACGGCTCTGAGGCTGAGATGTGCGGCAACGGCCTCCGCTGCTTGGTCCGCCATGCTGTCGAGCGGGGGCTGGCCCGCCCCCACGACGGGCGCCTCCGGGTTGAGAGCGGCGCCGGCGTGCTGACGGCAGAGCTCCTGGACGAGCAAGGGCGAGAGGGCTGGGTGCGCGTCGCCATGGGCTGGCCGCGCTTCGCCCCCGCCGAGATACCGGTGCTGGCGGAGGTCGAGCCGCCGATCCGCAACCTCTCGCTCACCGTCGATGGTCAGATCGTCTCTGTGACCTGTATCTCGATGGGCAACCCTCACGCCGTCCACTTCCACGCCCGGCCGGTGGCCAGCTATCCCCTGGAGCAGGTCGGCCCGAAGGTGGAGACGCACTCCCTCTTCCCCCAACGGGTCAACTTCGAGGTGGCGCGGGTGCTGAACCGGGAGCTTATCGAGGCGCGCGTCTGGGAGCGGGGCGCCGGCGCGACCCTGGCCTGCGGCTCCGGCGCCAGCGCCGTCATGGTGGCCGCCCGTCTTCACAGTCTGGTGGAGGAGCGCGTCGAGGTGCGGCTACCGGGTGGGACCCTGCTCTTGGAGTGGGACGGCGAGGGAGAGGTGTACCTGTCCGGCCCCGCGGAGCGCGTGTTCACGGGCGAGTGGCCCGACGAGCGGACGTAGAGGCGTTTCGTATGAAGGGCATGCGGCGCCTGGAGGCGCCAGCGGCGACGAGTCTCTTCCAGCGCATCCAGCGCAGCCCCCTGCGCAACCTGGACCCCCGCTTCAGCCCTGAGGCGGACGTGGCACGTCTCGAGCGGGAGCGCCCCGAGCTGGTGGCGGCCGAGGAGAAGGGCGTCATCCTCCTCAAGCCCTGGGGCGACTGGCTCTGGCTGGTCTACGGCTTCGCCGATCGCGACGCCCTTCGACAGCGCTTCCAGCCCCTGCTGGAGAGGCTGGTGAAGGGGCTGGACGCCGCCCGCCTGCCCGGCGGGCAGGCCCGCTGGCCGGGCGGCCTCCACCTCCGCTTCACCGACCATCCCAGCCGGCCCTTCGTCGAGCCGGTGCTCACGGGCTGCGCCTTCGAGCTGATCGAAGAGTGGATGGAGATGAACCTCTTCGAGTTACCGGAGGCCGGCCCGCCCTCGCCGCAGGCGGACGCCCGTAGGGTGGCGCCGGGCTATCTCCTCCGTCCGGCGACGGAAGACGACCTGCCGGAGTACATCGAGCTGGACCGCCAGGCCTTCGGCGCTCCCCGGCCGATGAGCCTGGAGGCCGCCCGCGAGAAGCTGGCGAGCGTGTCCCGCTTCCAGGTGCTCGTCTCCGAGGCCGACGAACGGCTCGCGGGCTTCCTCAGCCTCCTGCGCTGGCCGCAGGCCACCGGCGCCGTCGATGACATCGCCGTGCGGCCGGACCTCCAGCGCCGGGGCCTGGGCGAGGCGATGCTGCGCTGGGCCCTGGCCTGGTTCCGCCAGGAGGGGATGCGCCGCGCCTGGCTTGACGTGCTGCTCGACAACGCCCCCGCTCTCTCCCTCTACAGGAAGCTGGGCTTCACCCCCGGCGCCGCCGGCCTCACCTACCGCCGTCCCCTGGAC
>CAZSSQ010000047.1:0-17217 GCA_964609465.1 uncultured Dehalococcoidia bacterium
CCGTAGCCCCAGTGGATGTCGGGCATGGCCAGGGAGTGGCCGACGATGCCCGGCAGGAAGGCCACGTTGGCCACCTGCTCGATGGCCTGGTCTTCCGCCATCAGGTTGAGCATCGCCTCATCGGCGAAGATCAGGCCGGGGACGCGCATGCCGGGCTTGTAGTCCTGCGGCAGCTCCCAGCGGTAGTCGTCGACCTTGCGCAGAATCGAACGCCAATTCTTGGCCATGGTCAGATATCCAGTATGACCCTCACCCTGTACCCGCCGTCGATGGGGCCCACCTCCAGGCCGTGGCGTGTCACCGCCTTGACGACGGCCCCCTTCGGGTGGCGCTCCGGGTCCAGGGGCTCGCCGTGGGCGACGGCAGCCAGGTGCCGGGGCGAGGCCTCCCGGACATCGAATCGCCGGAACACGAGGCCCTCCACCTCGGTGATAAAGAGGAGCTCCAGGAGCCAGGCCGTCAGCAGCCCTTCGGCATCCTCCGCCTCCACCTCGACCGGCCGCTGCACCCGCTCCGACACGCGGTCCAGGTGCACCATGATGGAGTACATGCCGGTAGCGGCGTTGGCGAATGCCTCGGCCAGGCTAGAGCCCTCCGCCTCCAGGCCCACGTCCGCCGTGTGGTCCAGGATGCGATAGGCTGCCCGCCGTCGACGGGCCGCGGCCGCTGCGCTGCGCTTCACCATCGTCTCGCCTGTGTGATCATTATAGGGCGGACGGAGGGCGGATCGCAGGAGAGCTCGGTGGCGTCGTAGTTCTCCCGGAAGCGCTCCTGGTTGCGGTCGATGGAGCCCATCCACTGCTCGTAGGTGAGCCCCTGCGCGAAGCGCTCCGGCGTCACCACGCTCTCCCGTCGCTGGGCCACGGCGCGCCTCCTTCCCCTTGGCGGTTTACCTGTTCTCAGGCCGGGGAACGCGTGGCTTCCCCCGTCCCCTCTTTCTCGCCACCTCGCCGGCGCTTCCCTGGTTTCGCCCCTGCGGCGAGACTGTCCTTCGCCTCCTGCCACAGCGCCTCCATCTCCGAGAGGGAGAGCTGCATCAGGTCGCGCCCTCGCTCCTGGGCCAGCGCCTCCATGCGTGTGAAGCGCCCCCGGAACTTGCGAGCTGCCAGGCGCAGGGCCTCCTCGGCGTCGACGCCCAGGTGGCGGGCGACGCTGGTGAGGACGAAGAGGACGTCGCCCATCTCGTCCCGTCGCGCTGCGGCGTCCTCCACCTTCGACAGCTCGTCCAACTCCTCGACCAGCTTCTCCAGCACTCGCTCGATGTCCGGCCACTGGAAGCCCACCGTGCTGGCCCGGCTCTGGAGGGCCTGGCTGTGGGCCAGGGCGGGCATGGCGGCTGGCACGCTGCCCAGGAGGGGGCGGCCGCCGGCGCGCTCGTCGCGCTCGTCGCGCTTGATTGCCTCCCAGTTGTCGACCACCTGCTCCGGCGTCTCGACGTGCACATCGCCGAAGACGTGAGGGTGGCGCCGGATCAGCTTGCGGCCGATGTTCTCCACCACGTCGCCGAGGCGGAACTCGCCGCTCTCGCCGGCGATCTCGGTGTGGAGGAGGACCTGCAAGAGGAGGTCGCCCAGCTCCTCTCGCAGCTTGGCGGGGTCGCCCTCGTCGAGGGCGGCCAGGGTCTCGTAGGCCTCCTCCAGCAGGAAGCGCTTCAGGCTCTCGTGGGTCTGGGCGCGGTCCCAGGGGCAGCCGCCGGGCGCGCGCAGGCGGTGGACGATGGCCTCCAGCCCGCCGAAGGTGCGGAAGTTGCGCTCCGGCGCGACGGCCGGCAGGTAGAGGCAGGCGGGCTCGTCTGGGGGCGCGGCTTCCGCCAGGGCGGCGAGCGACGTCTCTCGCCGCACAGGCAGTGAGACGGCGGTGCTGACGACGACGGCGGCGTGGTCCGGCGGGTAGAGGTCCAGGAGCGCATCCCGCAGGGCTGGCAGGTGCGCCGCCCCTGGCAGAGGAGCGAGCAGCGCCGGCCGGCCGGGGTCCGGCCGTGGGTCAAGTGGGTCGATGAGCTGCACGCCGGCGGCGACGGCATCGATGCCCAGGGCCTCGCAGGCCGTCTCTAGGAGGCTGACGCCGGCCACGACCCGGCAGGGCAGGTTCTCGCGGCGGCAGGCGTCGATCAGCGCGGCGGCAGCGGCGTCGCCGACCAGGGGGTGGCCGGCCACGGCGTAGACGACGCCCTGCGGCCGGCGTCCCAGGGCCAGGAGCTCCTGGGCCAGGACCTCCGGCGGCGCCTCGACGGCGATGACGGCCGTCGCGGGCGGGAGCGTGGCCAGCGCCGGGTGGCGAGTCGTGCGCGTGTGGACCTCAGGCGCGGCGGCGAGGACGTGATGGGCTTCTATGGTCAGCAGGTTGGGGTCGCCCGGCCCCAGTCCGACGATGGTTATACCCGGCATGTCGCCTCCCTCGCGCCGGCGCTCCGGCCCAGACGAACCCGCCCGGGCGGGCTTTCGCAGCCCATTATCGCCCAGGAGAGGTGCAGCGGGGAATGGCGCCGGGCAGGCCGGCCATCCGCTGCCCCGTCTGGGCTATCCTGTCCCGGGGGCAAGGACAGACCACTGAGTAATCTCACAAAAGGGGTGGTCCCTCCTTCGACAGGCCCAGGATGCCTGCCACCGGCAGCCTGGTGTGGTAGGGGCGCCCGCCACGGCGGGCTGCGCCCCTACAGACGCAGAAGCCCCTCATTCAGCTCTCTCCGCGAGGTGAATGGCGCCGTTTCCGGCCCTACCTCCTCAGCCCACCTCCTGATACGATATCTCCGTGTCTATGAACGTGAGCACACTCCGTGAGATCTGCGGCGAGCCCTACGGGTTCTGGCTGGACAGTGCGATGATCGATGGGCGGCTGGGGCAGACATCGTTCTGCGGGCTGGACCCTTCTCTCGTGCTCCGTTCGAAGGGGAACTCCGTGGAGCTCGCAGGCCGGAGCAGGGTTCACCGTTGCCACGCCAGTCCTTTTGAGGTGCTCCGTTACCTGTTGCGCGAGCATGGTCCGGGGGTATCCCGGTCCTCTGCGTTCGCCGGCGCAGTGGGTTACCTGGCCTACGATCTCAAGCAGTTTGTCGAGAAGGTGCCGCATCGTGCTCTGGACGATCTGGACCTGCCGGAGTGCTACCTGTGCTTCTACAATGACGCGGTACGCTTTGACCCGACCTTGACGGCGCCCGGTTGTCAGGGACGGTCTTGCCGAAGCCCGCTGGCGGGGACCCCCCGAGTACCGGCCGCCAACTTCACCCCCCAGGCGTACCGCCAGGCGGTGGAACGGGTGCGAGAGTATATCTATGCCGGGGATGTCTATCAGGTCAATCTGTCGCAGCGCTTTCAGCTTCCGCTGAGAGGGAGCTCCTTTGACGTCTACTTGAGGCTGCGGAGCATCAACCCGGCGCCCTTTGCGGCCTACATCAACTTGCCGGAAGTGCAGGTGCTGAGCGCATCGCCTGAACGGTTCCTGCACTTCGACCCGCGCACCCGCCGTGTGCAGACGCGGCCCATCAAGGGCACGCGGCCGCGGGGGAGGACGGCCAGGGAGGACGGTCAGCTAGCAAGGGAACTGCTGGAGAGCGAGAAGGATCGGGCAGAGAACGTGATGATCGTGGACCTGGAGCGCAATGATCTCGGCCGGCTGGCTGAGATCGGCTCGGTGCAGGTTACAGAGCTGGCGGTGCTGGAGGTCTTCCCCACGGTCTTCCACCTGACCTCCACGGTGGAAGCGACGCTGCGGGAGGGCCGTGATCTGGTGGACCTCCTGCTGTCGACCTTCCCTGGCGGATCGATCACGGGCGCGCCAAAGATTCGGGCGATGGAGATTATCGACGAGTTGGAGCCGACAGCACGCAGCGTCTACACGGGGGCCATCGGCTACTTCGGGTTCGACGGCTCCATGGATCTGAACATCGCTATCCGCACCATCTTGGTCAGGGATGGCCAGGCCTACTTCCAGGCCGGCGGCGGCATTGTGGCGGATTCCGACCCGGAGTTGGAATACCAGGAGACGCTGCACAAGGCCAGCGCCCTGGTGGAGGCAGTGGCAAGCGCCGAGAAGTGTCGGGGACGCCAGCTTCAGGGGGTCGACAATGGGCTGCGGCGCTTTAGTGAGCATCTGGTGGACTCGTAGCAGCGAAGTGGGTGCACATGCGGTGGGTTTTCGTCAATGGTGAGATGGTAAGCGGGCCAGCGGCGAGGGTATCGGCGCTGGATCAGGGGCTGCTGTATGGATACGGGCTGTTCGAGACGATGCGCTCCTACGGCGGACACGTGTTTCGGCTGGAGGAGCACTACCGGCGGCTATGTGAAGGGGCAGCGCTCCTGGCCTTGGAAGTGCCTCTCAGCCTCACAGCTCTAAGAGAAGCCATTGGGGCCGTGCTGCAGCGCAACGAGCTGATCGAGGCTTACCTCCGCCTCACCCTGACGGCAGGGCCGCTCCAGGGGCTGACGGAACTAACCCAGCCCTCTAAGGCGCAGGTGATCTTGTTCGCCAGGGAATTGACGGACTATCCGGAGGCGCTTTACCAACGGGGCATGGTGGCTGTCATCAGCCGGGTTCGCCGGAACGAGACTTCTCCTCTGAGCCGTGTCAAATCCCTCAACTGCCTCGACAACCTGCTAGCGCGGGAGGAGGCACGGCGACAGGGTGCCCAGGAGGCCATCGTGCTCAACTCTCAAGGGTTCGTCGCCGAGGGAAGCGCCAGCAGCGTGTTCCTGGTCAGGAGTAGCAAGCTGCTGACGCCGAGCATCCGGTCGGGCGCCCTGCCGGGCATCACGAGACAGGTCGTGCTGGAGCTGGCGACGGCAGTTGGTCTCGAGGTGAAGGAAACGGAGATAGAACCAGCAGCCTTGTTCGACGCTGCGGAGGTTTTCTTGACCAGCTCGATCAAGGAGGTGATGCCACTTACGGAGCTGGACATGCGGCCAGTGGGTTCTGGCCGGCCAGGTCCGGTGTCAGAGCGGCTCCATCGCCTCTATCGGGAGATGGCGCTTCAGGAAGCCTCGGCGTGAGAAGCGGGGGTGGGAGAGTCAGCCAGCCCCGGCCCCAGATAGCTCCTTCAGGCGCTCCACCAGCTTCGGCATGACCTCGCCGGCGGGGGCGCGCAGGACGGCGGCGGAGACGTCGGACAGGGGCGTCTCCATAGGGTTGATCTCGATGAGCTTCGCCCCCCGCCGGAAGGCGATGATGGGGAACTCGGCGGCCGGATAGACCACGGCCGAGGTGCCCACCAGCAGCATGCAGTCGCAAAGGCGCGACTCCCGCTGGCAGGACTCCAGGGCGTCCAGGGGGATGGGCTCCCCGAACATGACGGTGTCGGTCTTGACGATGCCGCCGCAGTGGGGGCAGCGGGGCGGTATCTCGTCGGTGGGAAAGTCGCCCAGGGGCGAGCGGGTGTTGCAGCCGATGCAGCGCAGCTTCAGGCGGTTGCCGTGGATCTCGGTGATGGCGACGCTGCCCGCCTCCTGGTGCAGGTTATCGATGTTCTGGGTGATGATGTGCTTGAGGAAGCCCAGCTTCTCCAGGTCGGCCATGGCGCAGTGGGCGGCGTTGGGCTTGGCCTCACTGAGGGCCTTTATGAACTCGGAGTGCTCGCCCTGACGGGACAGGATGTCGGCCCACCAGGCCCGGGGGTCGGCCAGGAAGCGTTGGTAGCCGTCCATGGGCGGCTCGCCGTGCTTGGTCCAGAGCCCGCCGGGGCCGCGAAAGGGCGGCACGCCGCTCTCCACCGAGATGCCCGCCCCCACCAGTGCGATGGTGTAAGCGGAGGCGCGGACGATGCGGGCAGCCTTCTCCAGCTCCTGCTCGAGGGAAGACGGTGAGGTCACGGCAGCACCTCCCGGTGGCGCAAAGGGTGGGGCCATGCGGGCGCCCAGGGCCATAATACGCGCTGCTTGAGGGGTGTCAACGGCGGGCTGACTGTGAGCGCCGTTGCGCCCGCTGAAGTCCGGCTATATGATGGCGCCGCCGCGATAGCGGCCCATTAGCACCTACGAGCTTCTCATCCAGCCCGAGGCCCGCCAGCCCTGAAGCCCCCTGCGAGGGGCTCTGGCGCCCAGGCCCAGCCCCAGGAGGAAACCGCCGTGAAGATCACAGACCTGCGAATCCGCGCCTTCGACTTCAGCCACGAGCCCGCCTTCGACCCCACCTGGCAGCCGGCCGCCACGGCCGCTCACCGCATCGCCATCGTGGAGATCCACACGGACGAAGGGATCACGGGCATCGGCTCCGGCGGCGTGCTCATGTCGTACGCGAACGCCGCCCGGCTCTTCCTGGTGGGGCAGGACCCCCTGGCCATCGAGCGCATCTTCCCCACGATCCGCAACATCGCCTACTTCGTGGGCCGGATCTGGGCCGTCGAGGTGGCGCTCTGGGACATCGTGGGCAAGGCGGCGAGCCAGCCCCTTTACCGGCTGCTGGGCGGCGCCCGCGACCGCCTGCGGGCCTACGCCTCCACCGGCGAGCTGCGGCCCGCCGAGCGTCGCGTCGAAGACGTGCAGCGCCTGCGCGAGGAGGGCTTCTCGGCCGTCAAGCTTCGCTTCCACAGCCCCCAGCCCAAGGATGACCTGCCCATTCTGGCCGCCGTGCGTCGGGCAGTCGGCGATGGCATGGACATCATGGTGGACGCCAACCAGGCCTGGACCTACCCCGGGGACGTCGTCGAGCAGCGCTGGGACCTGCGCACGGCCATCTACATGGCGCGGGTCATGGAGGAGCACGGGGTCTACTGGCTGGAGGAGCCTCTCTACGCCTACGCCTACGACGAGCTAGCAAGCCTGCGGCGGGAGGTCAACATGCGCATCGCCGGCGGCGAGCTGAACCGCGGCCTGGAGGAGTTCCAGGTGTACATGGAGAAGGGGTGCCTCGACGTCTACCAGCCCGACGCCACCTTCGCCGGGGGAATCACCACCGCTCGCAAAGTAGCCGCCATGGCCGAGGCTCGCGGCCTCATGTTCAGCCCGCATACCTGGACCAACGGCATCGGCCTCATGGCCAACGCCCACCTGGCGGCCGCCGTGCCCAACTGCCCCTTCATCGAGTTCCCCTACGACCCGCCGGCCTGGACGCCGGAGGTGCGCGACTTCCTCCTGACGGAGCCCATCCGCGTCGATAGGGAAGGCTACCTGCGCCTGCCCGACAAGCCCGGCCTGGGCATCGAGCTGGACCCGGACAAGATGAAGAAGTACGAGGCGGAGCTGTAGGAGAGGCTTTGCAGCCCCTCCACTAGACAGCCTTTCGGCAGGGCCTCATGGTCGTCAACTATCTGGGTTCATCTCTGAGGGTTGATGGTCATTGACAAAACGCATCGGCTCTTTCAAGAGGCGGCAAGTGGGTCATCCCGTAGGAGCCGAGCTCTAGCTCGGCCCAGGACAGAGCTAATGGTCATGAACAGAACAACTTTGCATCCCACCCGTAGGGGCGCAGCCCGCCGTGGCGGGCGCCCCTACCACCCAGCCCAGGGCCGACGCAAGGTCGGCCCCCACGAGGTTCATCTCGCCGCCGGTCGGGGCGGGATCAGAGCAGAGCCTGTTTTGTTTGACGCCATTAGCTTTGTCCCTACAGGTGGCCAGTCGTGTCGACCTGTTCTCTCAACGACCATCAATCCGCAGGAGTGGTTTGTCTAGGTCATGACCTTCAGGCGAAGCCGCGGCGGGCGCCCGCCACCATGGCCAGCGGGCCCACCGGCCAGTTGAAGCCGTAGACCAGCGCCTTGTTGATATCCTCCTCGCTGGCGATGCCCTGCTCCAGCACCTTGCGCGCCTCGGCCACAGCGGCGAAGTAGATGCGATTGGCGATGAAGCCATACTCGCCTGGGGCGTCCTTGACCCGTACCGAGACCTTGCCTGCCTTCTCGCAGACGCCCTCCAGGGCCTTGATGGTCTCCTCGGAGGTCTCCGGGGCGTGGATCAGCTCCACGAGGCGCATGATGTTGGCCGGACTGAACCAGTGCATGCCCAAGAAGAGGTCCTTGCGGGCCACCGCCTTGTTGAGGTCCTGGATGGCGAAGCCTGAGGTGTTGGTGGCGAAGATGGAGCCTGGCTTCACCAGAGAGTCCAGCTCTGCCCACACCTTCCTCTTCAGCTCCAGGTCCTCGGGGACGGCCTCGATGATGAGGTCCACGTTGCGCACGTCTTCCACCTTGGTGGTGTAGGAGAGGTTGGCGACGGCGGCATCCATCTGCTCCTGAGCGAGCTTGCCCCGCTCGACGCCGCCCTTCAGCCCGAAGCGGCCGTCGATGACGCTGCTGCGCGTCTTCTCTAGGAGCTCATCTGTGAGGTCGCGGATGATGACCTTGTACCCGGCCAGGGCCAGGCTCTGCCCGATGCCCCCGCCCATGACGCCGCCTCCCATCATGCCGATAGTCTTGACGTCTTCCGCTTTCATGCTTCTCCCCTCGTCAGGCGATTCCGCCGCCTTGTACTCGCCGCCCCGCCCCGGCGAGGCGGCCTCCCTGCCTCCTGCTGCTTGACCGGACTAGCAGTGTGCCGGAGAATCATGAGCCCCGCCGCGGTTCGACAGGCTCACCGCGAGCGGAATTCAAATGCCGCTCGCCCTGAGCCTGTCGAAGGGCGCGGAGTGAGTCTCTCATCACCCGCTAGCTGCAAAGTCGCCGCGCGATCTCGAAGAGGAGCTGCGTGCCCAGTCGCAAGTTCTCGATGGAGATGCGCTCGTTGTTGCCGTGGATGGCGGCCACATCCGAAGGCTCCAGCAGTACGGGCATGAGGCCGTAGGCAACCACACCCCGCTGCCGAAAGATCCGGGAGTCGGTGAAGCCTGCCGAGATGTATGGCAGGAACAGGGATCCTTCGACTCTTGCCTGCGTCACCTCCTTCAGGACATCGAAGAGCTCCGTCTGCACCGGCGAAGGGGCCGTATCGGAACGATAGACCTCCTCTATCTCCACCTTGGGGTCGTCGATGATGCCTCTCAACTCCTCGACGAACGCCCGCGGCGACTGGCCTGGCAGGAGGCGGCAGTCCAGGGCCGCTTCGCTTACCGCCGGGATGACGTTGTGTTTGTAGCCGGCAGTGCAGGTTGTGACGCTGATGGTGTTGGTGAGCACAGCACGCACCATGGGAGTAGACTCTGCGATCTGGGCCAACGCGCTCTCCCCGGGTATCTCAGGCAACACACCGCCCTCGTGCAACCCGCGCAGGTACAACTGCATCTCGGGCAGCACCCTGATGGGGTGCTGCCAGCCCTTGACGCGGTAGAGGGCGCGCACCAGCCGCTCCAGGGAGTTGTCGTCGTGGGGGACGGAGCCGTGGCCGGGGGAGCCCCGGGTCCGCAGCTTGAGCCAGAGTGGCCCCTTCTCGCTGACCGAGCAATTGAAGATCGGCTTGCGCACGCCCAGCAGCTCGGTGGAGCCACCCCCGCCCTCGTTCAGGACGTACTCGGCGTCCATGGCCTCGGGATGGTGACGGCCCATCCACTCTATGCCCACCTCTCCCCCTTCTTCCTCGTCGGCGAGGGCCAGAAAGACCACGTCTCGCTTCAGGGGGATGCTGTGACGCTTGAGGAGGAGGAAGGCCACCAGCTCCATGATGGCCATGCCCTTCATGTCCAGGGCGCCCCGGCCCCAGATGAAGCCGTTGCGGACGGTTCCGGCAAAGGGGGGCTCCTCCCAGAAGGACGGCTCGGCGGGCACCACGTCGGTGTGATTGAGGAGGATGAAGGGCCTCTTGCTGCCATCGCCGGGCAGGCGGGCCGAGAGGTTGGCGCGGCCGGGGGCCGCCCGGTAGAGCTGGGTCTCCAGGCCCTCGCGGTGGAGGATGTCGGCCAGAAAGAGGGCCGCTTCCTCCTCGTTGCCTGGCGGATTACTGGTGTCGACGGTGATGTAGCGGGAGAGGAGGTCCGTGGCTTCTTCGGTGACCTCCTTCCAGTCGATGGCGGGCTGGCCTCTGGCCATGCTGGCCCCCCTTCTAGACTCGCAGGCCTGTCAATTGAACGGCGTGGTCCCAGTCGTGCTCGATGACGTGCTCGATGACGAAGCGCAGGGGCATGCTGGCGATGCGCGGGTCGGCGATGGTGCGGGCGAAGTCGTCCGGACGGAGCCCCTTGATGGCCGCCACCAGGCCGCCGCGGGAAGCGTCCAGGGTGCGCAGGGCCTCGCGCCGGCTGGGGAAGGGGGCCGGCTCGCCGAGGGCGGTGCCGGCCAGGCGAGAGGACTCCAGGGCTAACCGTCGATGCACCTGTCCCAGCTCCACCCGTCCCTCGGGTGCCGCCACCAGCTCCCGCAGCACCAGCGTCCAGTAGTACTCCACGAAGGCGACGTGGCGGAGGATACGGGAGGCGCCCCACTCGCCGGGCGGCTCCGTGTTGAAGGCGGCGTCCGGCACCTTCTGGAGGGCGGAGAGCAGGGCCTGGCGGCTACGGGAGGCCCGGAAGAGGATCTCGTGCACCTCCAGGCGTGTCGTGTCCGGGGACGGCGTTGTCGACATGTAGCTATCTCTTCAGGCCCCCAGCTCGGCCAGGGCCTGCTCCTCAGCCGAGAAGTCGTACTGTGGCATCTCGGCCATGCCCTCGCGCTGGAACCAGTCGTAGGTCTGGCGATGGCCGGTCTCGAGGTCAAAGCCGGGCTCCCAGCCCAGGTCGCGCTTCGCCTTCTCGATCGTGAAGATCTGGCTCTCCCTCCAGGCGTAGGCCCAGACGGGGGTCTTCATGGCCCGCATGCGCTCCAGATCGACGAACAGGATGTCCGGCTCGCGCCCTACCATCTGCGCTAGGACGGTGACGTAGCCCAGGGCCGTGACAGCCTTTTCGCCCGTAACGTTGTAGGCCTGGCCGATGGCCTCTCGCTTGCCGGGGACGGCAGCGAAGGCGCGGGCCAGGTCGTCTACGTGGCCGTTCTGGAGGAGGACCGAGCCGTTGCCTGGCACGATGATCTTGCGGCCCTGCTGGAGGCGCAGGAAGAAGCTGAACTCCCGCATGGTCAGGGGGTTGTGGGGGCCGTAGACGTAGGACGGCCTGATGATGGTGACGGGGAAGCCGTGATCGCGGTGGGCGGCCATCAGGATGTCCTCGCAGCGGACCTTGCTGGCGGTGTAGGGGTTGGCCTGGGGCCGCCGGTCGAGATCGAACTCCTCGTCGATGGGGGCGTAGTCGCTGCGGGCATAGACCGCGACGGTGCTGGTGAAGACGTAGTGCTCCACCCGGTCCCGCAGCACCTCGACCATGATCGCCACGTCTTCGGGCGCGTAGCCGCTGACATCGAAGACGGCGTCGAAGTAGGCGTTGTCCAGGGCGCGATGGACGGCGTCACGGTCCTTGCGGTCGCAGGTCAGCCGCTGCACCGCGGCGAGGTGCTCAGCGGGGGTGAGGCCGCGGTTGAGGACGGTCACCTCGTGGCCGCGACGCAGCAGCTCCTCCACCAGGTGCCGCCCGACGAAGACGCTGCCGCCCAGGACCAGCGTGCGCAAGCGCTTCACCTTCATGTTTGCATCATAGCGCCCCGCAGTGGTGGAGGGGAACGGGGGAAACCGGGGGGCAAGAACCGGCGGCGGCGGCGTGCTATGCTGAGGCTGAGAACATGGCTACAGGAGGAGTTCGATGTCCGGACCCCTGGAAGGCGTGCGCATCCTGGACCTGACCTGGGTGCTGGCGGGACCCTTCGCCAGCATGGTCCTCTGCGACCTCGGCGCCGACGTCGTCAAGGTGGAACGGCCACCCATCGGCGATGTGGCCCGCATGACGGCGCCCCTCGTCAACGGCGAGAGCTGCTACTTCCTGAGCATCAACCGTGGCAAGCGCAGCATCGCCATCGACCTTAAGAACGAGGCCGGCCGCGACCTCTTCCTGCGCCTGGTCGAGCGGGTGGACGTGGTGATGGAGAACTTCACACCCGGCGCCATGGAGGCCCTGGGCCTGGGCTACGAAGTCCTCTCGCAGCGCAACCCGCGGCTCATCTACGCCGCAACCTCCGGCTTTGGGCAGACGGGCCCCGACCGCCTGCGACCGGCCCTCGACATCATAGCGCAGGGCATGGGCGGCATCATGAGCATCACCGGCGAGCCCGGGGGGCCGCCTGTGCGCCCGGGCACCTCCCTGGGCGACATCGCCGCCGGCCTGTTCACGGCCATCGGCGTGCTGGCCGCCCTCCAAGAGCGGGAGCGCAGCGGCCGCGGCCAGATGATCGACGTGGCCATGCTCGATTGCCAGGTGTCGATACTGGAGAACGCCTTCGCTCGCTACTTCGCTACCGGCAAGGTGCCGGAGCCCATCGGCACCCGGCACCCGGTCGCTACCCCCTTCCAGGCCTTCCCTACCCGCGACGGCTACGTCGTGCTCGCCCTGAGCTGGGGGGTGGAGAACCAGTGGGAGCTCTTCTGCGCCACCATTGGCCGCGCGGACCTCATCGACGACCCACGCTTCGACACCGGCCCCCTCCGCACGGAGCACCACGCCGAGCTGGAGCCCATTCTCATCGAGGCCATGAAGCAGAAGACGACGGCGGAGTGGGTACGGGAGTTCGACGCCATCGGCCTGCCCTGCGGCCCCCTGAACAACGTCGCCCAGGCGGCGGCGCTGCCCCAGGTGAAGGCGCGGGAGATGCTGGTGGAGGTGGAGCACCGGCGCATCGGGCGCTTTCCGCTGCCCAACACGCCGGTGAAGCTGTCGCGGACGCCGGGCGGCGTGCGCGGCCCCTCGCCGGACCTGGGCCAGCACACCGACGATGTGCTGCGCGAGCTGCTGGGCCTGCCCGACGCAGAGATCGGGCGGCTGCGGGAGGCCGGGGCGATAGCCTAGGGCCGGCTGGTCCTCGGTGACCAGGGAGAGGTGCTCGCGGGGGCGCCTCGCCGGTGTTAGACTACCGAAGCGCGGCTTCCATAACTCCACCAGTTGGACGACCAATGGACAAGATCATCCTCTACACCCTGCGCGACTGAGCCATCAGCGAGCAGGCGAGGCGTGACCTCGCCGAGGCGGGGGTGGAGTTCGAGGAGCGCGCCATCGACGACAACGCCGCCTGGTGGGAAGAGGCGGCGGCGCTCTCGGCGACGGTGCCGGTCCTGCTCCGGGGCGACCGGGTAGAGGTCGGCTGGAAAGGCGAGCCTGGCTGATTCATCCAGTAGCCTGCCCGCCGGTGGGCGGGCCGATGGGCGGGCAGCCGCCGCCTGCCACAACGATCCTCAGTCCGGCCAGACCGCCTGCCAGGCTTCTGTCCCCATTGTTCGGCCTGGAGCTCAAGGCACAGAGCACCCTAAATGACACCCGTTGTCCCGCTACGCCGCTGAAAGCGCCTAGGCGTCCTAGAGCGGCCTTGACAAGGCTAGGGTAGCGATATATAGTCCACTTAGCTATAGCACTGCTAGGCATCGGGCCATGGGTGCAGCGCTGAGGGAGAAGGCGATGGAGTTCGACCGCAAGGGGTACTGGGAGATGCTCATCAACCGAAGCGTCTCCCGCTTCTTTCTGCTGGCGGCCCTCCACGAGAGGGCCATGCACGGCTACGAGCTGGCCAAGGCGATCAGCGAGGCCTGCCGGGGGTGCTGCGAGCCCAGCGACGCCATGATCTATCCCGCCCTCCACGACCTCTTGGAGGGCGGGTACGTGGAGTGCCTGGTGGAGGCCCAGGGGGCCCGCCAGCGCAAGGTGTGCCGCCTCACCGAGAAGGGCGAGGAGGCCTATCGCGCTGCTGCCGCCGCCTGGCAGCGTATCATCCCGGCCTTGCAGCAGGCGGCCGTTGCTGCCCTGGGCGCCAGCGGGCCGGGAGTGTGCGGGCCGGAGGCCTCTGCTCCGGCGAAGCCCGAGAGGAGGACTGGCTAGTCATGGCGAAGAGGGATCCCCATCAGATCAAGAAGTTCGTGCAAGAGCGCTACAGCGCCCGCGCCCGCGAGAGGCTCGCGGGGCTGCAGGCCAGGGAGAGCGAGCCGGGCGCCTCGGCGTCGGGGCAGTCGTGCTGCGCCTCCGCCAAGCCGGCGGAGGAGTCCTGCTGCGGCGCCACCGAGCCCCCAGCAGAGGAGCGTCTGGTCCGCGTTTTCTATGCGGCTGAGGAGCTCAAGGACCTGCCGGAGGAGGCTCTCTCCTCGCTGGGCTGCGGCAATCCCACCGCCATCGCCGGAATGAAGGAGGGCGAGCACGTCCTCGACCTGGGCAGCGGCGGCGGCCTCGACTGCTTCCTGGCCGCCCGGAAGGTCGGCCCTACCGGCAGGGTCGTCGGCCTGGACATGACGCCGGACATGGTCGGGCTGGCCCGTCGCAACGCCGGCAAGGTGGGTCTCTCCAACGTGGAGTTCCACCAGGGCGAGATAGAGAGGATGCCCTTCCCGGACGCCTCCTTCGACGTCATCGTCTCCAACTGCGTCATCAACCTGTCGCCGGACAAGGACGCCGTCTTTCGCGAGTCCTTCCGGGTGCTGAGGCCGGGCGGCCGCTTCCGCGTATCGGACATCGTCTGGCTGCGCGCCCCCACGGAGAAGGAGAGGAGCGATCTGGAGAGCTGGGCGGGCTGCGTCGCCGGGGCTCTGATGGTCGACGAGTACGTGGCCAAGCTCTCCGCCGTCGGCTTCACCGACGTGCGGACACGCCTTGGGGACGACGACGGCGACCGCGGCTTCACCAGCGCCTACGTCGAGGCCGAGAGGCCTATCGCCGGCGGATCCGCGTCCGCGCCAGCGGCACGTGCTGTCCCGAGAGCGAGTTGCTGCTCGCCGGGAGAGGTGCCTGAGGCTTCGAAGGGAGCCATTCCCTCCGAAGGCACGAGCCGTCCTCGCGGCTGCTGCTCCTGACCCGACCGTCACACGCGCGGCAACAGGCGCCGGGGAGGAGTCATAGCTCGCTCCCCGGCGCTCTGTCGATAGGGCGTCCGGCGCATCGAGGCTGGAAACCCTATAATCGGGCGTGTATCGCCTGTCCCGCGTCCGACCGTCGCCCGGCCTGTGTCAGGCCCTGTTGCTGAGCGTCCTGCTCCTCCTGTACAGCAACCTCACCTCCCTCTTCGAGGCGGAGCGCCGGGAGGAGTTTCTTCTCTACAGCAACCTGGGCCTGCTGTCGCTCCTGCTCTTATGGGCTCGCTGGGCCGGCTTCACCCTGCCGGAACTGGGCTTGGCCGGGGCCCAGGCTCGAGCGAGCGCCCTGTGGGGCATCGTCCTGGGGCTGGTGCTCGCTGTGCCGCCGGTGGCCTTCATTGCCCTGGCGCCCTTCGCCACCGGCGAGGCTGTCCAGGCCGGTGATATCAATGGTCTTTCGGGGTCCGAGATGGCCCTCCGGCTGGCGTTCCGTATCCCTGTGGGCACAGCCCTCTTCGAGGAGGTAGCCTTTCGGGGTGTCCTCTATGCCTCCTGGCTGCGGGCCACCGACCTCCGGCGCACGGTGCTGGGCACCGGCGTTGTCTTTGCCCTCTGGCACGTCGTCATCACCTTCAAGAGCGTGGCGGAGTCCGAGGTAGTGGAGGCAGCGCCCCTCATCGCCCTGGGCTACCTGGGGTCATTGCTCGGCCTGTTTGTGGGGGGCGCCGCCTTCGCCCTGTTGCGATGGCGCACGGGAGGCGTGGCCGGACCGTTCTTCTTCCACTGGATAGTAGTGGCCCTCATGACGCTGACCGTCTGGCTGCGGTCGTAGTGGGTGGGCTGTCGCTGTGTGATTCCGGTGCGAGGCCGAATATACCCTTGGAGCCTCTGGCTCTCTACGGGCGAGGACCGAGACGCCCGGTCAGGCGGCGCGCTGCCCACGTTCGGAGCGCGTGCCGCCAGGTCAGGGACAGGTCGCGTCCCGCGAAAGGAGAAGAGTATGCGCAAGCCAATTGTCATCCTGGGGCTGCTGGGTCTGCTGGCCCTGCTTTTCGCCGCCTGCAGTTCGGGCGGCGACAGCACCGGCGAACGCCGGGATGAGGGTGTCCAGCCGCCGGGCCTGACCGCAGTCGTGCCGACCAGTGTCCCGGAGCCGACGGCAGAATCGCCATCCGACGGCAGCGGTCTGGAAGGCGCGCTTAACCCCTTCAGCCTGCTGTCGAGCTCTATGTTCTCGGGTGGCGCGTCCGCCGGGCTGCCGGCGGCCAGCGGCGAGGCTGACCCCTCCCTGAAGGCGGCCCTCCTGACGCTGGACGACCTGCCGCCAGGTTACGCCGACCTGCAACCCGGCGGGATGAGCTTCTCTTTCGACATCGACCAGGGCAGCATGAGCATGGCCGCGTCCATGTTCACCAAGGGCGAGGCAGCCGATGAGTTCCCGGAGTCGATGGTCATGTCGGCCGTAGTGGTCGCGTCCGGAGACCTCCTGGAACAGTCCATGGGTGAGCTCCAGCGCTACACTGACAGTGCGGAACTGGAGCGCGAGATTAGGGATGCCCTGGGTGGCGGCGAGACCATGCCGGGCATTGACTTCAAGGACCTGCGGGTGCTGGATGCCTCTGACTTGGGGGATGGAGGGGTCGGCCTGCACATGGTCATGACCATGGACCTGGAGCAGTTCGCCCAGGAGTTCGGCGCGTCGATGCCACCTGAGGCCAACTTCCTGAAAGAGGGGCTGGCGTTCGACATGTACGTGTTCGGGCGCGGCGACCACATGCTGATGGTGATGTCCATGTGGCCGGGCGGCGGGTCGGCGCCGGTCGATGCGCGGGCTCTTGCGGAAGTGATGGACGCGCGCGCGGCCGCTGCTTTCTAGAGCAGAGGCGTCTGTTCACAATCCTGGGGGGTCCGCCTTCCACGCGGGGGCGGACCCCCTTCTGTGGTTCGGAGGGCTGGCTTTAGCGCACAAAATGCATTTTAAGTCCATAATTCGTTGACATTGGGGGCCTGGTGCCGTACACTAGCCGCGGTAGGAGGAACGATTCGTGGCTCCTGAGGGCACCAAGGCCCAGATCCTTCGTTTGCTCCAGGGCTGGGGCGAGGCGACGGTGGCCCATCTGGCCCAGGAGCTGGACATGAGTCCGGCCGCCGTTCGTCGCCACCTGGACGGCCTCCGCGCCGAGGGGCTGGTGGACGCACGGCCTCAACGACAGGTCATCGGCCGCCCGTCCTTCCTCTTCTACCCTACCGAGCGGGCCGAGGAGCTCACCTCCGCCGGCTACTCGCGTCTCCTGGGTCGCATGTTTCGGGGCCTCCTGGAGCTGCGGCTGGAGGAGGTGAGCGGCCAGCCTGGGGAGGAGGTCCTGGGCCGCGTCTTCGAGGGGGTGGCCGAGCGCCTGGCCGAGCAGTACGGGCCCCAGGTAGCTGGCCAAACCCTGGAAGAGCGGGTGCCCCAGGCGACCCGCGTCCTGCGGGCCGAGGGCATCCTCGACCGCTGGGACCGGGGACCGGAGGG
>CAZSSQ010000048.1:0-7802 GCA_964609465.1 uncultured Dehalococcoidia bacterium
CTCATCGACTACGGCTTCCACCCGCCGACCATCTACTTCCCCCTGATGGTGGACGAGGCGATGCTCATCGAGCCGACTGAGACGGAGAGCAAGGAGACGCTGGACGCATTCTGCGATGCCATGCTGGCCATCGCGCGGGAAGCCGATGAGGAGCCGGAGGTGGTGCGGTCGGCGCCGCAGCGGGCGCCGCTGCGCCGCCTGGACGAGGCGACGGCGGCCCGGAAGCCCTTCCTGCGCTGGCGGCCGCCGGAGGAGCAAAGCCCCTGACTGGGTGGCGGTTCGTGACCGCCGCTGGCACTAATGGCGGCGGTCTCATTGCTGCTTGCTGGCGCCCGCGGAGGGGACAAGGCGCCCTCCCAGGCCACTTGTTGCGGCCGTACCCCTCCTATGCCCTGAGCCAGGGCACCGTCAGGTGGCCGTGGGGAAGGACTGCTATCGAGGGCTCGCTCCCGTGCTGGGCCCGGTGGCGGCGGGCCAGCTCCTGCACCGTAGCCGAGGCGTCCTCGCACGGGATCACGTGGGCGGCGCGAGCCGTTTCGGCTGGCATCGAGGAGTAGAGGTAGATATCGGCCTTGCGCTGGATCATGGCCCAGCACTGGACGCCCCACTGCTCGTACTGGGCGAAGCCGGGGGCGTGGAGCTTGTCGAGGAGGGCAGCCGGCGAGGCCTCGCTCATGAGGAGCTCCACGAAGTCCTTGAGACCCAAGCCATCGGCACACTCGGCGGCGAGGACGACGGCGCCTCCCTCGCGGAGGGCGCGTAGCGCCACGGAGGCGCCCTTCCCCGTCTGGTAGAAGTTGATGTCGGCCGGGTGGCCCATGTTGGTGGTGACGGCGATGTCGTAGAGGCGGGAGATGGGGCGGAGGGCCTGGCGGCCGGCCTGCGCTATGCCGGCGTCGTGGGCGGCCACCATCTCGCCGGCGAAGACGCCCGTGATCTCCTTCTTCTCGTTCAGGGTAACGTTGACCAGGAAGGTGGGATGGGTGGCGAGGGCGACACCGCGCATCTCCTCGAAGATTGGGTTGCCCACCGTCTCACACCAGGTAGCCTTCGGGTGACTGAGCATGTCGGCGCCGTGGTTGCTCATGATGATGTCAGCCCCGGCGATGCCGGGAAGCACCGCCTTGCCGCCTCCGGAGTAGCCGGCGAAGATGTGAGGTTCCACGAAGCCGGTGAGGATCTTGACGTCGGCGCGCAGGTAGTCGGCGTTGACACGGACCTCCACGCCCCGGGCGCTGGTGGTCACGAAGGCCTGGGAGTCGCGGTCGCGGGCGTCGTGCTGGATGATGCTGTAGCCGTCCAGGACCTCCGGGCCCACCATGGCCAGGAGCTCTTCACGGGTGTTGACGCGGTGGGTGCCGGTGGCGTTGACGATGACCACCTGCTGGCGGGGGATGCCGGCCGCGGCCACCGTCTCCAGGATGGACGGCAGAAGAAGCTGGTTGGGCACCGGCCGCGTGATGTCGCTGATGACGACGGCTACGCTGTCGGAGGGGCGAAGGAGCGCCGACAGGGGCCGGGAGCCGATGGGTTGACGGAGGGCCTCGCGCACGGCCGCCTCCGGCTGGGGTAGGGCCGGAGTCTGCTCAGGCAAGAGGACATCGGTCCCGTCGGGTAGCTCGACGTCAAGGCCGTGGCGGCCGTACGACAGGTGTACCTTCATGGCGACTCTCATCATTGTAGCGGGGGACAGTGAACCACGCTATCGATAGGGCTGAGGACGGTTCGCCCGCTGCCTGCGATGAGTTGCGGGCGGACCGTGGCTATAATGCTCCTGGGGCGGCGCTGGCTCGCCAGGATCCACATTTCAGGAGGGTAGGATGAGAAAGACGCTGGATGAGATGGAGGCCCGACGGCTGCTGACGGCGGGACCGGTCGTGCTGGTGACCACGAGCTGGCACGCGAAGACAAATGTCATGCCCGTAGCCTACGCCATGCCCCTCAGCTTCAAGCCACCCCTGGTGGGCATCGCCGTGCACCCGTCGCGGCACACCCACGACATGATCCGCTTCAGCGAGGAGTTCGCCATCAACGTGCCGGGGCGGGAGCTCATCCATCACGTGCAGTATCTGGGCAGCGTCTCGGGCAAGGAGCTGGACAAGTTTGAGCTGACGAAGCTGCCCACGTTGAAGGCCCGCAAGGTAGGGGCACCCCTCATCGAGGGGTGCATCGGCTACATTGAGTGCGGGCTGGAGGACGCCCTGCGCGTGGGCGACCATACCCTGTTCGTGGGCCGGGTGGTGGCGGCCTCGGCGGATGACGAGGCCTTCGACGAGACATGGCTCCTGGCCGATGACGACTACAAGCCGCTGCACTACCTGGGCCTTAGCCGCTACGCCATCCTGGGCGAGAAAATGGAGGCCCGCGTGCCCGAGCCAGCCGAGGAGCCGGAGGAGAAGCTGGAGGAGGCGGTGGAGGAGCAACTAGAGCTGGGCCGTGAGGAGGAGGAGAAGCGCCGGGAGGAGGAAGAGCGCCGGCGGCGTGAGGGGCCACCTCACTGAGCCGAGAGAATCACGTACAATCCTCTTGACAGGTAGCCGCTTGCATAGTAGATAGTGAGTGGCCACTAACTATCTCCAGGGGGCCCCATGGCAAGGGCACGCAGGCTCCCCGCCAGCGAGCGACGCCGTCGCATCATCGAGGTGGCGCGCAGCCTCTTCGCCACCGCCGGCTACGCCAACGTGGGCACCGCCGACCTGGCCAAGGCGGCCGGCGTCTCCGAGCCCGCCCTCTACCGCTACTTCAACAGCAAGCGCGACCTCTTCATCGCCAGCCTCGGCAGCGCCGGTGAGCGCCTGGTAGAGCTCTGGCAGCAGATGGCTGCGGAGGTAGAGGACCCCCTGGAGATCCTGCGCTCCATCGCCCTCGGCTACTACGACCACGCCCGCAGCCGCTCCAGCTTCATGCGGTTGCAGTTCCGCGCCCTGGCCGAGTCCGAGGACCCCAAGATCCAGGAGGCCCTACGGAGCAACTTCCGGGCTCTGATCCGCTTCCTGATAGACGCGCTGGAGGAGGGAAAGCGGCGAGGCCTGGTCTCCGCGGAGGTGGACTCCGCGACCATAGCCTGGGAGTTCCTCAGCCTCGGCCTGGCCCTGGACATCATCTACCTGCTGGGATTGGACCGCGGCGTCGACCGGCAGAGGGTGGAGCGCTGGTCCGATTTCCTGGTCCGGTCCCTGCGCCCCAGCCCGGAGGTGAACTTGGAGGAGGCGCTGCAGGTGGTGCGACGGGCTCTCCCCCTCTGGCAGCCGCTGGGTCGCGACATGCCTGCCGCCGCTGAGTCGTATGCCAGCGCCGGGGCCGCAAGTGAGAGCCCGGGCGCGAGGGAGCCTGATGCGTAGTCAGGAGCAACCGCAGCCCAAGCTGAGGGAGCAGGCCAACGCTGCTCTACAGCGGCTGTCGCCCCCAGAGCGTGAGGCGCTCCTCATCAAGTGCTGGATGTCCCACGATGCGCGCTGGTTCATGGCCGTGGCCAGGGAATACGGATTGGAGGCCGCCAATCGGCTCAATCGGACCGCCGCGCATGACGTCGGCGAGGTCGAGGCGCGTCGCATCGCCCGTGCCCTGGAGCTTCCCGCGGCGAGAACGGTCGACGACTGGCTCCTGACACAGGAGATCTTCCTCGCCCTCCTGGGCCCAGACCTCGCGGACTACCAGGTGACGAAGGTTGGCAGCAACGCATTTCAGGTGCACGTGCGGCGCTGCTTCGCCAGCGAGAACGCCGTGCGTGCAGGCATCTCTGACCATTACGAATGCGGCATGTTCGCGCGGATCACCGGCTGGCTCGATGCTCAGAGCTTGAGCTACGAGATAAGCCCGCCGTTGGGGAAATGCCTGAAGGCCGCAGGAGACGAGTGCCTCTACCGTCTTACCCTGAGGTTCGCTGCTGGGAGCGGCCATCGAGACGGCGGCAAAGCAAAGGAGCCCGCCGCCGGTCGCTCGAGGTGAGGAACCGGAGGAGAAGCGAACATGGACTACGAGACCATCAAGGTGGAACAGACCAAAGGGATCCTTGCCATCACCCTGAACCGACCGGAGACCCTGAACGCCTTCGACTTCTTGATGGGCGAAGAGCTCCTAGACGCCCTCATGGCGTGCGGTAAGGACGACGGCGTGCGAGTCGTGATCTTGAGCGGGGAAGGACGCGCCTTCAGCGCCGGCGGAGACGTGAAGGTGATGGCAAGGTTTCTGGAGGAGGGGATGCCTGTCCGCTTCTTCCAGCGCCTGATACCGCTCCTGCATCCGATCCTAGTGGAGATGACACGGATGCCAAAACCCATCATCGGGCGGGTGCACGGCTTCGCCAGCGGCTACGGCATGAGTCTGGTTCTGGGCTGCGACCTGGTGGTGGCGGCGGAGAGCACACGGTTCAACATGGCCTACGTCCTCGTAGGCCTGGCGCCCGATGGCGGGTCCACCTTCTTCCTGCCGCGACTGGTCGGACCGAGGAGGGCGCTGGAGATCTTCTTCACCGGTGACGCCATAGACGCCCGGGAGGCGGAGCGACTGGGCTTGGTGAATCGAGTTGTGCCGGACAGGGAGCTGGAGCAGGCCACTCGCGACCTGGCGGGGAAGCTGGCTCAGGGCCCGCCCCTGGCGATGGCCGAGGCCAAGAGGCTGGTGTACCGGGGCCTCGGCGAGACGGTGGAGCGGCAGCTTGAGGACGAGCGGGAAGCCATCGTGAGGAGTGCCGCCACCCAGGACTTCAGCGAGGGCGTGTCCGCCTTCGTGGAGAAACGGCGGTCCACCTTCCGGGGCAGATAGAGCCACCGGACAAGACTGGGATGACGACGCGAGACAGCAAGGTGGCACGGAAGAGGGCCCTGAACGCCCAGGAACGGGAGGAGTTGCTGCGCGCCAGCTGGTACGACCACGATGCCCGCTGGTACGCGGCGGTGGCTGACTCCATCGGGTTCGAGGTGGCGAACCGCCTGAACGCTCGCGCCGCGCGCGCCCAAGGCAAGGCCGAGATGCGACGCCTGGTGGCCTGCCTGGGCGTCGAGCGCCCGTCCAGTATCGAAGAGCTGGTGTCCCTCCTGGAGACAGCCCGCGATCTGTACGTGCCGCCTCCTATTATGACAGTCCATTTTCACATCGTGGATGACTCCTCTTACGAGATGGAGCTGGAGGACTGCTTCGTGGCCCGCAACGTCGTGAAGACCGGCATGGCTCGCCACTACCTGTGCGCCGTCCCCGAGCGGGTGGTCGGCTGGCACGAGGCTCTGGGCCTGCCGGTACGCAAGCGGCCGCCGGCGCTATCGTGCACGCTGGTGCGGGGACTGGGCTGCCGGCGCCTGTTCGAGGTCCAGTGGGCCAGGGTCGGCCGGGAAGGCGACAGGGGAGGGTAGGATGGAGTTCCGCGACAGCCCCCAGGAAGCAGCCTTTCGACAAGAGGTCCGGGACTTCATCCGGCGGGAGCTACCCCAGGAACTGACCGGCCGCAAGTCGGACTGGGGTTTGTGGGCAGGTGGTGAAGCTTTCTTTGCCCGCGGCCATGACGCGGTCGTCGCCTGGCGGCACAAGCTGGGGACCAAGGGATGGGTAGCACCGGCCTGGCCCAAGGAGTACGGGGGCGCCGGCCTGAGCGTCATGGAGCAGTTCATCTTCAACGAGGAGATGGCTCTGGGGCGCGCGCCCCTCGTGGGCGGCATCGGCGTCGGCTGGGCAGGGCCCACCATCATCCTCTTCGGCGCCGAGGAGCAGAAGCGGGAGCACCTGGAGCCCATCCTCAGGGGGGAGACAGTCTGGTGCCAGGGCTTCTCGGAGCCCGAGGCAGGCTCGGACCTGGCCTCGCTCAAGACGCGGGCTGTCCGCGACGGCGACGACTACCTCATCACGGGCCAGAAGACCTGGGCCAGCGGCGCCCACGCCGCCGACTGGATGATCCTGCTGGCCCGGACCGACCCCGACGCCCCTAAACACAAGGGCATCAGCTTCCTCCTGCTGGACATGACGAGCCCCGGCATCAGCGTCCGGCCGCTGGTGAACATGCTGGACAGCCACGAGTTCAACGAGGTCTTCTTCGACAACGTGCGCGTGCCGCGCAAGAACCTGCTGGGGGAGGAGAACAAGGGCTGGTACGTGGCGGGGGCCACCCTGGCCTTCGAGCGCTCGGGCGTGGCCCACGCCGTGCGCCACCAGCTCATCGTGGAGCAACTCCTGGACTACGCCCGCGAGAAGCGGCCGAGCGGGCAGAGCATCCTGGAGCGCGATCCCCAGTTGCGCCTGGAGCTGGCGGACCGCTACCTGGAGACGCGGGTGTTGCGGATGATGTCCTACATGGTGGTGAGCATCCAGAGCCGGGGCCAGGTACCGAACATCGAGGCATCGATAGCCAAGCTCTACGTGTCGGAGCTGGACCAGCGCATCGCGGCTACGGGCATGCGAGTGCTGGGGCTCTACGGCCAGCTCAACCGCGACCCCAAGTGGGCCCCGCTGAACGGGCGGGCCTGTCGAATGTACATGCACGCCACGGCCAGCACTATCGGCGGGGGCACTTCGGAGATACAGAGGAACATCATAGCCATACGAGGACTGGGTCTGCCCAGAGGGTAAGCAGACCTGCGGGCGTCTGCCTTCCCCGGCCGACGGGGGTTGAAAGGAGCAAAACATGGACTTTAGAGACAAGCCTGAGGAGGCGGCATTCCGGAAGGAGGTGCGGGAGTTCATTCTGGCAGAGGCGCCGCTGGACAAGAGTGACTTCCGGGAGGCGTGGCAGAAGGGCCAGACCTGGTGGAAGAAGCTCCAGGAGCGCGGCTGGATCGCCCCCGCCTGGCCCAAGGAGTACGGCGGCGCCGGCATGACGGTGATACAGCAGTTCGTCTTCAACGAGGAGATGTCCATGATGCGGGCGCCGCGCCCCATGCACCTGATCATCGGGCTGGGCATGGCGGGCCCCACGCTCATCGTCCACGGCACCGAAGAGCAGAAGAAGAGGTTCCTGCCCCAGATGCTGAGCGGGGACGACGTCTGGTGTCAGGGGTACAGCGAGCCTGAGGCCGGCTCGGACCTGGCCTCGCTGAAGACGCGGGCTGCCCGCGACGGCGATGACTACATCCTCAACGGCCAGAAGACCTGGACCACCCTGGCCCACCAGGCCAAGTGGATGATCCTGCTGGCCCGCACTGACCCGGACGCCCCCAAGCACAAGGGCATCACCTACTTCATCGTGGACATGAAGTCGCCGGGGCTCACCATTCAACCCCTGGTGAACATGGCCGGCGGCCACGAGTTCAACGAGGTGTTCCTCGACAACGTGCGCGTGCCCAAAGACAACGTGGTGGGCGAGGAGAACCGGGGCTGGTACGCCGCCGTCACCACCCTGGACTTCGAGCGCTCGAGCATCGGCTCGGCCATCGGCATGCGCCAGGAGCTGGACCATCTCATCGAGTACGCCCGTGAGCATACCGAGGACCACACCAGCACCCTGGGCATCAGCCCGACCCTGCGCTACGAGCTTTCGGACCGCCTGGTCGAGGCGGAGGTGGCGCGGATGCTCTCCTACCGGGTGGCCAGCCTCCAGAGCCGCGGCCTCATCCCTAACTACGAGGCCTCGGCCCTGAAGCTGTTCTCGACGGAGCTGCACCAGCGCATCAGCGTCACGGGGATCAAGATCCTGGGGCTGTACGGGCAGTTGGAACGCGGCTGCGAGCTGGCGCCCCTGAAGGGTCGCCTCTGCTACAACTTCTTGCGGGGCGTGGCCCACACCATCGAGGGAGGCACCTCGGAGATCCAGCGCAACATTATCGCCCAGCGCGGACTGGGGCTGCCGCGGGACTAGGGCTCGAGGTTCGATGTTCGAG
>CAZSSQ010000048.1:7902-17210 GCA_964609465.1 uncultured Dehalococcoidia bacterium
TTCGAGCTTCGAACTACAGAGATTATCGCTGAAAGGAGCTGATCAATGGACCTAGGCCTCACCGAAGAGCAAGAAATGCTCAAGAACTTCGCCCGAGACTTCCTGGAGAAGGAATGCACGGAGAAGCTCGTCCGGGACATGGAGGAGGATGAGAAAGGCTACTCGCCGGAGCTCTGGCAGAAGATGGCGGAGCAGGGCTGGCAGGGGCTCGTCATCCCGCCCGAGTACGGGGGCAGCGGGATGACCTTCGTGGACCTCATCATCCTGGTGGAGGAGTTCGGGCGGGCCCTGGTGCCAGGCCCCTTCATCCCCACCGTCATCGGCGGCGCCATTCCCATCCTGGAGATGGGGTCAGAGGAGCAGAAGAAGGAGTTCCTTCCCAAGCTCGCCGCCGGCGAAATGATCATGACGCTGGCCGTCACCGAGCCTACGGCCCGCTTCGACCCCGAGGGGGTGGATCTGGAGGCCAAGGCGGCGGGCGGCTCCTTCGTCCTCAACGGCACCAAGCTCTTTGTGCGGGACTCCCACGTGAGTGACTACATGGTGGTGGTGGCCCGCACCTCCGCCAAAGGCGGAACCGCCTCCGGCGGAAAGAAGGGCGCGAAACCAGAGGACGGCATCACCCTTTTCCTGGTGGACAGCAAGAGCCCAGGCATCACCCAGACGCTGCTAAAGACCATCGCCAGCGACAAGCAGACGGAGGTCAAGTTCGAGAACGTGAAGGTGCCCAAGGGCAACGTCCTCGGCCAGGTGGACAAGGGTTGGGAGCCCCTCAAGAAGGTGATGCTGAAGGCCACAGTGGCCGAGTGCGCTTACCTGGTGGGGCTGGCCCAGATGGACTTCGAGATCAGCGTCAACTACGCGAAGGAGCGGGTCCAGTTCGGGCGGCCCATCGGCGCCTTCCAGGCCATCCAGCACAAGTGCGCCGACATGGTGACGGACGTGGACGGCGCCCGCTTCATCATGTACAAGGCGGCGTGGTCGGTGTCCGAGAATGAGCCGGACGCGGAGATGGACGTCCACATGGCCAAGGCCTGGTGCAGCGAGGCGACCCGCCGGGTGGTGGCCCACGGCCAGCAGATCCACGGCGGTATCGGCTTCACCAAGGACTACAAGCTTCAGCTCTACTTCCGGAGGCAGAAGGCGGCGGAGCTGGCCTGGGGCGACGCCGACTACCACCGGGAGCTGGTAGCGGACGGCCTGAAACTGTAGGGCCTCTGGGGGTCAGCGCTGCTCACTACATATGCCCCCGTCGGCCCCAGTGGTTGACGGGGGCGTCTTGTATGCTGCCCGTGTGCGGTGGGCACCGCCACAGGCTTCTTGTCCGCCTTCCGGCGTATTATAATTAGGGTGACGGCGTGAACGCCTAGTGCCGTCGCCGTCGGAGGAGTGGGATGAACAACCTGAAGACAGTGTTCCTGTTTGGCCTTTTGACCGCCGTCCTGGTCGGCGTCGGCTGGGTCATCGGCGGCTACGGGGGAATGATCGCCTTCCTGGTCATCGCCGGGGTGATGAACTTCGTGGGCTTCTGGTTCTCGGACAAGTTGGCCCTGCGCATGTCGGGCGCCCACGAGGTGACCATGCAGCAGGAGCCGCGGCTGCACTCTCTCATCGAGGAGGTGTCAGCGCGGGCGGGGATGCCCAAGCCGAAGGTGTACCTCATCGAGAACGACACGCCCAACGCCTTCGCCACCGGTCGCAGCCCCAAGCACGCCGCGGTGGCGGTGACCACAGGCATCATGCGGCTCCTCGACGAGCGAGAGCTGCGGGGTGTCGTAGGCCACGAGCTGTCCCACGTGCGCAACCGTGACATCCTCATCAACACCATGGTAGCGACGGTGGCCGGCGCCATCACCATGATCGCCTGGATGCTCCAGTGGTCGCTCATCTTCGGCGGGGGCCGCCGTGACAGCCGCAACAACCCGTTGGGTATGATAGCGCTGCTGGCCACCATCATCCTGGCGCCCCTGGCGGCCACCCTCATCCGGCTCGCCATCTCGCGGTCTCGTGAGTACGAGGCGGACGCCAGCGGCGCGCGCCTGGTCCACGACCCGGAGGCGCTGGCCAGCGCCCTGGAGAAGCTGCATCTGGGGGTGCAGATGCGGCCCATGCCCGAGAGCGCGGTCACGCAAGCCACGGCGCACATGTACATCGTCAACCCGCTGAGGGGTGAGGGGTTGGCCACCCTCTTCAGCACCCACCCGCCCATCGAGGAGCGGGTAGCCCGTCTGCACCGCATGGCCCGGGGCGGCTTCTAACCTAATCAATAGGCACGCTGAACGACGAAGGGGCGCCGGTGTGCCCCTTTGCTGTGCCTGCCTGCCGGTAGGCGGGCCGGCGGCGGTCCGCGCAGGCTCAGGGCGACAAGGCTTCGCCACCTGCTGGTGTTGTCGGGTCTGCCCGAGAGGGGTATGCTGACGGCGCCGGGGAGGCCGATACTGGAAAGGATCGGGCGGTAGAGGCAGGGAGCAGGGACATTGTCTGACGCCCCGTCCTGATCGTTTCCTTGCTCCAGGGTTTCAGCGACAAGGAGGACGGCATGCAAAGCTGTCTCTTTTGCAACATGGCGGCTGGCCGCATGGAGGCGTCCAAGCTGCACGAGGACGACCTAGTCTTCGCGGTCCGAGACATCCATCCCAGAGCGCCGGTGCATTTCATGGTGATCGCCAAGGAGCACATACTGAGCGTGTCCGACATCGGCGAGGAGCATGGGGCGCTGCTGGCACGCATGGTGACGGTGGCCAATCAGCTAGCCAAGGCGGAAGGCATCGCCAGGCGCGGCTACCGGCTGACCTTCAACTGCGGCGAAGACGGGGGCCAGATCATCTACCATCTCCACCTGCACGTGCTGGGCGGCCGGCGGCTGGGAGCCGAGGGCTAGCGGCGTCTGGTGAGCAAGACCGGACAGGAGTCGCTGAGAGAGCACATCGAGGGGCTGCCCGGCGGGCTGCGCCGCCACATAGAGGCGGTGGCAGCGGAAGCGAGGCGCCTGGCCCGCCTCCACGGCGTCGACGAGGAGCGGGCAGCGCTGGCGGCCTGGACCCACGACATCGTCCGGGCAACGGAGCCCGAGGAGCTCCTGCGCCTGGCTCGAGAGCTGGGCTTGAACCCCAACGAAGTAGAGGAGGCGGCACCCATCCTTCTCCACGGGCCGGTGGCGGCGCGCCTGCTGGGCAGCCGCTACGGCGTCGAGGACGAGGAGGTGCTGGCCGTGGCGCGCTGGCACAGCACGGGGCGGGCCGGCATGTCGGCCCTTGAGAAGGTGCTATTCCTGGCCGACAAGGTGGAGCCAGGAAAGGTGGCGGGACGGCCCGACCTGGAGGAGGTGCGGCGACTGGCCGAGACCGACCTCGACGGGGCGGTCCTGCGCTATCTGGACCTGCAACTGGTCGAGGCGGTGCGCCAGGGCTGGCCACTGCACCCCGACGCCGTCGCCGCCCGCAACGAACTGCTCCTGTCCCGGCAGGGAGGGGCATAGAGCTCTCCGCACCCCGGTGCCCCCACTCATCAGCCGTGAGAGCGACTCTCGCCCGTCGGGGCGGGGGCGCACCTAAAGGTACGCCCCTACCTTCGCAACTCCTCCTGTTCGCGAGCATGATCCTTCAGCACGATCAACACTCCCGAACTCCCACGTCCTAGCATCCCATCGGCCCCCCAGGCGGTCTGCTCGGTGACAGCGCCCTGTTGACGGAGTAGCACACATATTCTACTCTTGTCGTCGGCTGGTGGCCTTTCTTCGGCAAGCCCGGGGCAAAGCGGACATGATTAGGCGGGCAACCCTTCCCATGTTGCACGGACTGGTGGCCGCCCAGGACCTGACAGCGGCCGCCTGTGGCACGCTGAACGCCCTCTACTTCCTCCACTACTGGCTGCGGCGGCGCCCCAGCCCCCGGCGGCGGCTGGGGGCCGCCGCCCTCGCGACGGTGAATGCTGCCCTTGTAGTGGAGAGTCTCTTCTTCTTAGCCCTCTACGCATCGTGGCACTGGCAAGGGGCGGTAGAGCCGTTCATGTGGCCATCGGTGTGGCTTCTGGCCCGGCTGCCGCTGCTGCTAGGGGCAGCGTTCATCTCGTCCCTGGTGCTGCGACAACTGCGGCGGCAGTAGAAGAGGTGAGGTAGAGATGTCACCCCTGGCGGTGGCAGTGGAGCGTCGGGCCTGGACCCTGGTAGCCCTCTACCTCCTGCTGGGTGTCGTCGAGGCAGCGTCGCGGCTGCCGCCGGAGGCAGTGGAAGGCCTGCTGGAGACCCTGGAAGGGTCGCCCGGCCGTGGCGAAGGCTGAGGGCAGCCGGCGCAAGAGGGGCCGGCAGCCGACAGCGGCGGGCTTCTACCGGTCGGCCCTGAGCGACGCGGAGCGGGTGGCCCTCTCTGAGGCGGCGGAGATGCGCGGCCTCGACGACGAGATAGCCGTCCTCCGCGTGAAGCTGCGAACGGCGATAGAGGAGAAGCCGCAGGACGTGAAGCTGATGTTCAAAGGGCTGGAGCTCCTGGTGAAAGCACTGGCTGCCCGCTACCGGCTCTCGCAGCAGGCGGAGGGCGAGCTCTCGGAGAGGGTGGAGGCGGTGCTGCGTGACCTGGGCGCCCCCCTCTACCCGGAGGTCTTCGGCGATGCAGCGTGAGGCGGAGGTGGAGGCCATCGCCACGCCGACAGCGCCCGCCGGGCGGCGGCGCGGCGCCCAGACGGGCGCAAGGGGTCCGCGGCAGGGCAGCGCCGCCGCTTTCCGCGCCGCCGTGGAGGAGCGCCTGCGCGCCCTGGAGCGGGAGATGGCGGAGGTGAAGGGGCGCGTCAACGGCCTCATATTCCTGATCGCGGGGACGGTGGCGACGCAGGTCATCCTCCGCCTCATGCAGTAGATGGCCAGTCGCAGGCAGGCGCCCGTCGGGGCCGGGCCCGGGATAGGGGTGCGGCTCCGCCCCTACCAGGTCGAGGCCGCGCGGGCCGTCCTGGACAGCGTCTTCGGCGGCCGCGGCCTCACCATCTCGGTCATGGTGGCCCGCCAGGGAGGCAAGAACGAGCTCTCGGCCCAGCTAGAGGTCCTGTTGCTGACCGCCCACATGCTCATCGACGCCGACGCCATCAAGTGCGCGCCCACCTTCGACCCGCAGGCGCGCCTCAGCATGCGACGCCTGTGGACGCGGCTCCAGGAGGCCGGCCTGGGCCCGTGGTGCGAGCGCGAGAGGGCGGGGGCTATCCGCCTGGGCCGGGCGCGCCAGGTGTTCCTGTCGGCCGAGCCGGGGAGCAACGTGGTGGGTCACACGGCTCGCATCCTGCTGGAGGTGGACGAGAGCCAGGACGTGGACCGGGAGAAGTTCGACCGCGACTTCCGGCCGATGGCGGCGGTCGCCAATGCGACTACCGTCCACTACGGCACCGCCTGGGAGGAGACGTCTCTCCTGGAGCAGGCGAAGCAATCGAGCCTGGAGCTGGAGCGCCGGGACGGGCTCCGCCGCCACTTCGAGTACGACTGGCAGGTGGTGGCGCGCCACAACCCGGCCTACGGCCTCTTCGTGGAGGCGGAGCGCCAGCGCCTTGGCGAAAGCCATCCCCTCTTTCTGACCCAGTACTGTCTGCGCACGCTTGCCGGAGGCGGACGCCTGCTCTCGACGCAGCAGCGCGCCCAGCTCCAGGGTGCCCACCCGCGGCTAAGCCGCCCGCAATCCGGCGAGACTTACGTCGCCGGGCTGGACCTGGCGGGCCAGGGCAGCCTCGAAGGGGGCGACGAGGACCTGTCGGGCTCAAGGCAAGACCCTTCGGCGGGCTCAGGGCGAGACGCGTCGGTGCTCACCATCGCCCGCGTGATCCTGCCGCCCTCGGACGCCCTGGTGCAGGAGCCGCGCCTCGAGGTGGTCGAGCACTGCGCGTGGGTGGGCGAGCCCCACGACCGCCTCTACGAGCGCCTGGTCGACCTGCTGCGCGAGGTGTGGCGCGTACGGCGGGTGGCCGTGGACGCGACTGGCCTGGGAGAGACGCTGGCCGCGTGGCTGGCCCGGGCCCTGGGCCGCGACACCGTGGCGCCGGTGCGCTTCAGCGCCGAGAGCAAGTCGCGGTTGGGCTACAACCTGCTGGCGGCGGTCAACGGCGGCCGGCTCAAGGTCTACGCCGGCGACGGCTCGGCCGAGTACCGGACCCTCTGGCAGGAGGTCGAGCGGGCGCGCGTCTCCTACAGGGCAAACCGGACCATGAACTTCTACGTCGACCCCTCGGAGGGGCATGACGACTACCTGATGAGCCTGGCCTTGACGGTGGAGGCGGCGACGGGCGCCCGACCACGGACGGCTCGGGGCCGCCTGCGGGGGGAGCCGTGAGATGCAACAGCGCGAAGCCCTGCAACAACGCGAACCCCTCGGCGAAGGGTGCCTGCTGCTTCCCGCCCGGCGGGTGCGGGAGGACGCCCTGCCCGAGAACCTGGAATACGCCGACAGCGGCTGCGACCTGTGGGACCGCTGCCTGACCTGCCCCCTGCCGCGCTGTCGCTACGACGAGCCGGGCGGGGCACGACAGATCTTCCTGCGGGAGCGGGACCGCGAGATCGCCCGGCTGTATCGGCGTGACGGGGTGAGCATCGACGCCCTGGCGCGCCGGTTCGGCATCTCCCGTCGCAGCGTCTTCCGCAGCCTGAGGAGGGCGGCAGGGGCGCGGCGGGCGGGCCGGGCTTCGTAGTGGAGGTGACAGATGAACGGGATGACTCTTCCCCAGCAGCTTCAGCGCATGGACGTGGAGCGCCTGCGGGCCTACGTCGATAACCTGGCCTTCTACCAGGGCGAGCAGTGGCTGGGCGTGCAGCGCCGGCGGGAGCGCCGCCTGACGTTCAACTACGCCAAGGCGCTGGTGGAGAAGACCACTTCCTACCTGATAAGCGGGATAACCTTCGCCGTGGACCCGGTCGACCCGTCGCCGGAGGCGGCGGAGCGGGCGCGGGCCGCCGAGCGGGCGCTGCTGGAGGTGTACGAGGCCAACCAGCTCGCGCAGGTCGACTTCGACACGGAGCTGGACACGGCCGTCCTGGGCGACGGCGCCTTCAAGGTGACCTGGGACGCCGCCGAGCGCCGGGTGCGCGTGTCGGCGCCCGACGTGCAGGGGCTCTTCGTCTGGTGGCTGGGCGACGACGTCTCCCGCCTCTGGCGGGTGGCCAGTCGCTACTACCTGCTGCCGGAGGAGGTGGAGATGCTCCACGGGGTCCGCCCCCGCACGACCGGTCGCGGCGCGACGCGGGTGTCGACGGGCCTGCCTGGGGCACAGACCGGCGGGCGCGCCCGCGGGTCGGAGGTGGTGGAGGTCTGGACGGCCTCGGACTTCGAGCTGTGGGTGGACAGCGCGCTGGTGGAGGCCAAGGCCAACCCCTACGGCTTCATCCCCTTCGTCATCTACCCCAACCTGCGGGAGCCCAAGCGCTTCTGGGGCGTCTCCGACCTGCCGGCCATCAAGGAGTCGGTGCGGGAGCTGAACCGGGCCCTCTCGCAGCTATCGATGATCCTGGAGCTGTCGGGGAACCCCATCGCCGTGCTGGAGAACGTGAGCGAGTCGCAGGACATCGCCGTGCAGCCGGGGGCGGTGTGGGAGCTGCCGGAGAGGGCGCGGGCCTACCTGCTGGACCTCCTCCAGGGGGGCGGCGTCAAGCTGCACGTGGACTTCGTGGACCTCATCTACCGCACACTGCACGACCTGGGCGAGTCGCCGCGGGCGGCCTTCGGGGAGAACCGTCAGAACCTGTCGGGGGTGGCCCTGAACGTGGAGCTGGACCCGCTGCTGAAGAAGGTGCAGCGCAAGCGGCTGATCCGCACGGCGGCCTACAAGCGCCGCAACGAGCTCATCCTGCGCCTACTGGAGCAGCAGACGGGGGTCTCCTACGCGCCCTACCGGTCGCGCATCGTCTGGGGGCCGGTCGTGCCGCAGGACCGCAGCCGGCTGGTGGCCGACGAGCGTGTGCTGGTCGAGGCGGGGATCCACAGTCGCCGTCGCGCCGCCGACGAGCTGGGCGTGGAGGACCCGGAGAGCGAGTTCAGACGGTGGCTGGAGGAGGAGGGGAGCGTCGGGAAGGCGTAGGTTGGCCCGAAAGACGGCCTTGGCTACTCACCGAAGCGTGACAATGGGTTGGTCGAAGTAGTGCACGTCGGGGTCCTCAGCCTCAGGGTACGGGCTGCCAGACATATTGAGTGAGACAATGCGGTACCCGCCTGAGTCCCCGCTCACAACCACGCGGAGATACGATCCTCCCCTTTCGTAGATACCCTCGTAGAAGAGGGTCATGGCTCTCTGGCCGTTCATTGGCTGGTACGCCTCTGCGCGGAGCTCGGTCATTGGCCCGACCCCGGCCGTAATCTGGCCGAGCATGGACGACATCTGCTCTTTAGTCGTCGCGTTGCGGAACCCCTCGTCGAACATGGGGTAGGCCGCATCGACATCGTTCTCGAAGAAGAGCACCCGAAGCGTCGCGTTGGCGTCTTCCACCGCCTTGTTCGGGTTGTGCTTGATCAGTTGCACCTTCACACATCCCATGAGTGCCACGGTTAGCAACAGCAGAATCGCCATTCGGCGCACCGAGACCTCCCTTGGAGCGAGTAGCTACCTTCAGAAGCAGCAATGCTCCTCTCAGATCAACTATCGGCACGGCAGTTCAAGAGTTGTGGACACCAGTACCGGCACGGGGCCAGCGTGGAGCCGCCGTCGCGCTGCCGACGAGATGGGTGACATGTCTCTCTTGACGGGAGTAGAACATATCTTCTATTCTCCCCTCCGTCAAGCCTTCCTGACGGAGGGCAAAGGACCCAGGCGGGCTTCCTTTCGAGATGAGGAGGAGTCCATGAGCGAGGAGGAGCTTTCGGAGTTGCAGGACCGGCTGGCCGAGGCGCAGGCCGAGGTGGAACGCCTCCAGACCACGGCCGCCGACGGCGAGGCCCGCGCCACCCACGTGGAGGAGCAGAACGCCCAGCTCCGCCGCGACCTGGAGGAGGCGCGCGGCGCCCTCTCGACGGCGGAGGAGCAGGCCAGCGCCCACCAGGAGCGCGTCGCCGGGCTGGAGGGCGAGCTCTCGACGGCGCGGGAGCAGACAAGGGAGGCGGCGACCCGCTACCGCGAGGCGCTCCTCAGCGCCTCGCCGGAGGTGCCGGCTGACATGGTGGCGGGCGAGTCGGTGGAGGAGGTGGAGGCGTCGCTGGCGGCGGCCCGACAGACGGTGTCGCAGGTCCGCCAGCACCTGGAATCGCAGGCGCAGTCGGGTCGCGTGCCGGCGGGAGCGCCGCCCCGGCAGGCGCCGGACCTCTCGGCGCTGACGCCGGAGGAGAAGATACGGATGGGGCTGGAACGCGGAACTA
>CAZSSQ010000049.1:0-2387 GCA_964609465.1 uncultured Dehalococcoidia bacterium
TCCGTCAAGAACTCCCCCACTCGACGCCTGACCTCGTCGCGTACCGCCCGGAACAGGGACAGGCGCTCTTCCGGAGTGCCGGTTGCAGCCGAGGGATCGGGCAGGCTCCAGTGCAGACGGCGCGCCGCTCTGGGGAAGAAGGGACACGCCTCGCGGGCGTCGTCGCGGACGGTCACGACATGGTCGAAGCGCTGCTGCAAGAAGCCGTCGACGGACTTGGCACGCTGCCCGCTGATGTCGATCCCCTCCTCGGCCATGACCTGGACGGCCAGGGGGTGGAGCTCGCCCGGCTCCGTGCCGGCGCTGTGGGCCTCGAACCGGCCGGTCCCGAGATGGTTCAGAAAGCCGTCCGCCATCTGGCTGCGGGCGGAGTCATGGGTGCAGATGAAGAGGACCTTAGCCTTGTCCGTGGCGTCGTTCCTTTCTGCCACGGGTTGAAGCGCCCGGGAGCTACATCACCTGTTCCTGATATAATGGCTCAACAAAAACGGGCTCTAGCTCCCTCTTAGACGGCAGACCTGCTCAGCCCGCCGCCGGTCTCCCGGCACTGTCTGCACCTCGAGCAGCGCTCCCAGCCGTTCCCGCAAGGCAGCGGCCGCCGCCGCATTAGCCTGGTAGAAGATCCAGCGCCCGTCCTCACTATCCCGGCGGCTGTCCACCAGGCCGGCCCGGCGGAGCACCGCCAGGTGATTGGAGACAAGGCTTTGGGAGAGGTCCAGGATGTCCTCGATCTCGCAGACGCAAAGCTCCGCCTTGGTCAGGAGGGCGAAGATGCGCAGGCGGGTCTCATCGCCGAGGGCTCTCAGGAGCAGGATCAGGTCTTCTGCGGGGCCCTGCGAAGCCGGCCTGGCTTCGATGGGCTGAGTGGGCATATTGAGCCTAGCTCTACAAATCATTCTATGTTAATATGCTAGCCGAGACCGATAGCCGTGTCAAGCTGAAAGCGGAGCTTGACAGTACAGATTGGCCTGGGTACGTTCTCGGTGCTCCCAGTGAGTGTTCGCGGCGCCTGTTACCGGCCGGAGGTTGGGAATCGTGAGTCAGCCATAGCCGGAGGGAAAGGGATGCTCACAAGAATCGCGGCGCTTGCCTACTGTGCCATGGCCCTCGTGCTGGGGGGCTGTGCCTGGGGTCAGGTCACCGATGCCGTGACGGGCGAGCCCATAGGAGGAGCAACCGTCACTTTCCGTGACGCCGTGGGCAACGCCGGCACGGTGACCACGGGAGAGGGTGGCTTCTATAGCTTCGACGGTGTTAACAGCCCCGAGCCCGTCCCCGGGCCGGTGACCTTCCAGGTTTCGTCTCCCGGCTATGCCATCCTGACGGTTGAACGGGACGTCCAATACGAAGACAACGAGGAGCACACCTGGGCGGTAGAGAACTTCTTCCTGGTTCCCGGAGGCGGCTGACGGTGATTGTACGTGGCCCTCGGGTAGGGCCAGCGACCGCGGCACAGCCGCCTGAGCCAGCTTCGGCCTCGCTGCATGTCGCCCAGTGGAGGTCCCCACTTCCGGGAAGGACCTTTCGGGTGACAAGACCCCGCACTGGCACCTGGAGCGGGTGGCCGTTGCGCCGTCCAGGTGGGGGCCGTTCTTGGGGATGCCACCGGCGGCTGCGGCGCGCCGAGGAAGGCCTCTTCGACTACGGGCTCTCGCCGGATTCGGTGGGCGGGATCTCCTGCTGCGAGTGGCCGTTAGAGCGTGCGCAAACGTGGCCGTCGGGGTCGATGGGCTCGCCGCAAAGGGGGCAGATCGGGCGACCGGCGGCGAAGACAGCCTCTGCTTGCTCACAGAAGGCCTGCGCTTGCTCCCAGTTGAAGTGGCAACTGAAGTTGGGCGGCGCGTCTTCGCTGCTGCCCGCCTCGTGGGCCCAGAGGATGAGGTGATCGCTGCCCTCATCGCGGCCCAGAGCCAGGCGCCCCAGCTTCATATCCACAGTGGGGTGATCGGGGAACGGCCGTGTGGGCGGAGGTCCGGGCTGCGGGTTCTGGCCCACTTGCGCCATCACCTGTCGCAGGGCCAGAGAAAGGGCCAGTAGCTGCTGCTTCTCCAACCAGAGGGAAGCGGTGGCCTGATCCTTCCAGGCTCGGATGCGGAAGGTGCGCTTGCCTGGCACGCCGATGCCCTCGGCGTCCAGGGCGTCCACGGGGCCGAAGTCGTAGTTGGCCATAGCTCGTCGACGGTGCCTGGAGCTCGCGTTCGCTCCCTATTCTACTCGAAAAGGGCGGCAGCGTCGGCCTGGGCGGACATTTCACGCGGGGCGTTGTGCGGGCCAGCGAGCCTCGGAGAGGGTGGGTTTGAACCCGCCGGGCCCCTCGCCTTCGTCCGTCGAGGGGATGGGGCCGGAGGCCGGCGCTCGTACCGCGGGACGCACCTGCCGGCGGCTCT
>CAZSSQ010000049.1:2487-6206 GCA_964609465.1 uncultured Dehalococcoidia bacterium
GGCGGCCGAAGTCTAGGCAGCCAGGTCTTTGGGGCTATGCAGTGTGCGGCAAGCGAGGTCCTCGCGGCCGATGACGCGCACCAGGGCGGCGAACTGGGGTATCATGTAGGGGTCGAACTGGCTTCCGGCGTGAGTCTCCAGTTCCTGGAGGGCGGCCTCGATGGCTCGGGCCTGTCGGTACGGCGAGTCCAGGATCATGGCCGAAAAAGCGTCGGTGATGGCCGTAACGCGGGCGCCCAGGGGGATATCCTCTCCCCTAAGGCCTGTGGGGTAGCCGGTCCCGTCCCAGCGCTCATGGTGGTGGAGGATGACCTCGAGAACAAAGCGCGAGAGCCAGCGAGGAGAGGCCCGAAGGACCGACCAATCCTTCACCATGCCGTAGCCGCTCGTGACATGGGTCCGCATCATCACCATCTCTGCGGGGGTGAGGGGACCATTACGGCGTAGGAGCTCTTCCGGGACGGCGATCTTTCCGAGGTCGTAGACGTGGCCTGCGACCCAGAGGCCGGCCACAGTGTTGGGATCAAGGCGCAGTCGGCGGGCCAGCATCACGGCATAGCGGGTGGACACGGTGGAGTGCTCGCCGCTGTAGGAGTCACGCTGGTCCAGGTCGTGGCACCAGTCGTGAAGAACGGCGTAAACGCTCCGACCCGCCTCGCCGGGCCAGATTCTTTGTAGAATCTGTTCAGCCTGCGTCATGAGCCTATGCTAACCTTACCTCTATATCTCTGAACGGCGCTGCGGCGCGGTGATTACGGGGTACTCGGTGTCGATTGGGTGACGGTTGAGCGGCGTCCCCAGGTGTGTGGAGCGGGTTGGCGCTTCCAGCCGTGGTTTGGTGTACAATCATGCCGGAGGATGGTGTCATGACGGCCGCTTCTGAGCAGCCAACCGGCGAGGCCCGCAGGCGAGGCGCCTCGGAGGCGCTGCGCCAGGTGAAGATCGGGGACCAGGAATGTCCCCGTTGCGGCAAGAGCTTTACCCTGAGCTACTGGAGCGGCGAGCGGATGATCCAGGCTCGTTGCCTGAGTTGCGACCTGAAGTGGCCACTGCCTGACGTCGTCTGACCGGCGCCGATCCAAGCGTTCCTTCCCCTGATTTCTCCCGGCCCAGCCTGAGCTTTGCTTCTCTCGGCGGGCCTTGTCGCAGGCGAACGGTCGGCGGCTCGTCTGGCTGAAATGTCGATCAGAGGGGGTACAGCATGAAGACGGACCGAAACCTGGGACGCGACTCCCTGCTCGCCCTAGCGCGTGATGGCGGTTCTGTGGGGGTGGCCACTATCCCCGAGCTGCTGGAGCAGAGCGTCCGCCGCTGGCCCCAGAAGGTTGCTTTCCAGGTCAAGGCCGGCGGCGACTTCCGTACGCTCTCTTTCGCCGAGCTGCACCGGAGGGCGGTCGACTTCGGCGCCGCCCTCATCGCCCTCGGCCTGCGCCCGGGGGATCGGGTGGCCATCATGTGCGAGAACGGCTTGGAGTGGGTGGTGGCTTACGTCGGGCTCGTCATGGCTGGCGGCGTCGGCGTGCCTCTCTACACGGAATTGAAGGGTGCCGAGGTCGGGTCCCTTATCCGCCAGGCGGAGGCGCGCTTCGCCGTTGTCTCTGCTGCGGTGATGAAGAGGGTCCGGGAGCACCTGCGAGGCCTCAAGATCATTGTCGTCGGCGAGGAGGGCCTGTCTCAGAAAGATGATCATGTGCCTTCGGCCGGTTTCTGGCTCTGGCAGCAGCGGCCCGAAGTACTGGGGTTCGAGGAAGCCCTGGGCCGGGCCACGGAGGAAAGCCGTCTTGCCCTCAGCGCGACGCACGTGGGGCCGGACGACCTGGCTTCCCTCGTCTACACGTCGGGTACCACCGGCGGCATGAAGGGGGTGATGCTGACCCACCGCAACTTCACCGCCAACGTGAATTCCATCTATGGCACCATCCCATTCGGCGAGCGCGACAGCCTGCTCCTGGTGCTGCCCTACCACCACGCCTATCCCTTTACTGTGGGCCTGCTCAGCCCGATAGCCTACGGAGTCACCGTCATCTTGGAGAACAACCTGCTCCGCGTCGCCGACCGTATGAGGGAGGTCCACCCCACCGTCTTCGTGGGGGTGCCGGCGCTCTACGACCTCATGTACCGGGCCATTCTGGGCCGCCTGGAGGCTGAGGGCCGGCGGGAGCTCTTCGAGCGAGGCCTGCGCCTGGCCGACGCCGTCAAGCGTCGCACGGGCGTCAACATCGGGCGGGCCGTCTTTCGTGAGATCCACGGACGGCTGGGCGGCCGTCTCCGCTTAGTAGCGAGCGGGGGCGCTGCTATCAACCCGACGACGGCCAGGAACTTCTTGCGGCTGGGCTTGCCCGTGATCCAGGGCTGGGGGCTGACGGAGGCGGCGCCCGTCTGCGCCGGCCAGCGGCTCTGGCTTCGCCGCTTCTACACCACCAATTACTACGAGACCCACGCGAGCAGCGTGGGGCCGCCGCTGCCCGGCGTGGAAGTAGCGCTCATAGACGTGCCCGAGAAGGAGATCTACGTCCACCTCCACGATGAAGGCGAGCTGGTGGTCAAGGGTGAGAACGTGTCGCCGGGCTACTGGCGTTCCGAGGCCGCCACCCGCGCCGCCCGGGCTGGCGACTGGCTCCGCACCGGTGACATGGGCCGCATCGATGAGGAAGGCAATATCTACATCACCGGCCGCAGCAAGTACGTCATTGTTCTGGAGTCCGGGGAGAAGGTGCACCCAGACGAACTGGAGGAGAAGCTGGGACGGAGCCCCCTCATCGAGGACATCTGTGTAGTGGGCCGCAAGGCACGCGATAAGACGCAGGTCTGCGCCGTTGTCTACGCCAACCACGGGGAGGCGCAGCAGCGCGCTCAGGCCACGGGCCTGAGCCTGGACCGGGAGAGCCTTCAGTCCCTGGTGGCCACCGAGATCGATTTGCAGGTGGCCGAGCTGGCGCCTTACAAGCGCGTCAGCCAAGTCATCCTCACGGACACGCCCCTGCCCAAGACGGCCCTGCGCAAGGTGGCCCGAGAGCAGATGTCCGACGACTACTCTTTCGACGTGAAACGGTGGGCGGAGCAGGCTCAGCAGCTAGTGCCCTAGAACGAGTCCCAAGGTCTTCGTATGCGGTGGGCGCCGGCCGTGACCGGCGCTCACTGTTCTGCCTGCGGCGCCGGCTCCTTTCCTTCAGCGGCCAGGCTGCTTACGGCCCGTAGTACACCTTCACCGGCACCCACTCTAGGTAGAAGTCCATCCATGACTGGTCGCTGTTAGAGGTCACCCGGGCCCTGAAGTTGGCGTCGCTGAGCTCGTCGGGCGTCCAGGTTCTGTCCCAGGTGTCGGTACCGCCGCCGAGGACGGCCGTGTGCTCTGAGGTGGTTGCCGTAGTGTCGGTCTTTGCTGCCGTCCAGGAGGTGTCGCCGTCCCAGGAGAGCTCTACGCTCATGCTGTTGGTGCCCGTGGTGCTCTGGAGCCACCAGTCGAGCCGCGCCTCGATGCCCTTGATGAAGCAGCCGGAGGGAATCGAGATGCTGTAGTCGTAGTAGCGGTGACGGTCACCGGGTCCGTTCGCATTTAGAGCGTACAAGGCGTCGTCGGCGAAGGCGTAGGTAGGGTCCGTCTCGAAGCCGTCGCCGCTGCCGCCAGTGTCGGCGGCCTGAGCGCTGGGATTGAGCAAGCCCGTGTCGCCAGCAGTGCAAGAAGGCGACGGAGTGGCCGTTGGTGTGGGCGTGGCAGT
>CAZSSQ010000049.1:6306-17117 GCA_964609465.1 uncultured Dehalococcoidia bacterium
TGTCGCCAGCAGTGCAAGAAGGCGACGGAGTGGCCGTTGGTGTGGGCGTGGCAGTTGGCGTGTCCGTGGCGAAGGAGGCGGCGGTGGTGAAGGTGTTGCCCGTGTTGTCGGTCTGCTTCGTGAAGATGGCCGCGCTACCGGCTCCGGCGAGGGAGGTGCCGAGCCCCAGGGTCACGAGTGCGAGCCAGAGAAGAGTCCTTGGCTTCACGGCCGCGTCCTAGCGGGCCGGTGGCCCTCCGGCCCAGATCCTCCGCAGAGTGGTGAGGCCCAGGTAGGTCGCCGGCAGGAAGAGGAGGAGTGCCCATCCCAGAGGCGTCCCGGCGAAGTTCACCAGGTAGCCCACGTAAGGCACTGCATAGACCACCCTGGAGCCGCGTCCTTCGATGCCAACCTCCCAGGGGTCCGGCGTGGCGTTGGCGTCGCCCTTCGTCCGAAACAGGCGCTGCCCGTCTTCCTCTCGAACGGAGACCACCCGGTGCATCAGGGCCGAGGGGTTAGTCGAGGGGTTGGTCGAGGTGGTCGGCGGGTGGAAGACGATGACATCCCCAACGCCGACGTCTTCTGTCGACACCTCTTCGGTGACAGCGATGCTGCCGACCGATACGCTGTCGGCCATGCTGCCGCCGTAGACGATGACGGAGGAATAGCCCAGGAGTCGCGGCGCCAGGCTTACAGCCAGGGCGCCTACCACAACGAGCGCGGCACCTGCCAGCGCCACGTTCGCGGTCAGGGCCAGGTAGCGCCGGACACGAGGCGGGACAGCGGGGATCCGGCCACGAAGGACTGCGGCTGCTCGCCCAAGGGCCAGCAGGTTGCGTCTGGACCAGCGTGTGGTGATGCTGCTGGCTGGGACGGTCCGCGGAGCCCGCTTCCCCTGTAGTGCCAGCCGCTGCCGGGCCGTGCTCACCAGCGCCTCGCTTTGCTGATTCGGCCCTGGGCTTCTCAGCCGACCGCTACGGGTTGTGGGCCGTCTGCTCGGTTTCGAGGGTGAAGGTGACGGCGGTGGTGGCGTCCTGGTGGGCGTCGCCGGTGCTCGTCTGGCCGGGACGGTCGGCAGAGTCCGCTTTCCCTGTGGCGCCAGCCGCTGCCGGGCCGTGTTCACCAGCGCCTCCTTTCGCTCACTCGGCCTTTGGCTTTTCGGCCGACCGCTACGGGTTGTTGACCGTCTGCTCGGCCTCGAAGCTGAAGGTGGCCGTCGTGGTGGCGTTCTGGTAGGTGTCGCCGGTGTCCGACGGCAGCGACACCTGGAAGCACAGCACCTCGTTGGCGGAAGCTGTCAGCGTTCGGTCACCCGTGTCGGGTCCCTGGGCCGGGTTGCCGATCACGTTGATGCCAGCGGTGGAGCCCAGGTCGCCCGGCCCATAGATGGTGGTGCCATCGACCCCAAAGCCGGTATCGTCGCAGGTGGTCACCCCGCTCTTGATGGTCAGATCGAGCTGCGCCGCGAGCGTGTCCTCCGTGGTGGTGCTGGTAACAGCGTAGCGCAGGGCCAGGGAGCCACCGTTGGTCACGGTGAGTGGCGCAGTCACTACGTCGCCCGGTGCCATATTGCTGTAGGTAACAAGGGCGCTGGTGGGCGAAGTGCTGATGACGACGGTGCCCGTGGTGAAGGCGTTGCCGGGGACGCTGGCTGTGCTCGTGAAGATCGAGAAGGCACCAAAGGCGCCCAACCCCGCCAGCAAGCCGACGATGGCCACCGTCGCTGCTATCTTCTTCAGCAATTTGGGTTCCTCCCCTCCTGCACGCAACCAGCCCCGTCTAAGACGAGACCGGTCTGCCCTGAGACCAGGCAGCCGGTCGGTTTTGGTACTGGGCTGCCCGATGCCCTGGCGACCACGCGAGCGGACATCGGTCCTGGCCCCCGGTTGCGGGCGTATTCTCTTCCTGGCGAGCGCGATGTTGCTCTCGCGCGTGTATGATCGGCCGATCGGACGACGATCTTTAGTATTACTGCTCTTAAGGGGGAGAATCGTCTCTGAGCTGTGAAGTCAGGCTCGACGGGCCAAAGCCAGGGAAGTGGAGAAGATAGCGCGTTTCGAAAAGGGGTGCTACACTTGAGGCGAAGATGGCCGAACAGCGGCCTTCGGGCGGCGTCGAGCAGAAGAATGAAGCGCCCGCTGACAGGGAGCCCGGGCGAGCTTCTGCCCCCACCGTCCGCTTTGCCCACGACAGCGAGGCCGAGTTCGCGCGCATCCTCGACTTCTACGGGGTAGCCTGGGAATACGAGCCGCGCTCCTTTCCCCTGCGCTGGGAGGAGGAGCGGGTCGTCGAGGCTTTCACCCCCGACTTCTATCTCCCCGACCTGGACCTCTATGTGGAGCTCACCACCCTCAAGCAGGGGCTGGTGACGGATAAGCACCGCAAGCTCCGCCTCCTGGGGGAGCTCTACCCCGACGTTCGCATCAAGTTCCTCAATAAGCGCGACTACCTGCGGCTCCTGGCCAAGTACGGCTATGGGCCGCCTTCGGCGGAGGCCATCAAGGCCATCGACCGGGTGCTGATCACGGAGGCCCAGCTCCAGCGGCGGGTCAGCGAGCTGGGAGCTCAGGTCACCAAGGACTACAAGGGCAGGGCGCCGCTGCTGGTGGGGGTCCTGCGCGGCGTCGCCTGCTTCATGGCCGACCTCATGCGCCGCATCTCCCTGCCCCTGGCCGTCGATTTCATGGCTATCTCCTCATACGAGGGGGACAAGAGCGGCGCCGTCCGTATCCTCAAGGACCTGGACGAGAACGTCGAGGGGAGTGACATCCTGGTGGTGGAGGACATCGTCGACACGGGGATGACCCTGAACACGCTCCTCAGCTACCTCCAGGCCCGCCGGCCGGCCAGCGTCCGCGTCTGCGCCCTGCTGGACAAGCGGGCGCGGCGCCTGGTGGACGTGCCGCTGGACTACGTGGGCTTCGAGGTGCCGGACGAGTTCGTGGTGGGCTACGGGCTGGACTACCGCCAGGTGTACCGGAACCTGCCCTTCATTGCCACCCTTCAGAAGGACTGGATGGAGAACGGGCCCTGGCAGATGCCGGGGATCGTGCGGCCGAAGAAGGCGCCGCGGAAGAAAAAGAAGAGCCCCAAGCTTCCCCCGCCCGACTAGCTGCCTGAGCCGAAGCCCTTTCGCCTTTCGCCCCTTCCTGCCTTGAAGGACATGCCCAGCGCGGGTGGACTTTTTGACGCGCAGGTGTATGATACGGGTGTTCTCTGCGAGTATCCTCAGCAGGAGGTGCACCGTGAAGCGGCTGGCCATCGCGGCTATGCTTAGTATCACAACCGGACTTCTGGCTTGCGGCTGCATGTGGGGCCACGTCAGAGACGCCCACACTGGCCTCGAGGTGGAGGGTGCGACGGTATCATGGGTGGATGCTCACGGAGCCTCCAACTCCATGACGACCGGGCTATCCTTCGCAGAGGGCCTGTATATCTTCGATTGCAAGGTAGGTACGGTGCCCTGGTACAGCCCTGTTACCTTCCATGTTACCGCGCCCGGCTATTTGCCACTCGTAGTGGAGCGACAAATCGCATACGACGACAATCCCGATGCAAGTTTCGGCGACTGTTCCAGCTTCTGGGAGATTCAAGACTTCAGTCTCGTGCCGATTCCTGGAGGCTCTAAGTCACCTCCTCCACCCACTCCGACCGATACGCCGGTGCCTTCTCCCACGCCGGCACCCACGCTGATGCCCTTGCCACGGCCATTGCCGACTGCCACGCCAATCCCGCGCCTGCGATGACGTGTGGCGGGCAACGGAAATGGCTGTCCTGGGCACCACGCCAGCCAGGAGGTGCACCATGAAGCGAGTCGGTATCATGGCGGTCTTGAGTATCGCCATAGGCTTCTTGGTATCCGGCTGCCTGTGGGGGTACGTGACAGACGCCGAGACGGGAGATCCTGTGGGCTACATCGAGGTGAAGTGGAAGGATTCTGATGGCCGGTGGGGCGAGACAACAACCGATTCCCACGGCCTCTACGTCTTCGACGTGGGAGAAGGCGACGATGTCCCAGGCGTGGGATCGGTTGAGTTCTACGTGTACCTGCTTACCGGTCAGTGCGGAGCCCCCGTTCAGCAGCGGTTAGTAGAATACGACGACCGTCCGCCCTCAACACCCCCGGGCGATCCTTGGGAGATACAGAACTTCACCGTGGTGTGTCCAGAGTTCTCGCGGCCGACTGTTGTTGTACCGCCTGCCGCTCCGTCGCCTACAAAGACTCCGGTGCCGGCACCGACGAGCACGCCGACGCCTGCCTCCCGGTTCCGGTTGCTGCCGACCAACACGCCAATCCCGCCTGCGCGCTGAAAGGCAGAAAGGCATTCTGGTGGGCGTAGAATGCGTTTGTCCTTACTTTCACTCCCCCAAAGGGGCCGTGTTATGAAGCGGCTCATCATCGCAGCGGCAGGGCTTGCGTTGGTGCTTCTGATGGCATGCGGTCGCGGGGAGCAAGAGGCCACGGTATCTGGCAGGGGCGAAGAGACCGCGCTAAGCGAGATACCTGCACCTACCCCCACTCAAGGCCTGCCACGCACATCTACCCGTGAACCTCAGGCTCAGACCGCAGTCACGACGGAATACGGCATCTACGTGGTCCGCCCTGACGGCAGCGGCCTGCGCAGACTGGGACCGCTGGGGCCGGCACGAGTCTGGAACTACTCCTGGTCCCCTGATGGCAGGCGTATTGCCTTTGTGGAGACAGACTGTGTCACCAGCACGGTGTTCCTTGGTGAACCAGATTCAGAGTCTATCAGGCAACTGGCATCAGTGGAGGGGCAAGCCGACGTGGCGTGGTCGCCGGACGGCCAGCGCTTGCTCATCTGGTCCCTGGGGGGTGGTCTCACGCATGTCTTGTTGCTTGATGCCGCCGGCCTAGAGGAGCCCTGGGAACCACTGGATGGCCCACTGGCCGGGGGCTGGGGGGGCTTCGCGTGGTCGCCCGACAGCACCCGCATCGCGTACGTCGGCTCGGGGAAAGCGAACGTGCTCAATGTGGCAGATGGCCGGACTACGACGATAGCGGAGGACGTGGCCTCCGGCATTAGCTGGGCTCCAGATGGGACACATCTCGCTTACTCTACTGGTGCTGGCAACGATGTGGTTGTGGTTGGCGCCGACGGCTCCGACCGGTTGGTCGTCGCCTCTCTCGGCCTAAACCCGCAGTGGATGCCGGATGGCCAGAGGCTGATATTCTCGAGGCGCTCGGAGGACTACCCACAGGAACCATCTGGGTCCATCGCCATGGTCCCCGCTGCTGGCGGACCCATTGAAGAGATCGCTAGCGGTTTCCCCTTGGACGTGTCTTCGGATGGCAAGCTTGCCGCCGTGCGCAAGAATGAGGATGGTAGGTGGGAGATTGAGGTGTTTGACCTGGCGGCTGGCGGGTCGCGTGTCGTGTCGGGACAAGTAGACGCTTGGGGCGAAGGGTCCTTCTCGCCGGATGGCACGCAGTTCCTATTCCGCAGTCAAGACGAAACCAGCCCCGGCCTTTACCTGGTCAGCGTGGATGGTACAGGCCTCCGCCACCTCGTCCAGCCTGATACCGGCTACACTATGTTCGGGAAGTGGTCGCCGGACAGTCGGTTCATTGCCTTCATCGTCTCAAGCGGAGGCTTCTGTGAGGGCTGACGTCCAGAGTTGCCGAAGGGCGCCGCCGGCATGCTCCTCACTGGCTTCCCCTGTGCTGGCAAGCCTGCCGTGCGCCGCCTTGTCGCCGCGCCCGCTGGTACCACGGGCACCGCCGTCTGGCTCTGGCGCGCTTGACGAGGTGCAGAGAACGGCGGCGCGGGGCAAAAAGAAGCGCCCCAAGTAACCTTGGTTCCGTCTCCCCGGCTTCACCCTCCTCCAGTTTCTGCGGGGCTTCGGGTTGGGGCCCTCCGCCTCGGTTCTTCTGGATTCGTCCGCCGGGCGTTTGTCGCCTCAGCTACTTGGAGCAACAACCAACATATCACACACCCCGAAGGCTGTCAAGGCGACCGCCGACGAGTTTCCATAGAACTTCCCTATGGTGGCGGTGGGACGTATCGGGCGGCCCGATGTTCTTCGCGCCGCGAGCAGAAGACCCTGGCAGCGAGCCTCTCTCCACACTGCCGGTTCGACGCGGTTGCCAGAGCCGTGGGCGGAAGTTAGACTTCCAGAGGGCTCTTCCTGCCCGCCGGCACACGCTCGCCCCTTCGCTGAGGCTGCTCCATGCCCTTTCGCAGGCGTCGAATCACCAAACCCGACGGCCGCTACCTCGTCTACTACTCCTTTGAGGGTCGCCTGCCTCCGAAAACCGTCGCTGCCGCCGGAGGTGGACCCGCCTTGGGCGAGGGCCGCATGGAGCTGCGCTGGAATCCCCTGCTGGAGGAGTGGGTCATCGTGGCCAGCGAGCGGCAGGAGCGCACCTTCCTGCCACCGGCCGAGTACTGCCCACTCTGTCCCACCCGCGACCCGTCGTTCCCCACCGAGGTGCCAGCCTCCGACTATGAGTTCGTCGTCTTCGAGAACCGCTTCCCCAGCTTCCGCCGCGGTGCTCCCGAGCCGCCTCCACCCGGAGCGCCCTACGACGCGGCGCCGGCCGGGGGCGTGTGCGAGGTGGTCCTCTACTCGCCGGAGCACGACTCGACTCTGGGCGCCATGCCGCTGCGGCTCGTCCGCCGCCTGGTGGACGTCTGGGCGGACCGCTACCGGGAGCTGGCGGCGAGGCCGGAGGTGGCCTACGTCTTCATTTTCGAGAACCGGGGCCGTGAGATCGGGGTTACGCTGACTCATCCCCACGGGCAGATCTACGCCTTCCCCTACCTCCCTCCACGGGTGGAGCGCGAACTGGCGGCGGCCGCGCGCTTCCGGGCCGAACACGGGCGCTGCCTGTACTGCGCCGTCCTGGAGCGCGAGCGCTCCGAAGGGACGCGCCTGGTGGCGGAGAACGCGACCTTCACCGCCTTCGTGCCCTATTTCGCCCGCCTCCCCTATGAGGTTCACCTGGTAAGCCGTCCGCACCGGCTGTCTCTGGCGGAGCTCAGCGCCCGCGAGCGCGACGGCCTGGCCGCCCTCCTCAAGACGGTGCTTCTGAAGTACGACAACCTTTGGGGCTTCCCCATGCCCTTCACCATGGTCATGCATCAGCAGCCCACCGACGGACGGGAGCACCCTGACTGTCACTTCCACGTCGAGTTCGGTCCTCCGTACCGGAGCCGCGACAAGCTGAAGTACCTGGCCGGCTGTGAGACCGGCGCCGGTTCCTTCATCAACGACACCCTCGCCGAGGAGAAGGCTGAGGAGTTGCGGTGGGCGGAGCCGAGGACCTAGGGGTGCCGGCCTCCCGGGAGGAGCGACTGCGGCGGCTGGGCGGCGCGTTCAAAGCGCGCTTCGGGCGGCCGCCGGCGGCTGTCGCTGCGGCACCGGGCCGGGTCAACCTCATCGGCGAGCACCTGGACTACAACGAGGGCCACGTCCTGCCCGTCGCCATCGACCGCAGCATCATGGTGGCCTTCGCCCCCCGGCCGGATAGCCAGGTGCGGCTGTACTCGCTGGACTTCGAGCAGGAGTCGACCTTCGGCCTGGACGAGATCGAAAAGGACCAGGAGGCGCCCTGGAGCGACTACGTGCGGGGCGTGGCCTGGGCCCTTCGGGAGGCCGCCCACCGCCTTTCGGGACTGGACGCCGCCCTCCAGGGGGACGTGCCGGTGGGGGCGGGGCTCTCTTCGTCGGCGGCCCTGGAGGTGGCGGCCCTGGGGGCCTTCGAGGCCGCCTCCGGCCTCCGGCTGGACCGCCGCGAGCTGGCGCTCCTGGGGCAGCGGGCGGAGAACCGCTTTGTGGGAGTGGCCTGCGGCATCATGGACCAGATGGCGGCCGCCCTGTCGCGGGCCGGGCATGCCCTCCTCATCGACTGCCGCTCCCTGGAGCACGAGGCGGTGCCCCTGCCACTGGAGGACTCGCCTTCCGGAGGCGGCGCCGGCCTGCGCCTCGTAGTGGCCGATAGCGGCGTGCGGCGGGCGTTGCTCGACTCCCAGTACAACCTCCGCCGACAGGAGTGCCAGCGGGCGGCGGAGCTGCTGGCGGTCGCCATCGCCGACCGGCCGGTCACTGGCCTGCGGGACGTAGGGGCCGAGGACCTGGCCCGCCACGGCGACAGCCTGCCGCCGAACCTCCTCAAGCGCGCCCGACACGTGGTAGAGGAGGAGCGCCGCGTCCTGCTCAGCGTCGAGGCCCTGCGCACGGGAGACGTAGAGGCCTTCGGCGAGATGCTGAACGCCTCCCATCGCAGCCTGCGCGACGACTACGAGGTGAGCAGCCCGGAGCTGGACCTGCTGGTGGAGCTGGCCTGGGCTCAGCCGGGCGTCCTGGGGTCGCGCCTCACCGGCGCCGGCTTCGGAGGCTGCACCGTCAGCCTGGTGCGCGCCGAGGCCGTGGAGGCCTTTCGCGAGGGCGTCGTGGCACGCTACTGCGCCGAGACGGGCAGGGAGGGGCGAATGTACGTCTGCCGGGCGGCGGACGGGCTGAGGCTGCAGCGCGTTGGGTAGCACTGGTTGAAGAAAAGGAGAAATCTGCCGTGGACGATGGCGTGCGGGTGTCGAAAGACCGGCGCGGGCCGGTCCTGCGCAACGCCCATCTGGAGTTAGCCTGCGACCTCGCGGGCGGGAGCCTGAGCCTGCGAGCGGCTGGCGGCGGCCCGCCAATGCTGCCCCGCTGCCTGTCCCTGGTCGAGGTCGGCGAGCCGCCAAGGACCGTTGTCAGCGCCGAAGCCGGCTACCGGCGGGAGTACGAGGTATCGCCTGTGGAGGACGCCCACGGCCGGGGCGTGCGCCTTAACCTCACTTCGGCTGGGGGCGACCTGACGCTTGTCCTCCACGTCACCCTCTACGATGGCCAGCCCTTTGCTGTCCTGCAGCTTGAGCTGAAGAATGGCCGCCAGAGGCCGCTGGCTGTTCAGCGCCTGGCGCCCCTCTCGACGCCGCAGCAGGGGAGGGGGCGCATCGTGCTGGGCGGTCCCCCCTCGCGCTGGAGCTTCTACCGCCAGGGGTGGCAGTCCTGGACCCCCACCCTCACCCTGCGCGCCCTCGAGCCCGACATACTGGCGCTGCCTTCCATGCTGGGGCCGGAGATGCCGCCGCTGGAGTGGGCCACTGCCCGGCCGGCGGGCGGGCGGTTCCTGGCCGACGACATGGGAGCCCTCGCCGACCTGTCGACGGGGGCGTGCGCGCTGGCTGGCTTCGTCAGCGCCCGTGACCAGCTCTGCCAGGTGCGCCTGGATGCGCGCCGTCGCGCCCTGGAGGCCTTCTCCTGGGCCGACGGCGTCGCGCTGGAGCCGGGGGCGGCGGTGCGCTCCGAGAGGCTGCTGGTGGACCTGGCCGGCCCGCCGCTGGAGGCTCTGGCCCGCTACGGCGACGCCCTGGGGCGTGAGATGGGTGCCCGCATCCCGGAGACGGTGACCACCGGCTGGTGCTCCTGGTATCGCTTCTTCACCACCGTCAGGGAGGAGGACGTCCTCAGCAACCTGCGCTTCCTAACGGAGCACCGGGACGAGCTGCCGGTCGAGTACGTGCAGCTCGACGACGGGTACCAGACGGGCATCGGCGACTGGGAGAGCATCAACGAGAAGTTTCCCCACGGCATGAAGTGGCTGGCGGACCGCATCCATGAGGCCGGGTTCAAAGCGGGCCTCTGGTTCGCCCCCTTCACGGTCGGTGCTGACTCCGCCCTCTATCGCGAGCACCCGGAGTGGCTCATCCGCGACGCCGACGGCGAGCCGGTCCTTGCTATCTACAACTGGAACCAGAGGTGCTACGGCCTGGACTGTACTCACCCAGAAGCCCAGGCCTGGCTGGAGCGCCTGTTTCGCACCGTGGCCGAGGACTGGGGCTTTGACTTCGTGAAGGTAGACTTCATCTACTCCGGGGCGCTACGCGGCCGCCGCCACGATGCGACGCAGACCCGTGCCCAGGCGTACCGTCGGGGGCTGGAGATCATCCGGCGCGCGGTGGGGGATCGCTTCGTGCTGGGCTGTGGTGGGCTCATAGCTCCCTCTGTGGGGCTGGTGGATGGCCACCGCATCGGGCCCGACGTGGCGATTTGGTGGCGGTTGCCTCCGGGGGTGCCGCTGCCCGCCGGGCGAAAGCGCCACGGCCGGGCGGTCAGCAGCTTCCCGGCTGCGGAGAACGCGCTTCGAAACGTCCTCACCCGCTCCTGGTGTCACCGCCGCCTCTGGATCAACGACCCGGATTGCTTCCTGGCCCGCGACGAGACGACCATGCTTACCCTGGACCAAATGCAGATGCCGTCGACACTTCTCACCCTGGACGAGGTGAGGACCCTGGCCACGGCCATCGGCCTATCGGGAGGGATAGTGCTGGACAGCGACAACCTGCCGGCCATGTCGCCGGAGCGCGTGGCTATCGTCTCCCTGCTCCTGCCCCCCTGGGGCGAGGCGGCGCTGCCTCTGGACCTCTTTGAGACGGGCATGCCGTCCCTCTTCCAGTTGCCGGTGGAGCGGCCCTGGGAGAGCTGGACGCTGCTCGGCGTCTTCAACTGGGAAGACGTAGCCTGCACCCTCAAGGCGCCGCTGCCGCCCGGCCGTCTACATGTCTTCGACCTCTGGTCGGAGCAGTACGCCGGTGCCCTCTCCGGCGAGGCGGTCCTCCCCGGCGTGCCGGCCCACGGATGTAGGCTGCTCGCCCTGCGCCGCGTGCAGGACCGGCCGCAGGTGGTCTCGAGCACCTTCCATTTCACCCAGGGCGCCCTGGAGATAGAAGACGCCCGCTACGATGAAAGGCGGCGGGCGCTCACGCTTTCGCTGCGGCCGGTGGCGAAGAAGGAGGGCGAGCTGGTGCTGTATGCGCCGCCGAACC
>CAZSSQ010000050.1:0-17058 GCA_964609465.1 uncultured Dehalococcoidia bacterium
TCAAGTGGCTCATGGAGCCCGAGCAGCAGGCCGAGTGGTTCGCCGGCAGCGGCTATCTCCCCGTCAGCCGCTCCGCAGTCAACCTGCCGGTGGCGCAGGATGTCCTGGCGCAATACCCTCTCTTCCAGGTGGCCTTCGACCTCTACCTCAATGCTCCGGCCAACCCCGCCACCGAGGGGACCATCCTGGGTCCTTTTCAGAAGGTGCGTGAAGCCATCTTCCGGGGCGTGGAAGAGATGCTCTCCGGGGTCAAGGACCCGGATCAGGCCCTGGCGGACGCTGCCGCTAACGCCAACGAAGCCATCGCGGAGTACAACCAGCGGGTGGAAGACTAGGGACCTCGCACAAGGGCAGGTCGAGCGAATCCACCGGCGATTCGTTCGCCTTCCCCCACCTGTGAGGCAGGCTCCCGCGGCGGGCCGTTGACGTCGGCCCTCACGAAGCGCGTTGTCGCCTTCTCCGAGAGTGGTTGGCCCGTTCAGCAGCGGCTGCTATGATGGTCGCGAGGGTTTCGCGTCTCGAGGAGGCGACGAGATGCGCTTCGCTGTTATCGGTCTCAGTCACGTCCACATCATCGGCATGGCGCAGGACCTGTTGGGTATGCCCGGCGTCGTCTGCGATGGCTTCTGTCCGGAAGAGACCGCCATCGCTGGGGGTTTCGCGGGCCTGTTCCCCGACCTGCGCCGCCGTCCCCGGGACGAGCTGCTGGCCGACCCGGGCATCGACCTCATCCTCTGCGCCGACGTGAACGGGCTGCGGGGCTCGCTGCTGGTCGCTGCCCTGAAGGCCGGCAAGCACGTGTTCGTGGACAAGCCCCCGATGACCACCCTGGAGGACCTGCACGCGGTCGAGCGTGCTGTGGAGGAGAGCGGCAAGCTCTTCTTCGTCTACTTCGGCGAGCGCTTGGGGAACCCGCTCTCGGTGAAGGCCCGGCAACTGGTTCGAGAGGGCCGCATCGGGCGGACGGTCAACTTCATCGGTCTCGGCCCCCACAAACTGAGCATCGAGCACCGGCCCGCCTGGATGTTTGACCCCTCCCTCTACGGCGGGATTCTGAACGACATTGCCATCCACCAGGTGGAGCTGTTCGGCTGGCTCACGGGCCAGCGCGTGGCCCGGTTCCGCTCCCGGGTGGGCAACTTCGGGACGCCCCAGCATCCCACCTTCGAGGACTTCGGGGACGTCTGGTTCGAAGGCGATGGCGGCACCGCCGGCTACGTGAGGGTAGACTGGTTCACTCCCGATGCTCTGCCCGTTTGGGGGGACATCCGGCAGTTGCTGGTCGGCACAGAGGGGACGCTAGAGATCCGCAGCACCATAAGCGTGGGCTCGGCGGACGCGAAGCCAGCGCTCTTCCTGACCACCCGGAGCAGCGCGCCGGAGCAAGTTGACGTCAGCGACGTCGACACCGCCTGGGCGCCCCAGCTCGTGGCCGACATCAGGGACGGCGTCAACCGGCTGATGCCCCACAGCGAGACCTTCGCGGCGCTCAGAGCCGTGCTTGAGATGGAGAAGCAGGCCGAGCGGATCGGCCCCCGGCCTTAGCAGGAAAGGCGCGGCTATGCCCCCTTCAGCCGGCTTGGAACTATCGGGGCTCATTCCGGCCACCGTGACGCCCCTGACGGGTGACTTCGCCGTCGATGTGCCGGCGCTGAGGTCATACATCCGCTGGTTGAGGGGGTTCGAGGGGGTGAAGGCTCTGGCGGTCAACATGGACACCGGCGAGGGCCCGCACCTCAGTCAGGAGGAGCGCCGGCGCGTGCTGGAAACGTATGCCGATGAGATACAGGGCCAGACGCCTCTGCTGGCGGGCATCGCCGCCCGCTACACCGCTGAGGCCGTAGAGTTGGCGCGAGACGCCGCTTCCCTCGGGGCCTCCGGCCTCGTCATCTTCCCCATCCCGGTCTTCGCTGGCGAGCTGCTTCCCCCTGAGGTGCCCTTCGAGTATCACGCTGCCATCGCCCGCGCAACGGACTTGCCCCTCGTCCTGTTCCAGCTCCAGCCCGCACTGGGTGGGGTCATCTTTACGCCCGAGGCCTTGCGGCGCCTGCTGGAGATCGACCAGGTGGTGGCGATCAAGGAGGCCTCCTTCGATCGGGGCTGCTTTGCGGAGACGGCCGGTCTGCTTGCGTCAGCGCCCCGTCGCATCGCCCTCCTCACCGGCAACGACAACTTTATCCTGGACTCGTTCCTGGCCGGTGCGGACGGTGCGCTCATTGGGATGGGGACGGTGGCCATCGCCGAGCAGGTGGACATGATAGCGAAGGCCAAGGCCGGCGACGAGGCGGGCGCGCGTCGGATCGAACGAACAGTGGTGGAACCGCTGGCCGAGGTGCTCTTCGCGAGGCCTGTCCGCAACTATCGAGCCCGCATCAAGGAGGCCCTCCGGCTCCTGGGGGTGCTGCCCAACGCTGTCGTCCGGCCGCCTCTCCTGCCGCTGGATGGAGGCGAGCGCCGCGCCCTGGCCGACGCGTTGACGGGCCAGCAACTGGCCGCCCCGGCCCGTGGGAGATAGCGGGGCATGACCCATCCCATTGGCATCGGGATCATTGGGACGGGCGAGATCTCCGTCCTCCATGCCGCAGCCTATCAAGCGCTGGGCGAGCGCGTGCGCCTGGCGGCCGTGGCTGACATCGACATGGACCGGCCCCGCGCTCTGGCGAAGCACTTCACCATCCCCGCCGTGTATGAGGACTACCAGCAGCTCCTGGCAGATCCCGGTGTGCAGGCGGTAAGCATCTGCACGCCGCCCTTCCTCCACGTGCAGCAGAGCGTGGAAGCGCTGGAGGCTGGCAAGCACGTCCTCTGTGAGAAGCCGGTGGCTGCCAACATGGCCGGCCTGGACAGCATCGCTGCCGCGCAGCGGGCCGCGGGTCGCGTCTTCTCCGGCGTGTTCCAGAGCCGCTTTGGACAGGGAGCGCGGCAGGTCAAGGCTCTCATGGAGCGGGGGCGCTTCGGCCGTCTGCTCCTGGGGCTCACGCACTCGCTTTGGATGAGGGACACTGCCTATTACGATGTCTGGTGGCGTGGCTCCTGGGCCCAGGAGTGCGGGGGCGCCAGCGTTAGTCAGGCCCTTCACGGCATCGACATGCTTCTGTGGCTGATGGGCGAGCCTTCTCACGTCTGGGCTGAGGCCGACACGCTGAAGATGGACATCGAGGTGGACGACACGGCCGCTGCGGTAGTGCGCTTCCGGAGCGGCGCCCTGGGCCAGATCCTGGCCACCGTCAACTGCCAGGACAACCGTAGCCGCCTGGAGGTGTACGGAACGGCCCTGCACGCCGTCTCGTCGGAGGATGCCTACCAGTCCACCAAGGACCCCTTCCACCTCTCGGCCGCCGACCCGGCTTACCTGGAGAGCGTGCAGAGAGAGGCAGACGAACTGGTCCCTTCCGGCCCGCCTTACCTGCAGCTCGGGATGATGGAGGACTTTGTGGGCGCCCTGGAGGAGGGCCGAGAGCCGCTGGTCACTCTCGCTGAGTGCCGCCGGTCGCTGGAGCTGGTCACGGCGCTGTACCGGTCGGCCATGACCGGTGAGATGGTGAGCTTTCCCATCGAAAAGACGGATCCCTTCTACTCCTGCATCCCTCCGGAGGGGATGAGCCTGCCGGGGACGGCCCGGCATCGAGGGGGGACATCATGACAGAGATGGCCACGGGAAAGTTCCTGATTCGGCACCTGTCGGAGGTGCCGGAGGAGCGCGGTGTCTGCGGCTTCCGGAGAACCCTGATTACCGCCGCCGATACGCCGGCGGTCAACGTATCGCACCTGAGGATCGACAACTCCCGCTACCACTATCACGGTCAGATGACCGAGCTCTACTACGTTCTCTCAGGCAGCGGGACCATCACCCTGGACGCCGAGACCTATCCCGTTCAGGCGGGCGACATCGTGCTCATCCGGCCGGGCGTCTGGCACACGTCGGAAGGGGACATGACCGTCCTCATCACAGGTGTGCCGGCCGGCGAAGCGACGGACATCTTCTTCGAATAGCGGTGGTCTTCGGTGGCCTTCTTCACCTACCGCTCCCTGGGCGACCTGCGTGCCGCCATTCGCGAGCAGGGGGTCGACCTCGGTTGCGACGAGGAGATCCGCCTGCTTACGCAGTCCATCACTATCGGCGAGCGGGTCGCTGGCAACCGCATGGCCGTCCACCCGATGGAGGGCTGTGACGCCACGCCCGACGGGCGCCCCGGTGAGCTCACCTTCCGGCGCTGGCGCCGCTTCGGGGAAGGCGGCGCTAAGCTCATATGGGGCGAGGCGACGGCGATCTGCCCGGAGGGGCGGGCCAACCCCCGACAGCTCCTCCTTGATGAAGCCACAGCCCCCGATTTTCGCCGGCTCCTGACCGAGACGCGCGAGGCCCACAGGCGTCGCTTCGGCAGGGACGATGACCTGCTGGTGGGCGTTCAGCTCACTCATTCCGGGCGCTGGAGTCACCTGAGGCCGGTGCTGGCCCACCACGCGCCCACGATCGACGCCGTCACCTGGCTGGATCGGGCCGGCGGGGAGCGCCTGCCGCCGGACTATCCCCTCATCTCCGATGCCGAGCTGGAGGCGCTGGGGGAGCGATTCGTGGAGGCCGCAGTGCTGGCGGCTCGCGTCGGCTTTGATTTCGTCGATGTCAAGCAGTGTCACACCTACCTGCTGAATGAACTGCTGGCTGCCAGGAACCGCCCCGGTCGCTACGGCGGCCCCTTCGAGAACCGCTGCCGGCTGGTGCTGGACATCGTGCGGGAGGTTCGCGGCCGCCTGGGCCGCGACTTCCTGCTCGCCACCCGCCTGAACGTCTACGACGGCGTGCCCTTCGGCGAGAGCGTCCACTCTTCCCTTCCCTATGAGGAGGGATGGGGCGTGGACAGCCGGGAGCCCTCCCAGTCTGACCTCTCGGAGCCCATCCGCCTTGTCGGCCTGCTCAAGGAGCAAGGCCTGCGTCTGGTCAATCTCAGCATGGGCAGCCCTTACTTCAACCCCCACATTGGGCGCCCCTTCGAGCGGCCGCCGGTGGACGGTTACCCGGCTCCAGAGCACCCTCTTCAAGGCGTGGCGCGGCACGTGGAGACGGCAGCGGCGGTGCAGCAGGCGCACCCGGGCGTGATAATGGTGGGGACAGGCTATAGCTGGCTCAGGCACTTCGCGCTTAACGTGGGCGAGGCCAGCGTGCGGGCCGGACGCATCTCCATGGTAGGGCTGGGCCGGGGCGCGCTGGCCCATCCCGAGTTCGCCGCCGAAGTGCTGCGCAGCGGTCGCATGAGCCCCGCGAAGGCCTGTCTGGGCGTGAGCTATTGCACCGCGCTGATGCGGGCCAAGAACAAAGAGGTGGGACAGTTCCCGGTGGGCTGCGTTCCCCGCGACCCGCTCTACGTGCCCTACTTTCGCCAGGCCTACCCCCGGCGCTAGGAGCGCCCGAGGACGCCACGAGCAAGCGTGAAGTCACGCGGGAGCCATTGTGGAGCCTTGGAGAGAGGGTCAGACATGGGCAGAGGAGGTTTCCCGATGAACGTACGAGCCGTTCTGACCGCCTTGGGCCTCATTTTCGTCGTCCTGGCGGGAGCAGCGTGCGGCGGGGGCAAAGAGAGTGCTCCCTCGCCTACGCCGCCGCGGCAAATAGCCACCCCTTCCGGGCCCGTCACCATCTCGTTCTGGCACGTGGCGACAGGCTCCCCCAAGGACACCCTCACACGCCTCACAGACCAGTTCAATGCCTCTCAGGACAGGATCACGGTCTCGCTCGTGTTTCAGGGCACGTACGATGACAACATGAACAAGATCCTGGCCTCTCTTAGTTCAGGCGACCTGCCGGCCCTGGCTCAGCTCGACGATCCCAAGACGCAGCTAGTAGCCGACAGTGGAGCGGTGGTGCCGGTGCAGGACTTCATCGATGCAGAGGGATACGACCTCTCGGACTTCATGCCCCAGGTGCTGGGCTACTACCGGGTTGGGGGCCGCCTGCTCGGCATGCCCTTCAACGTCACGAACCCCATTCTGTACTACAACAAGAAGGCCTTCGAGAAAGCGGGGCTCGACCCCGAGCAGCCTCCACGCACGCTCGACGAGGTGCGCGAGTACTCCCAGAAGATAGTCGATGCCGGCGTTGCGCCGCACGGCATTGCCCTCGACATCAACCCGTGGTACTTCGAGCAGATGCTCTCCAAGGCGGGAGCCGAGTTCCTGAACAACGGAAACGGTCGGGAGGCGCGGGCCACCGAGGCGACCTTCGACGGCAACGAGGGGCTGGCGATATTCACCTGGTGGAAGGACATGGTAGCGTCTGGGCTGGCCCTGAACGTGGGCCGCAACCCGACTGGTGCCGACCAGATCCTGGCAATAGCGTCCCAGCAGGCGGAGATGACGATCGGCTCCGTGTCCGCCCTGCGTACGGTGGTCAACCTTCTTCAGAGCGGGCAATACCCTGACATCGAGCTGGGAACGGGTCCACTGCCCACTCTGCCCGGTGGCACGGGTGGGGTCGTGGTGGGCGGCGGCGCCCTCTACATCATGGCCAGCCGCCCGCCCGAGGAGCAGGAGGCGGCCTGGGAGTACATCAGGTTCCTGTCGTCGGCGGAGACGCAGGCGGAGTGGTTCAGCGGCACCGGCTACATCCCTACCCGAGTATCGTCTCTCGACCTCGCGGCTGCCCAGGAGGCGGTCGCCCAGTACCCACAGTTCCAGGTGGCTGTCAACCAGCTAGCCGAGTCGCCGACCACGACGGCGGCCGCTGGCCCGCTCTTGGGCCCCTACGCCCAGGTACGGGCAGCGGTCGCGAGCGCCATTGAGGAGATGCTCCTGACGGAAAAGGATCCGGCCGCCGCTCTGGCCGACGCGGCCGCTCAGGCGAACGAAGCGATTCAGGACTACAATAGCCGCGTCCAGTAGCTTCTTTGCCAGCGTCCGGCTCTCGTCGGTGGGAGGTGACCCATGGCACAGAGCCCAACCCTGGACAGCCGCTCAGAGGAGCTGTATGCCGACGGCTACCGAGACCTGAAGAAGAGCTTCGACGCCGACGCGCGGATGACCCGCATCGACAGCGGCTTCGGCGTGTACCACGACCCACGCGGCAGCCTGGGCTACGCCACCTGCCTCCTCCGCGAGGGTGGCTCCGAGAACCTTGCCCTGGGCGAAGAGGTCATCGATCGGGTGCTCTCGATGCAGGAGACTCGTCCGGGGAACCCTTACCTCGGCAACTTCCGCTGGTTCTTCGAGGATGACATGGTGGCCGACCTCAACGCGGTCGAGTTCATGCTGGAAGCCCTGGCCCTGATCATGCTCGGCTTCGGAGACCGCCTCTCCGCCCGCCTGCAGGAGCGGATTCGGGAGGCCATGCGCCTCGGCCTGCAAGAGATCGAGCGGCTGGATGTCCATCTCTCCTACACCAACATCTGCCTTCTCGACATCCACAACAGCATCGTCTGCGGGCACATGCTGGGTGACAGGCGCTACGAGGAAAGGGGACGGCGGAAGCTGGACGCCTGGATCGCCTTCACTGTGCGCTCCGGCGCCCCGCATGAGTACAACAGCCCCACCTACCTGGGGGTCGACCTCGGCGCCCTTGCCAGCGTGGTCGAGCACGCCCCTGACGAGGAGACCGCTCTGAAGGCGCGCCTCATGGAGGAGCGGCTGTGGCTGCACGTGGCCAGCCGCTTCCACCGGCCCACCTGCCAGCTCGCCGGGCCGCACTGCCGCGCCTACCGTCGTGATACCGTTGGCGCGGGCGGCTTTCTGAAGGTCGTCCTCTACAAGGAGCTGGGCTACCCGGAGCTGCGACGCCGGACGCCCTACTATCCCTGGGAGGCCGAGGAGGCCCACGTGTCGGTTGCCCTGGGGCGGTACCATCTTCCGGACTACCTCCGCCCCCTCTTCGAGGAGAAGCCGCCTCAGTGGCAGGTCCGCGAAACAGCCGATGCCGCTTCCGGTGCCGACCTGACCTCCTACCTCACGCCTGACTATGCCTTGGGCACCGCCTCCCGCTCCTACCAGGTCGGTGAACCCCCGGAACCGTGGCCCCAGTTCAACGCCGCGATCATCTACTACCGCAAAGACGAGGCCCCGGGCTACGGGCTGCTCTACACTCGCTACGCCATCAACGAGTACGAGATCGGCCATATGGCGGACGAGACCGGGCGCACGAGGGGCGAGCTTTGGGACCTGGGAGCGCCCCGCTGTCTTCAGCACAGCAACCTGGCCATCGTGGCTTACGGGCTGACGCCGATGCCCATCACGACTGCGGTCCACACGCTGCGGCTCGACGTTCTGCTCATCGGCCAAGGCGCGGGAACGGAGATTCTGGTCGGCGGCCAGTCGCGGTCGTCGCTGCCCCAGGCGGTGGAGCCCCTGGAGCCTATGGTGCTGTCGGATGGAGGCGTCTACATAGGCCTCATTCCCCTGGAGCCGACAAGAATGGGGCAAGAGGCGCCCATCGTCCTCGACGAGCGGGGCGGCGAGCTCGCCCTCTCCATCCACAACTACAGCGGCCCGACCAAGAACTTCTGGGAGTACCGCACCCTGTCCGGTCCCTTCTTCAAGGGGAACGTGCGCAATGGGCTGGTGATCGAGGTGGCCTCCCGCGACGACTACCGTTCGGCTGCTGCCTTCTATGAGCATCTGGTCAACGCCCGCCTCGTCGATTCCGTGTCGGGGGAAGGCGTGCGCGAGATCGAGTACGAAAGCGGGGGCCAGGCGCTGGCCCTCCGCTACGACCTGCGCGACCTGCGGGTGCTGGAACGCCGCATCAATGGCGAGGTCTACATCCCGCCCATGCTGGAGGCGCCCGGCATCGTGCAGGGCTGCGGCTCGACGCTGACCGTAGGCGGCGCCACCCTGCGGGCGGGAGATGCCCCCGCCTGGCTCCTGGCCGACGAGGCCCGCCAGCTCTGGGTGGCGGGCGTCACCGGCCATGAACCGGCGCCGCTGAGGCTCCAGGTGCCGCCGGGAGCCCTGGAGGCCGACGGCTTCGCCCTGGGGAAAGTGGTGTGGTGGCAGAACGAGGGGCGCGTCGAGGTAGAGGCCGCTCCTCTGCCGGCGGGCCTCCGGCTCTGGGCGTCGCCCCCGACGCGGCTCCTGCTCAATCGCCAGGATGTCACGGCCCGCCTGCGCCCTGCGGAAGCAGGGGGCCGGACGCTCCGGCTGTAGGGCGCGCGCTGTCGGACCGGGATGCGGGGGCAGTGAAACGGGCAACAGAGATGCGCCGTGGTACAATCGACCCGGCGCAGGGAGGGGAGCAGTGAGGTGTCCCTTGCGAGAGCCTCTTCTTCGGTCAATCGCAGTCCTGGCCATGTGCCTGGCCTTCTCAGCCTGCGGCGGCGGCGAGGAGGCCGCTCCTTCCGGCCAGACGCCGGGAGCGACGCCTTCCTCAGGCCCGGTCAGCATTGACCTCTGGCACTCGGAGACGGCCGCCAACGCAGATACCTTGGAAGGCCTGATCTCCCGCTACAACTCGTCGCAGGCCGGGGCAAAGGTGCGACCGACCTACCAGGGCACCACCACGGATCTCCTAGCGAAGCTCGTGAGCTCCCTTGGCTCCGGCCAGGTGCCCGCGATCGCCCTCATGAGCGAAGTCGACACTCAGAGGCTCATCGATAGCGGCGCCTTCGTCCCTGTCCAAGACTTCATCGACCGTGACGGGTACGACCTTTCGGACCTCGACAAGAGGGCGGTTAAGTACTACACGGTCCAGGACCAGGTGTGGGCCATGCCGTTTGCCGCCAACGTGCCTCTCCTCTACTACAACAAGACAATGTTCAGTGAGGTCGGCCTCGACCCGGACACGCCGCCTCAGGACCTCGAGGAGCTCCGCAGCTACTCGGAGAAGATCCTCCAACGGGACGCCTCGGGGCAGGTGACGCGGAGCGGCATCGCGCTGGACATCCGGCTGTGGACGGAAATGGTCCTCGCCGAGCACGGCGACTTCCTGGTGAACAACGACAACGGCCGCGAGGGCCGCGCCACGGAAGTGCTCTTCGAGAATGACACCACTAGCTGGTTCTTCGGCTGGTGGCACGACATGGTGAGCGAGGGGCTTGCCTTCAATGCGGGCCGCAACCCCACATTCGTCGATACCTTCCTGGCCATGTCCAGCGGGCGCGCTGCCATGGCCATAAGCTATGCCTCCGCGCTGCGGTCCGTGGTGGACGCCCTGGAGAAAGGCGTACAGGGGGTAGAGGTGGGCATCGGTGCCATGCCCGGGGTGCCCGGGAGTACCGAGAGCCCTAGCTTCGTTGGCAACGGCCTCTGGATTCTCAGCTCGAGGCCGGTGGAGGAGCAGGAGGCGGCCTGGAAGCTCATCCAGTGGCTCGTGGAACCTGAGCAGCAGGCGGAGTGGTTCGCGGGCACCGGATACCTGCCGGTCAGCCTTTCTTCCCTCGACCTGCCAGCCGCCAGGGAGGTGGTGACCCGCTATCCCTTGTTCCAGATAGCCCTGGACCTGTACCGCAAAGGCTCAGCCACACCCGCCTCGCTGGGAGCTCTGCTCGGCCCCTTCCCGGAGGTCCACGAGAACTTGGTCCGCGCTGTGGAGGAGATGCTGTACGGCACCAAGGAGCCGCAGCAGGCTCTGGAGGATGCCGCCGCCGCCTCCAATCGAGCGATTGAAAACTACAACCAGAGGTTGGGACAGTAGGGGGCGCTCGCCGCTGGCTGCCTAACCCGGGCTTGCCGCCCCTGATGCGGACTTCAGACGGTGTGCTCAGTTCGGGCGATGAGCTCATCCTGAACGACGCGGTTGAGGTCGGTGAACAGAGCGCTGTAGCCCGCCACGCGTACCACCAGACCCCGGTACGTCTCCGGGTCCTGCTGGGCGGCGATCAACGTGGCCCGGTCCACCAGGTTCCATTGGAGCTCCTGCCCACCCAGGTTGAAGTATCCCTCAAGGAGACCCCCCAACACCTCGGTGGCGTGCTGCCGCGCTGAGGCGCCCAGGCTCAGCATCTGGATCAGTGCCAGCCCGTTCGACACCAGCGTGTGGTCCAGTTTGGCAGCGGACTTCATTGCAGCGGTGGGGCCGCATCTGTCGCGGCCGTGCGCTGGGCTTATGCCCTGCGAAAGCGGCTGGCCCGCATGGCGCCCGTCAGGGGTGGCGCCGATCATGAGGCCGAAGGCTAGGTGCGTCGTCACGCTGTACAGTCCCGGCGAATACCAGCCGCCGCGGAAGCTCCGGTGTTTCTCGACGGCGCGGCAGTAGATCTCCGCCGCCAGCCGGGCGAGCCCGTCGGCACGGTCGTCGTCGTTCCCGTACTTGGGTGCCTTGTTGAGGAGCATCTGCCGCAGCTCCTCCTGCCCTTCGAAGTCGGCGTCGAGGGCGGTCAGCAGTTGGGCCATGGTGACACGCTTCTGGTCGAACACCAGCCAGTCTATCGCCGCCAGGCTATCGCCAACCGTGGCGACGCCCACGCCTTGAACGCCGGTGAAGTTGTAGCGGGCTCCGCCTGCTGTCAGGTCCAGGCCCCTCTCCGGGCAATCGTCGGTGAGCGAGGAGGCAAGAGGAACCGGCCGGCGCTCGGCGTGGGCCTGCGCCAGCCCCTCCAGCCCTTCCACCATCCGGCCGACGAGGTACTCCACCTGCGCACGGTAGGCACCGATGACGTCCTCGATACATGTGAAGCCTCTGGGGTCCCCTGTCGGGAGGCCGAGCTGATCGGAGAACAGCCGCCCGCGGCCGTTGTTCAGCGCCAGCTCCAGACAGAGCGGCAGGTTGAGCAGGGCCGCGTCAGACGACGTGAAGCTCTTGCCCGGCACGGCCTGCTCGACACAGCCGATGATCCCGTAGTCGCGCGCGTCCGGCAGAGGGACGCCCCGATTGGTCAGCGAGGCGATGACCGACTCGTCGTTGAAGAGCTGGAGGTTGCCGATGCCGTCGGCAACAGCCTGGGCCACCGCCTCTCGGAACTCTCGCGGGGCTTGCCCGTGCAGGCGCACGCCGAAGTTCGGCTGCGGCGTCCGCACCCGCTTCATGGCCTCCAGCATGAGGTAGGAGAGCTCATTGGTGGTGTCCCTGCCGTCACCGTCCACGCCCCCAATGACCGTGTTGGCGAAGTTTGTCAGGCCGGAGAAGGCCAGCGTGACGTCGGCATCGAAGAGTGGGATGGAGTGGCTGAGCTTTATGTAGAAGCAGGCCAGCAGCTCCAGAGTGCGGTCGCGGGAAAGCCTGCGGGCCTCCATATCGGCCTTATAGGCCGGGTGGAGGAACCGGTCCATCCGCCCGATGGAGATGGCCGACTCCCACGACTCGATCTGGGCGGCGTAGTGCATGAACAGCACAGACTGGAGGGCTTCTTGGAGGGTGCGCGGCGGATGGGCCGGCACGCGTCGGCACGCCTCGGCGATGGTGAGGAGTTCATCGCGCCGGGGGTCCGTCGCACTAGCCGCGAGCCGAGCAGCCTCGTCGGCGTGGCGGTTCGCCCAGGAGATTACCGCTTGCCCAGCTATCTCCGCCGCCTCGTAGAAGTCGCGTTGAGCCTCGTCCTGGGCCTTCTGCTTCCTGGCTCTCACGTCGTCGATGACGGCCAGCAGCCCCTGCTCCAGCACCCGCTGATGGTTGACGAGCATATGCCCAATGCCGCCGATCTCGGTGAAAATGAAGGGGACCACCTTCTCGAAGCTGGCTGTGACCGCTGGCGACCAGAGCTCCCGAACCCGGTCCTCGGTGGTCCTGCCGCACCAGTAGGGGAGGATGCTCGCGACCAGCTCACGTTCCTCCTCCGGGGCGACGACAAACGCATTGCATTCACGCTGGGCGAGGTTGGGTAGCTCGCCCAGGATGCGCCCGGCGATGCCCTCCGGGTAGATGCCGGCGGCCAGGGTCTTGCCGGTGACGTTGCCCACCAGCAGCTCGTCTGGCTCGATGCGCACGGTGATGTGGTCGAGGATGTGCTCCAGGGCGCGGGCCTGGCGCAGGACAGCGGGCTGCCCTTCCGTCCGCCGATATGACTCCGTGAGGTAGCGGGCGCGCTCGATGCACACCTCTCGCTGGCCGCGCAGGAAGCGCTCGCGCAGGCACGCCACTCTGTCGCCAGCGGGGGTCACGGCCACGACTGGGGCCGCCGGCCGGGGGGGCCTGGTTTCCTCCGTGGCCAGTCCCGCCGAAGCGCAGTGCTCGCGGTAGATCCGGATCGCCGCCGGCAGGGTCCAGGCCGTCTGCATGACCAGCGCGGCGTTGCCCTCTGCCCTGAGGCTGCGGTCGGCGAACGCCGTGAACACGTTGAGCTGGCCGGCGTAGATGCCGTGGAAGCTGTCGGCGCTCAGGGTCAGAGTGAGGTCCGGCTGCTCGGTGGTGAGCCCCGGGCCGACGTGCATCTCCCGGCCGCCGCGCGTGTCGATGAAGACCGCGACATCCGGCTCTTGAACACGCACCTGCACAAGGGCGTCCAGCCCAAGCCAGCTCCGGCGAATGTCGTCGTTGCCACGCAGGCGCTCAAAGTAACCTAAGACGAATGGCTCGGCCTGCTGGGGATCGCGGTACGGGAAGGGCATCGACCATCTCCTGGTGTAGTGTCAGGCTTCCTGAATTGTAACGCCTGTGGGGGACTCGAGCCATCGTTGCCTTCCCTTCGCCTCAGGCAGCCCGGCACGGCACTGGAGCTGTCCGATCTGGGTGACTAATGCATCATCGGTGGGTCGCTGCTGTTGCAGGATAGGACCCCAGCCTGAAGGCTGGGGCATGAGGAGACGAATCTATGCCCCCGCCTTTCAGGCGGGGGTGGAGAGCATCCCGCTGATCATGAGCCAGGGACCAACCGGGCGACGGCTTGACGCACGTCCGTTCTACCCCTATACTTGCGCCATCACGCGAACGCATGTACGAGGAGGTCGGTCATGTCGCTGGCTGAGGTGCTCGAAGGGATGCGGTCAGACCCGGAGCTGGGCCCCAACTTCACTGTGTGGCGCCGCCTGGCGCCGTCAGAACCCAGCCTCGCGCCCTTGCCCGAGGCTTTGGACCGCCGGCTTGTGGAAGTGATGGCTCGTCGGGGCATCGAACAGCTCTACAGCCACCAAGCCCAGGCCATCGAGGCGGTGCTGACCGGCCGGAACGTGGCGGTGGTGACGCCCACCGCCTCCGGCAAGACCCTCTGCTACAACCTGCCCATCCTGCATAGCATTCTCGACGACGGGGAGGCCCGAGCCCTCTATCTCTTCCCCACCAAGGCGCTGGCCCAGGACCAGCTAGATGAGCTGCACGGCCTGATCACCGGCCTGGGCGTCGACATCAAGACCTTCACCTATGACGGCGATACCCCGGCCGACGCCCGCCGCGCCGTGCGCGCCGCCGGTCACATCGTGGTCACCAACCCCGACATGCTGCACACGGGCATCCTGCCCCACCATACGAAGTGGATGAGGCTCTTCGAAAACCTGCGCTACGTGGTCATCGATGAGCTGCACCAGTACCGGGGCGTGTTCGGCAGTCACGTGGCGAACGTCATCCGCCGCCTGCGCCGCATCTGCCGCTTCTACGGCTCCGACCCCGTCTTCATCTGCTGCTCCGCGACTATCGCCAACCCCAGCGAGCTGGCGGAGCGCCTGGTGGGAGCGCCGGTAGCGGTCGTGGACCGCAGCGGCGCCCCTCGGTGCGAGAGGGTGGTGGCGCTGTACAACCCGCCCGTGGTCAACCGAGAGCTGGGTATCCGGCGCAGCGCCCTCAAGGCGGCGCGAACCCTGGCCGCCCATCTTCTGCGCTCCGGCGTCCAGACCATCGTCTTCGCCCCCAGCCGCCTGACGGTGGAGCTGCTTGTCCGCCACCTGCGCGACGCTCTGCCCTCGAAGCCGGGCGAGCCGCCGCCGGTGGAGGGGTACCGCGGAGGCTACCTGCCCCGCGAACGCCGCGCGATCGAGGCGGGCCTGCGCGAGGGCCGGGTGCGCGGCGTGGCCGCCACGAACGCTCTCGAGCTCGGCATCGACATCGGAGGGCTGGACGCCGCCGTCCTGCTCGGCTACCCGGGCAGCCTGGCCAGCGCCTGGCAGCAGATGGGCCGCGCCGGTCGCGGCAACGGGCTCTCGTTCGCCGTGCTGGTCACGCCTTCGACGCCTCTCAACCAGTATCTGGCCCATCACCCGGAGTACCTGTTCGAGACGCCGCCGGAGGCCGGCCTCATCAACCCCGACAACCTCATCATCCGCGTGAGTCATCTGAAGTGCGCCGCCTTCGAGCTGCCTTTCGAACGGGGCGAGGATTTCGGGCCGGATACGGCCGACCTGCTGGAGCTGCTGGCCGAGGGGAGCATCCTCCACGCCGTCGACGGCCGCTATCACTGGATGGCCGAGGCCTACCCCGCCGAGCAGGTTAGCTTGCGCAGCGCCTCCAGCGACAACTTTGTCATCGTGGAGGACGGACCGCGGCCGCGGGTTGTGGGCGAGGTGGACCGGCCCTCCGCGCCCCTCCTCATCCACGACGAGGCCATCTACATGCACGGCGGCCAGCAGTACCACGTGGACCGCCTCGACTGGAAGGAGAAGAAGGCTTACGTCCGGCCCGTGAACGTGGACTACTACACCGATGCCAACCTGGCCGTCGACCTGAAGGTGCTGGAGGCTGGCGCTCAGGACGCCGACGGCGCCTGCCGTCGCTATCACGGCGACGTGGCCGTCACCTTCCTGGCCACCATCTTCAAGAAGATCAAGCTGGACACCCAGGAGAACGTGGGCTGGGGCAAGATCCACCTGCCCCAGGAGGACATGCACACCACCGCCTACTGGCTGGCCCTGGAGGAGCCGGCCTGTGAGGGGCTGGACCGAGCGCAGCTTCAGGCTGGCCTCTGGGGCATGGCCCACCTCCTGTCCGGCGTCGCGCCTCTCTTCCTCATGTGTGACCCCAAGGACATGCAGGCCGTGGCCCAGGTACGCTCCCCTTTCACCGGCGCTCCCACCGTCTTCCTCTACGAACGGCACCCCGGCGGCGTTGGCCTGGCCGGAGGGCTGTACGCTGTCCACGGGCCCCTCCTGGCCGCCGCGCTGGAGCTAGCGCGGCGCTGTGCCTGCGCCGACGGCTGTCCGTCCTGTGTGGGGCCGGGCCTGGACGAGGCGCCCGACAGCAAGCGGGCCGCCATCACACTGTTGAGCCGGCTGGTGGGACGTGGAGCTGCGTGAGAGGCTGCGCCTCGCTCTGGGGACTGGGGCCGCGCCGTTGGCGGCTGCCGGGCGACCGGCCGCCGGCCTGGGGACGGTCTCCGCCTCGCGCCGGAGCCTTCCGCGTGGGGCTCCGCCGGGGCTCCCGGTTCGTCCTGTCGAGACCGATGGAGGCCCGGTCTACCAGGCCGAGGAGTGGTGGCCTCAGGACCACAGTCACGGGCGCGTCCCTCTGCGAGATGCCCTGTCGCTCAACGAGACCGCCATGTCGCGTCTGGCGTCTGGCCTCGATGCCCGCGACCTTGCGGGTGCAGCCTTCCTGGACGTGGAGACGACGGGGCTGGCCGGCGGCACCGGCACCTACGTCTTCCTGGTGGGCGTGGGCACGTTCGAGGATGACGCCTTCCGTCTGCGTCAGTTCTTCCTGGCCGACCTGCGGGGCGAGGCCGCGATGCTGACTGCCGTAGCCGAGGCCCTGTCTGGCTGCCGCGCTTTCGTCTCTTTCAACGGACGGCGCTTTGACCTGCCGCTGCTGGAGACCCGCCTCGCCCTGAGCCGTCTTCCGCGCTCGGTACTGAGCCGGCCGCACCTGGACCTCCTCTACCCGGCCCGCCGTCTCTACAGGCGCCGTCTTGCATCGTGCCGGCTGGCCTGCCTGGAGGAGGCCCTGCTGGGTGTGGAGCGCGAAGACGACGTGCCTGGCTGGGCCATCCCGGCCCTATACTTCGACTACGTGCGCACAGGGCGAGCAGGACCCCTTCGAGCCGTCTTCCACCACAACGCCCTGGACATCCTCTCGCTGGCGGCGCTTCTGGGGCACCTGGGTCACCTCACAGGCAGCGCGCCGCCCTCCGACCCGGGCGACTGCCTGGCGATGGCCCGCTGGGACGAGTCGGAAGGGAGGCTGGCGGAGGCTGTCCAGCTATACGAGGTCGCCCTGGATGGCGGCGCCGATGGGGAAGGCCGCGCCCTCGCCTCGCGGCGGCTGGCCCGCCTCTACCGGCG
>CAZSSQ010000051.1:0-17031 GCA_964609465.1 uncultured Dehalococcoidia bacterium
AGAGTTGGAATCCATGGCGGCTCCTGTCGGCTCGTCGTCTTGACCCGGCATCCAGGCGGCCCGTTCCCGGGGCGTAATGGGCTCGGAGACGGAACTCGATCCGGCCCATTGTACAACCGCGGTCCGTCGCTGTCGCCTGCCGAATGCCAATATCTCATCCGATTCTCGACGGGTCAAGCGACCACTGGTCCAGGTTCCTGCCGAACGGCCCTAGCCAAGGATCGGGACGCCTCCGTAGACTAGGCTTGGCCCACAACCGAGAGACCAGATTCGTGGTCGCCGTCACTTTCCGGCGGAAAGGAGGCCTCCTTGGCCAAGCTGCTGGGCGCCGATCTCCTCGTGCAGTGTCTTATCCAGGAGGAGGTGCGCTACATCTTCGGCATACCGGGCGCACAGCCCACCACTATCACCGATGCCATCGCCCGCTTCGGGCGCCAGCAAGGCATCGACTTCATCATGACCCGGCACGAGCAGGCGGCGGCCCACATGGCCGATGCCTACGCACGCCTGACCCGCAAGCCCGGCGTCTGCCTGGGGACGGTGGGGCCGGGCGCCGTCGACCTGGTGCCCGGCGTCTACGAGGCCTACGTGAACAGCGTCCCGATGCTGGTGCTCACGGCCCAGAACCAGACCTGGCGCTCCTACCCGGACCACGGCTCCATCCAGGGCTGCAACCAGATGGACCTCTTCAAGCCCATCACCAAGTGGAACGCCCTGGTCTCCCACTGGAAGCGCATCCCGGACCTGGTGCGGGAGGCCTTTCGCATGGCCCTCACCGGCCGGCCGGGGCCCGTGCACCTGGACCTGCCCGTCGATGTCCTCTTCGAGGAAGGCGAGGAGGCAGACGTCAGCATCCTTCCACCGCACTGCTACCGGGCGACGGCGCCCCAGCAGGGCGACCCGGAGCTGATCGCGCAGGCGGCGCAGATGCTGGCCCGCGCCCGCCGGCCCTACATCCACGTCGGCGGCGGCGGCCACTTCTCCGGCGCCAGCAGCGACATCGTGGCCCTGGCCGAGTTCCTGGGCTGCCCCGTCTCCACCAGCGCCTCGGCCCGCGGGACCATCCCTGAGGACCACCCGCTGTACCTGATACCGATGGGCTTCGGCAGCCTCAAGGCCCGCAGCGAGGCCGACGTGGCTCTGGTGCTGGGCTCCCGCCTCGGCGCCTACGACCTCTGGGGCACGCCCGGGATATGGGGCAAGCCCGGCGAGCTGCGCCTCATCCAGGTCGACACGGCGCCGGAGTCGCTGGGTGAGAACCGGGAGGTGGACCTGGCCATCCTGGGCGACGTGGGCGCCGTCGTAAGGGCCATCCGCAGCCAGTTGGCGGAGATCGCCGAGGAGCGGCCGGAGCACGCCGAGATGGCCGAGTACCGGTCGGTCCAGGAGCAGTGGCTGGACAACTTCCGCAAGCTGGCGCAGTCCGACGCCGCGCCCACCCATCCCCTGCGCGTAGTGGCCGACGTGCGCAGCTTCTTCCCCCGAAACGCCATCGCCGTCATCGACGGCGGCAACACCGCGATCTGGGGCCACTACCTGACCCGCGTCTATGAGCCGGGGAGTCTCCTCTGGCATGGGGACAGCGGCATGGGCGGTGGCGGCCTCCCCAAGGCCATCGCTGCGGCGCTTCTTCACCCGGACCGCCCCGTCTTCGCCATCCTGGGCGACGGCTTCTTCGCCATGAACATGCAGGAGCTGGAGACGGCGACCCGCCTGGGGACTAACAACCTCGTCGTGGTGGTGTGCAACGACCGCGCCTACGGGATGATCAAGGGGGCCCAGGACGGCGCTTTCGGCAAGCGCTACATCGGCGTCGATTTCGCGGACGTGCGCTACGACGAGGTAGCGCGGGCCTGCGGCTGGTACGGCGAGCGCGTGGAACGGCCGGAGGAGATAACACCTGCCCTCCAGCGGGCGGCGGCCTCGGGGAAGCCGGCCCTGCTGGACGTGCTGGTGGACGCGCAAGCCAACCTGGCTCCTCCCGACATGGCGACCGTCGTGGCCATCTGGATGGAGGGCATCAAGTTCCCCGAATACTAGGCGAGGGTCAAGGTCTGGAGCCTGGCACCGTGCTCCGGCAGAATCCCTTCTGAAAAGACCGCATATAGGAGACACTGCCATGCCGTCCGCTCTCCAGGGTGTCCGAGTCGTGGAGATCACCCACTGGCAGCAGGGCCCCTACGCTTCTGCCATGCTGGCCGACCTGGGCGCCGACGTCATCAAGATCGAGGCGCCCAAAGGGCCAGACCCCAGCCGGCACTTCCTCGTACACAGGGCCACAGGCATTAGCCCCTACTTCGAAACCCACAACCGTGGCAAGAGGTCCCTGGTGATCGACCTCAAGCATCCCAGGGGCAAGGAGGTATTCCTTCAGCTCGTTCGCCAATCGGATGTGCTCCTCCACAACCTCAGGGGCGGTGCCATGGAGCGCCTGGGCCTGGACTACGAAACCCTCAGGCAGGTCAACCCGGCCATCATCTACGCCCACGCCTCCGCCTACGGAGAGCAAGGGCCTGACACCAACCTCGGCTCCTTCGACATGCTGGCGCAGGCTCGGGGCGGCCTCATGAGCATCAACGGCGAGCCCGATGACCCGCCCCTGCCGGTGCCCGTCCCCATCGCCGATCAGGTGGGGGCTATGGTGGCCGCCTTCGGCATCGTGGCGGCCCTTTTCTACCGAGAGCGCACCGGCGAAGGGCAGTACGTGAACGCGTCTCTGCTGGGCAGCCAGGTGGCGCTTCAGAGCTTCAACATCAGCATCTACTACCTCACCCGCCGGTTGCCGCGCAGGCAGCCGCGGGGCACCTTTGGCCCTACCTGGACTACCTACCGCTGCGCCGACGACAAGTACGTTGCCCTCGGCATGCTGGAGGACCGCTGGTGGCCGGGGGTGTGCCAGGCCCTGGAACAGCCGGAACTAGCGACGGACCCCCGTTATGCTACCGCCATCGACCGGGCACGCAACGTCCGTGAGCTCGTCCCCCAGATGGACAGCATCTTCGCACAGCGTCCGGCTCGGGAGTGGGTGCAACGCTTCCGGGAGCTGGGCCTGCTCGTGGAGCTGGTGCAGGACTACGAGGACATCGCCAACGACCCGCAGGTCGCCGCCAACGGCTGGATCGTAGAGATGGAGCGGCCGGGCCATGACCAGCCCTTCTACATGGTGAACTCCCCCTTACGCTTCAGCAAGACGCCGGCCCATATCCGCGGCCTGGCGCCGGCTTTCGGCCAGCACACGGAGGAGATCCTGCTCGACCTGGGGCTGAGCCGGGAGGAAATGCACGGGCTGGAAGAGGAGGGCGTGGTCCTAACGGCGGGCGGCGACTAGAGCCTGCCGTATTGAAGGGAGGTACATATGTGGGTTTTTGGCATCCTGTCGCCGGTGTTGGTCATCGGCCTCATCGTTGCCGCGGTAGTGGCTTTCATGCGCAGCCGGGCCGTCGAGGGTGGCGGGATCACCTTCTCGGCCGTTCTCGTGGGCTACGTGGCGCTGGCGATGCTCGTCTCCGTCTTCCTTCTCGCCGCGGGCTGCGCGCTGCTCATCAAGGCCGGCCTCAGCGGGGCCATCGGCACGGACTTCAGCTACAGCACCGCGCTGGAACCTCGCTACTCGGAATACGAGCCGTTCTACGACCCTGAATCCGGCAAGCCTGTCCCTGAGCCTGAGAGCTGGGTCGACCCGTCCGACAACGCGCGCCGCAACGACATCGCGGCGGGCGTCACCTTGGTCTTCCTCGGTCTGACGCTGTTCGCCGTCCACGGGACGGGGGCGGTCGTTCTGCGGCGACGCGGTGCGCAGGGGGTGGACTTCGTCTCCCGAGTCTACAACTTGCTGGGCCTGGCCGGTGCCAGCATCGCCTTCCTGGCCTCCGGAGGCACAGCCCTCCAGGGCGTCATCAGGCGTTATGTCCTGGAGACGGAGAACCTGGATGCCAGGGAGTTACCCCACCCGGGCGATCCCCTCGCTTTTGCCGTGGTCTTCTTGCCGCTCGCGCTGTGGTTTGGCTGGCGCGTCTGGCAGGAGTTCGCGCTGGAGACTCCGGAGTGACGCTCGGCCCCATCACGCACGGGGCCGCGACCGGCGCTAGGGGATGACGCCGGCCTCCTTGAGGGCGACGATCTGGTCCCAGTCGTAGGCCAGCTCCAGTAGGACTTCCTCGGTGTGCTGGCCCAGCTCCGGGGCGTAGAGAGTCGGCTTCCACGGTGTACCGTAGAAGTCGGCGGGGCTGGCCACCCCCTTTATTTCGCCCTCCGGTCCCGGAATGTCGATGAAGACGCCAGCGTCGTGGACGGCGGTGTCTTCTAGCATATCGTAGACTGAGTTGACGGGCGCCCACCACACGTCTTCGCGGTCGAAGATCTCGGCCCACTCGGCCAGGGTCTTGCTGGCGAAGACGCGGTCCAGCTCCTCGACCAGGGCGGGGGCGTTCTCACGCCGGACAATCATATCGCTGAAGCGGGGGTCGGAGCGCAGGTCTTCTCGCTCGATAGCCCGGCAGAGGTCGGGCCAGTGGCGGTCGGCCTGGAGGAGAAGGAGCCAGAACGGCCGCCCGTCGCCTGCCCGGAACCAGTTGATGATGGGGTTGATGGCGTGCTCGTGGTCGTAGGGATCCAGCGGGATGCCCAGCCGGAGCGCTACGCTCAAGTCGCTGCCCGCCATGTAGGCCCCCATGCGCAGCAGCGAGACCGAGAGCCGTTGCCCCTGGCCGGTGCGGGAGCGGGCCAGGAGAGCGGCGCAGACGGCGCCGGCAGCCGTGCTGCCCGCCATGTGGTCGCCCATGCCATACCGCTGCTGTGGGTACTCGTGGCCCGCCGCCGTGAGCGAAGCCGCGACGCCGCCGCGGGCCCAGAAGGCGCCCACGTCATAGGCCGCGCGGTCGCGGTCAGGTCCGTCGGGGCTGTAGCCTGTCACCTGGCAGAAGACGAGCCCCGGGTTCGACTGCCGCAGCTCCTCATAGGCGAGGCTGGCCTCCTCCAGCACCCTGGGCCGCACGTTGCTTACCAAGACGTCGGCCCGGTCGATGAGGGCGCGGGCGATGGAGCGCCCCTCGCCGGTGTCCAGGTTGAGGGCAATGCTGCGTTTGCCGCGGTTGTCGAGCTCGAAGAGCGGGTTGATGGGGATGGGCACCCCCGCTACTGAGGCCAGGAAACCCCGCGAGGGATCGCCGTTGGGCGGCTCGATCTTGATGACGTCGGCCCCCCAGTCGCCGAGGATGGCGGCAGCGGAGGGCCCGGCGACCCAGAACCCCAGCTCAACGACACGGATACCTTCCAGCGGTCCTGGCATCTGTGTGTCCCCCTTTGCTAGTCTGGTCGGATCATGGCTGGTGCGCCCGTCGGGCTCTAGCAGCCGGTGGCAGGACTCGTGCAGAGGACGGGGGCGCTAGGCAGGCAGAGGCACATCGATGGGACGGCCTTCCCGCAGCGAGCGGCCGGCGGCCTCGGCCAGGGCCTGGGCGGCACGGGCGTCGGCGCCACCCACGTCGGGCGTTGCGCCCCGCGCCACGCACTCTATGAAGTGCTCCATCTCCCGTCGATAGGCTTGCCCGAAGAGGTCAATGTACCAGTAGACGTGGTCGTGGTGGACGCCCTGGGCGTCGAAGTGCCGTACGGCCGTCTGGCGGTCATAGCCCACCTGGATCTTGCCTTTAGGTCCCATCACCTCCACCTGCACGTCGTAGCCATAGGCGGCGCGCCGGCTATTGGTGATGGTGGCCAGGGCTCCCGTCTGAAAGCGCAGGACCACGGCCGCGGTGTCCATCTCGTCCTCCTCGGCCGGGCCTTCACCGAAGTAGGATGCGTTGGCGTAGACCTGGACCACCTCGAGCCCCGTCAGGTAGCGGAGGCTATCTAGGTCATGGATAGTGGTCTGGATGAAGATGGCCGCGTTCTTTCCTGCGCCGGGGCGTCCTGCCTCGAGAGGGTCACGTGTCGTCGCCACCGCTAGCTCCACCGGCCCAAGCTCGCCGGCGGCGATGATTTCACGGGCGCGCTGGTAGGCAGGGTCGAATCGGCGCTGGAAGCCCACCTGTAGCTTTACGCCGTGACTGGCGACGGCGGCGAGGGCGGCGTCGGCTTCGGCCAGGTCGGTAGCCAGAGGCTTCTCGCAGAAGATGTCCTTGCCCGCTTGGGCCGCCCCCTCGATGATCCCGGCGTGGGTGCCGTCGGGGGAGGCAATGACCACCGCCTGAATCGAGGGGTCCGACAGGATCGCCTCGTGGCTTGTAGACCAGCGGGCGCCCGGCGCCAGGGCAGCGGCGCGGCGGGCGGCGTCTTCGTCGGGATCCGCCGCTGCCGCCAGTTCCGCCTGCTGGATGTCATGGGCTAGACAGCGGGCGTGCCAGAGGCCCATCTGGCCAGCGCCGATGAGCCCCACTCGGATTGGCTCTTCCACGTTCCGGACCTCCTCGGCAAGCCTCCTGGAGTTTGCAGGGGTCGCCACTCGCTCTAGTAGCCGGCGACCTCCCGGAAGCGCCTCCGGCTCTCCACCGCCGACTCGAGCGGCCGGCGGAAGCTGGTGTCCTGCTCCAGCACGACCCAGCCCTCGAATCCCTGCCGGCGCAGGGCCCCCACGACGCCTGCCAGGTCCAGGCACCCGCTCCCCACCTCGCAGAAGACCCTCCAGCGCAGGCCGTCCAGAAACCCGCCTTGCCCGGAGCGCAGGCGCTCCAGGACGCGCGGGTCTACGTCCTTGAGGTGGACGTAGGCAATGCGCTGGCCGTAGCGCTGGATGGCCTGAACTGGGTCTCCTCCCCCCACGATTAGGTGCCCCACGTCCAGGCAGAGCTGGACCAGGGCCGGGTCAGCCCGCTGGCAGAGCTCCTCGAGTTCCTCCGGCGTCTCGACGAAAGTGCCGGCGTGGTTGTGGAAGGCGAGCACAATGTTCTCCTGGCGGCAGCGCTCGCCCACGCGCTCGAGCCCGGTCGCGATCTGCTCGTACTGGGCGCCGGTGGTGGCAGGCTGGCGAGAGCCCCCCGCCGACGCCATGCGCTGCGGGTGGGCCGCGAGCCCGGCCACCAGGACTCCTGCCCCGGCCTCTCGGAGCAGGCGGGCCAGGAGCCCGGCTCCCTCCAGTTCGCCGTCCAGCGGGCTGGTGAAGAAGTCCAAGGCCAGGAAGGCGCCGGCCAGCCGCAGGCCGCGGCGCTCCAACTGGTCTCGGAGCAGGCCTGCATCGCGCGGTGCGTTGCCGGCCAGCTCTGTCCCCTCGTAGCCGGCCTGCGCTATCTCATCGAGGACGCGCTCGAACGGGACGGGTGGGGCTAGTTCGGGCAGGTCGTCATTGTTCCAGAGGATGGGGGCGATGGCTAAGGGCCAGCGTGGCAACATTGAACCTTCTCCGTCGGTTGTTCTGCCTCGCACTGGCGACGGCGTTCGCGGTCATACGTTGGGGTAGTGGCTCCCGCCGTCACGTCGCTGCGACGGCGGGAGCCACGCTGGTGGGCCGGCCTCAGAATACAGTCTCGCCCCGCAAGAGCTGGCGGGCGATGGTGCGCCGCTGGATCTCCGAGGTGCCGTCGGGGATGCGGAGGGTGCGGGCGATACGGAAGCCCTCCTCCAGCATCAGCTCGCTGGAGAGCCCCATCCCGCCGTGGATCTGGATCGCCCGGTCGAAGATGCGCTGGGCGGCCTCGACGGCGTAGGCCTTGGCGATGCAGATCTCCTTCACCGGCATCTTGCCCGTATGGGCCACGCCGTCTACCAGCTTGGCCGTGTGCACGACAATCTGCTTGGAAGCCATGATCTCGATGGCGCTATCAGCCAGCATGAACTGGATGGCCTGGTGGTCGGAGAGGGGGACGCCGAAGGTCCTGCGCTGCTGAGCGTACTCCAGGGAGCGGTCCAGGCCCCACTCGGACATGCCCATGCAGCCGGCGGCGATGCCGAGCCGCCCCTCGGAGACGCCGAACAGGCTGATCTCGAAGGCGCGGTCGACGTTGCCCATCATGTAGGAGTTCGGAACCCGAACGTCCTCCATCGCAAAGGAGCCGCAGTCGCTGGAGACGTGACCCATGATGCGCTCGATCTTCGTCACCTGGAAGCCCGGCAAGCTGGCATCGACCAGGAAGCAGCTAATGCCGCCCTTGTGCTGGGCGAACATCTCGTCATTGGTGACGGCGAAGATGGCGGCGTAGCTGGCGTAGGGAGCGTTGGTGATCCACTGCTTGGTGCCGTTGATCACCCACTCGTCGCCGTCGCGGCGGGCCTTGGTCTTCAAGTTCCAGAGGTCGGAGCCGGCGTCGGGCTCGGTGAGGCCGAAGCATATCGTCTTCTCTCCAGCCAGGAGGGCGGGCATCACTTCCTTGCGCACGGTCTCACCGGCGTAGACGAACAAGTGCGACGGGCCGTCCACGAAGCTCGCCACTAGAGGCGAGGTCAGGAACCCGTGCGCCCAGGTCAGGTAGATTCGCCCTGGGCCGTACTTGCGGTAGATGGACTCCATGAGGAAGGGCACGGCAGCGAACGGCAGGCCGCCGCCCCCGATGGACTCCGGAGTGAGCATGGTGTAGTAGCCAGCCTTGGCTGACTTCTGCCGGACCTCGTCCCGGGCCTTACCTACCACGTCCGTCAGGAGCCCGTCCTCGCGGAAAAGCTTCCGCTCATCTTCGAGGAGCTCGCGGTGCTCCTGCTCGACGGGCAGGACCTCAGTCTCGATGAACCCGTGCAGGCCCTCGATGGTCCCCTTTATGACGTCCCGTAGGTCTTCAGGCATGGAGATGTCTGTCACGATGATACGCCTCCTTTCAGGATGTCCCAGAGCGGCCGATTGCGGCCAGTTGAGTCCTCACTGCCAGTCAGGAACAGTGCGGTCAGGGCCTAGTCGCGCGGCTCGATGCCGGCGGCGGCCAGGGCGAAGTCCCGATAGTACTTCAAAGGCGACTCCGCGTAGATCATCATGCGCTGCGCCTCCATGGAGCCCTCGCCGTGGACGGTGACCACCTCCATGTGGGCGCTCTCTGCTGAGGCTACCATGTGGTGCGTCATGGCGATCATCCGCAGGCGTTCCTCTGTGGTGTATCTGGGTGAGCCGCCCAGGTAGTGTTCCAGATGCTTGTGCAACTCCTCGTTGTGCCAGTCCAGGTAGGTAGGCATGGTGGTGATGATGCCGCCGGAGACGTCCTGAATCAGGTTGATGATCTCATGGTAGTGGCTGGCGAAGTGGAGCTTCGCCATGTTGGTGATAAGGGGGTTGGGCACAGCCACGTCGCCGTACATGACGGGCGACTTGACGGCGGCGGTGGCGAGCGCCTTCAGCGTCTCCACGTAGGCGGCGATCTCCACCAGCTTGGCCCGGATGTGGCCCGCCCGCTCGACGCCGTTCATCTCGGCCATGGCGACGGCGCAGCCGGCCAGCACCTCCACAGCCGGGATCTTGTAGCTCACGGCTGTGAAGCGGTGATAGGTGGCAAAGGTGTAGGCCAGGAGCATGGAGTACTGCCATTCCCCACACATGAAGACGCGTTCCCAGGGCACGAAGACGTCGTCGAAGATGATCATCGCCTCGACCAGGCCCCGCACCGGGCGGGCGGCGGGGAACTCCGAAGGGCCGCGCTCGCCGCCGCTGGGGCGGCAGACCATGCTGATGCCCTTGGCGTTGGCCGGGATGGCGAAGGCCACCGAGTAGTCGCCCTCGTTCTCCCGCATCTGGCGGGTGGGCACTACCAGGATGTCGTTGGCCACCGGGGCGCCGGTGATGTGAATCTTGGCGCCCCTGACGACAATGCCGTCCTTGTTCTGGTCGACGACGTGCACGTAGTAGTCCGGGTGCACCTGCTGGGACGGCGTCTTGCCCCGGTCGCCCTTGACGTCGGTGATGGCGCCGCATAGGTTGAGGTCGTTCTTGCGTATGTGCTCCAGGTAATTGCGCGCCCTCTCCACGTATTCCGGCTTCCCCATCTCCTGCGCCGTCGTCATGATGGCGTACATGGCGTCGGTGCCTATGTCCTTGCCGAAGGGGAGCCCGCCGGTCAGCCGGATCGACTGGCCGATCATCTGGAGCCGCTTCTCCAGGTCCTCCGGAGTGTGCGGGGGTATGAAGTAGCGGCTTATGGGCTCACCGGTCTCGGGGTGAGGCGCTACGAAGAGGTCGCGCACCGCCGGGTCGTCCGAGTGTGTGAGGACAAAGTCCCCGGCTGCCGTCTCGGTGCTGATCTTGAGAATGGGATGGGTAGTCACGTCCTCGATTAGCTCGCCGTATATGAAGACGCGACGGCCGTCCCTCAGGCTCTCTCTGAACTCCTCAGGTGATCGAACCGCCATGTTGCACCTCGGTCGCTCCAGGCCCGGCCGAGCGAACGCTGCTCATCCGCCGCCGCCATGGCAGGCGGAGTACCGGCAGCGGGCCGCAAACACGAGTGTAGTCGGTGGCATGTCTTGTGTAAATGTGGCTCTCGGTCCTTCCGCCGCCGCTTCTTGAGCAGGTTCGGTCGCATGGAGAGCGACGCCTCCCACAGACCGAGCGCATTGTAGCTCTTGCTCGGCCAAGGGCCTAGCCATTAGCCGTCGGAAGGGTATTATGATGTCTGTGCGCCATGGCTGAGACGAAGCCTCCCCTGGTTGTCCACGCCGACGCCCGACCGCGCCAGGACCTGAGCGGTGAAGAAGCGCCGCTGCTTGAGGTGGGCGCCGTCCTCCGGGCCACCCTGGCTCAGGATGAGGATGGACTCATCGCCAACCTGCGCGAGGCCGAGGTCGTCCTTGTTAGCGCCGCCCCCATCACCCGGCGGGTAATGGAGAACCTGCCACGCTGTCGAGGCGTCGTCCGATACGGCGTGGGCGTCGACAACGTGGACGTGGCAGCAGCCACCGACCTGGGCATCGTGGTTGCCCATGTCCTCGACTTCTGCACGGAGGAGGTGGCCAACCACGCCCTGCTCTTCCTCCTGGCCTGGGCAAAGAAGCTGCTGCCCCTGGACCAGCGCCTGCGGGGCGGCCGCTGGGGTGGCTTTCCGGCGGCCGAGGTTCCAGCCATCTATGGTCAGACCCTGGGCATCGTTGGGCTAGGGGAGATCGGGCGGTCGCTGGCTGGCAAGGCGCGGGCCCTGGGGATGGAGGTCATCGCCTACGACCCCTACGTGAAGGAGGGCGGCGGGCCGCTTCCGGCGCGTCTCGTGGCCCTGGAGGACCTGCTCCGGCAGTCTGACTACGTCTCCCTCAACCTGCCCCTGACCCAGGAGACCTTCCACCTCATCGGAGAGCGGGAGCTGGCGCTGATGAAGCCCACCTCGGTGCTCATCAACACTGCCCGGGGGCCCGTGGTGGACGAGGCGGCCCTGGCGTCAGCCCTCCGCGGGAGACGGATCGCCGGCGCCGGGCTGGATGTCTTCGAGGTAGAACCGCTGCCCGCTTCGAGCCCTTTGCTGGAGCTCGATAACGTTATCCTGACGCCCCACACGGCCGGCATCTCCGAGAAGTCGGCGCGCAAGGTGAGGACAGAGGTGGGGAAGGCGGCGGCAGACCTTCTGGCTGGTCGCTGGCCTCGCTACGTAGCCAACCGGGGCGTGAAGCCGCGGGTGCCCCTCAGGTAAGGTCTCCCCTCGTTCTTGTCGCTGTGCCATGAGGAGGGAGTGAAGGAGGAAGCCATGTCTTCTCGGAGCTACTGGCAGGGTTTGGCGGAGCACCGCCTATCGAGACGCTATCTCTTGAGGGCAGGCGCCGCCGCCGGGTTGGGGGTTGCGAGCCTGGCCCTGTCGTCATGCGCCGGTGGAGAGAACGAGGGAGCCTCGGTGACGGTAGCACCCACCCGCGAGCCACCCCGGTCCACCCCACCGCCAGGTCCCTACGTGGAGACAGCCACGGGTCCCGTCTCCACCTCCGACCTGGGCTTCACCCTCATGCATGAGCACATCTTCGTGCTCTCAGAAGGGGTGGCTGCCAACTTCCCCTCCGTCTGGGACGAGGAGGCGAAGAAGAGGGAGGCCGTCGAAGTGCTCAGCCGCCTGAAGGATAGGGGGGTCTCGACGCTGCTGGACCCCACCGTTCTCGGCAGCGGCCGCAACGTGCCACTCATCCAGCAGGTGGCCCGCGAGTCGGCCTTGCAGGTCATCGCCGCCACTGGCCTCTACACGGTCGATGAGCTTCCGTACTATTTCCAGGTTCGCAGCATCGATCATATGGCCGACCTGTTCGTCCAGGACATCACGGAGGGGGTCCAGGGCACCAGCGTCAAAGCTGCCGTCCTCAAGTGCGCCACCGACCACCCTGGCGTGACGCCGGGCGTGGAGAAGGTCCTCCGCGCTGTGGCCAAGGCCCACCGGCGCACTGGCGTGCCCATCACTACCCACACCGAGGCCAAGAGCCAGCAGGGTCTGGCCCAGCAGGACGTCTTCGAGAGCGAGGGCGTGGACCTCTCCCGCGTCATCATCGGGCACAGCGGCGACAGCGATGATACCGACTACCTGACGAAGCTGCTCAAGCGGGGCTCCTACATCGGCATGGACCGCTTCGGGCTGGACGTCTACTTGCCCACCGACAAGCGGGTAGCGGTGGTGGCCCGCCTCTGCGAGATGGGGTACGCGGAGCGCATGGTGCTCTCCCAGGACGCCGCCGTCTACATAGACTGGTTCACGCCCGAGCTCCTGCAGGCCTTGGGCGCGAACTGGAACCACTTCCACATCCTGGACAATGTCCTTCCGGCTCTCAGGCAGGCCGGCGTCAGCGAAGAGCAGATCCAGATAATGACGGTGGAGAACCCGCGACGGATCTTCGAGAACGTGGGCAGCTACTAGGCATGCCGCCGCCGGACGCGCCATGTGCTTGGGCCTACCAAGCGAAGCTGTGTCCGACTCCTGGGGCTAGCGTCGGTGGTGTACCCGGAATTCCCGGCCCGTCGGGTTGAATAGCGCCATCGATTCGCATTAGGAGAAGAAGTGTGGTATAGTGCTCTGGTAAGAAGTCTTCCTCGTCCTCGAACTGCAGCGAACATACCCCGTTTCGTCTCGCACTCGACGACTAGGAACAGCGGACACCTAAGGAGGTCGTCGAGTGTCCTACACAGACAAGACCCTGACCTGCGTCGAGTGCGGAGCTGAGTTCACGTTCTCGGCCGAGGATCAAGAGTACCACGCCAGCCGCGGCTTCACCAATGAGCCCAAGCGCTGTCCCACCTGCCGGGAGGCGCGCCGGGGTGGAGGCAGCTATCGAGGCGGAGGCGGAGGCGGTGGCTATGGCTCCCGCCAGATGTATTCGGTGGTCTGCGCCGACTGCGGCCAGCAGACTGAGGTACCCTTTCAGCCCCGAGGTGACCGCCCGGTCTACTGCCGGGACTGCTTCGCCAAGCATTCGCCGACACGAAGCCGCTAGTAGGGGCCTGACGTAGCTCTCTGATTCCTCGCAGTAGAGACTAGCGCCTTGAGAGCGCGAGCCCCCGTGAGGAGAGGATGTCTTTTTGTTTGTTGAGCTTGGGGACGGCGAGTCGCAGGAGCACCTGCTAACGCGGTTCCGACAGGCCGTCCAGAAAGATGGCATACTTCGCGAGGCGAAGAGGAAGCGTCACTTCGTATCGAAGTCCGAGGCGCGGCGGCTGGCGCGCGCCAAGGCGCTGCGACGGGCGCGAAAACGGGCCGATAACAGAGCGCGCCCGACTAATGGTCGCCGTCCCACCAGACAGGGGGGGGCAATCCATTGACCACTCTGTTTGTGGGTAACCTATCCCCGGAGGTCACCGATAGTGATCTGCAGAAGGTGTTCTCGGTCTATGGGGAGATCGGCTCGATCCGCGTCGCCCATAGTCGCGGGGGCCGCCCTAAGGGCTTTGCTCTTGTCGAGCTCGACGAAGAGGCTGCGGCGGCCGCCGTCGAAGCACTGAAAGGCGCTGAACTCAAGGGATCCATGATGGATGTGGTCGTGGACCACCCATCGTCCGCCGGGCGGCGCCGGGGCCGGCGGGAGTGGGGCGGCTTCCGGCGGAGGCGTTGACGGTCTTCCAGACATACCCTGGCGCGATGGGCGCAGCGCAAAGCGCGGGAGGGCCTTACGAGGCTAGGACATCGACGGCCAGGTACATCGATTTCCTTCCTGGACGGGCCCACCGGCGAAGTGCACTTGCGCGTCGGCTTGGACGAAGACGGCTGCCCCATTATTCGCTTCCGTCTCTACGATTCCAGCGGCCGCCTGGCGGCTGAATCAGGCGGCCTCGAGTCCTTCCCCAGCGGGCTCACAATCTACTCCGGGGATGGTGAGTTGCTCCTGGACATTCCCGCCGAGCCCGATTCTCACATTCAGTACCGTCTCTACAACCGGAACGGCGTACTTCTCACCTGCTCCGACGGCGTTTCCACCAAGATCCGGGCACTCCTACGAATGGAGGCTGGGGGCCCCAAAGGCCCTGGTGCCGGCACAAGGCGGGCCACTGGCCCGGCCTCCAAGACTGAGGGGCTCTCGACAGCTTCGCCTTCCTAGCCGGCGACGGGGTCCCACAACGGCCTCAGCTTTCACCGCGTCATAGCACGTTCCGTGGCCCAGGGCAGGCCACTCCCTCCAAACCGCACCCTCTTGACCTGCCGGTGTAGACTAAGAGTAGCCGGCTTCACAACCGGCCCAGGCGCTGTGTCTGTGAGACTTGCGGCTGGAGGACATAGGCGTGGCTGATTCCCTTACCACCCGGATCAAGCGCCTCGCTCGGGAGATGGGCGCGGCGAAGGTGGGCATCGCACCCGTCGAGGCGCTGTCCGGCCCCCCGACGGCGGACGCCTCCCGCGTTCTGCCTGGAGCCCGCTCTGTGGTGAGCTTCCTGGTGGTGGAGCCCGAGGAAGCGGTCCTCAAGTACCTGTCGAAAGAGGACCCCTGGGAGTACCGGAACCACTTCTACGAGAACATCCAGACGCTGGGACGTGTCGGCCTGGCCGTGGCCGAGGCCCTCCGCCGCGAGGGCTTTCGGGCCCGGGCCCTCTCCCCGAACGGCGTGTACGAGAGCGGGTCGAGCCTGGTGAGCGGGCTCATCCCGCCCTTCTCGCACCGCTACGCGGCGGTAGCCGCCGGCCTCGGCGCCATCGGCTGGAGCGGCAACGTGATGACGCCGGAGTACGGCTCGCGTGTCTATCTCTCGTCTGTCATCACCGACGCGGAGCTGGAGCCGGACAGACCCCTGGAGGAGAACCCCTGCGACCGCTGCAATATCTGCCTCAAGGCCTGTCCCGGCGTCTTCATGAGCTGGACCGAGTCCGTCTCCTTCGCGCTGGGTGGCCGCGTCATCACGCACGCCAAGAAGGGGATGCACGCCCGCTGTGCCATAAGTTGCGGGGGCTTCACCGGCCTCAGCCGGGAGCGCCGGTGGTCAACCTGGGCGCCCGGTCACCACGCGATACCGGAGGACGACGGCGAGCTGCTGCGGCTGCTGGCCCATCTGGCGGCCGAGCACAGCCGGCGCAGCACTGAGAACCCTGAGGTTCCTAGCTTCATCCGCCTCTCCATGGACGTGCCGGGCTACGACCAGCCCGGCGTCCTGGCCCGCAGCCGCCACGACACGGTCACGACCTGCGGCAACTGCGCCATCGTCTGCTTCGAGACGTTGCAGCAGCGGGCGAAGGCCCTCAAGCTGCTCCTCCACTCCGGCGTCGTGGTTGAGGATGGTGACGGCGGCGTGCGGGCAGTGTCCGCGGAGGAGGCGCGGCGCTATCAGCCCGAGTACGCGTAGAACGCTGCTTGCTGGCAGAGCGATTCCACTCAACCCATGTGCTTGAGCCGCGAACCGCGGGCGGCAAGCCTGAGCCTTGGCGGCCGGGGCCAGGAAGGGGGATAGCAGACGATGGCGTTTCTCGGAGGCTTTTTGAAGGCGATCTTCGGCATCTGTGAGACCCCACCTCTCAATGAGGAGCTGTGGAGAATGGAGGGGAAGCGGGTTGCCATCAGGCTGGCTGAGGCGACGGCACTCGCGCCGGTTGGCGGGGCGGTACGTCTGGAGGGCAGGGGACTTGCGTCGTCTGTCCTCATCGTTCACGCAGATACCGATGAGTACCTGGCGTTTGAGAATCGCTGCACGCATGGCGGGCGTAGGCTGGATCCCGTTGAGGGGGGACGGGAGCTCCGCTGCTGCAGCGTGGGCCACTCCAGATTCGACTACCAGGGGAACAAGCTTGGCGGCCCGGCCAATCGCCCGCTCACTTTGTACCGCGTAGAGAAGCAAGCTGAAGAGCTGATGGTCACCTTGGAGACCCCTTCGGCCTAGGCTCTGGGTCCGGGACTGGGCTATCGCCGCAGGAAGTCACGGATGGCTTTCGTGACCTGTTCCGGCTGCTCCAGCTCGGTGAAGTGGCCCGCGTCCGTTATCCATTGCAGTTCAGCGTCCGGAAACTGGTCGGCGGCGCCCTCGAAGTACCACTGTGGTTGGGCCGGATCGTTCTCACCCTGGAGCAGGAGAACGGGGAAGTTCATGCGGGAGTACAACTGCTGCCGCCCCAGCAACGTATCGGCGTCGCTGTCGCGGAAGTAACGGGGCACGGCCTGGGCTACGCCGGGGCGCGCGAACTCCTCGATGATGCGCTGCATGTCCTGTTCGGCGATGGGCTGAACAGTGCGCTCGCCGTAGACCTGGCGGACGAAGGTCTCTGCGTCCGAAAAGAGCCTGGTGGCTAACTCCCGGTCGCGCAGGATCACGAACTGGGGATGGTTCTGTGGGTCGGACTTATGAACCGGGGCCTGCATGCGGACGTATCTGATCACCCGCTCCGGGTGACCTCCCGCGATGAAGTCGCCCAAGAGGGTGCCCCAGTCATGGGTGACAAGGTTGAAGCGCTCCAGGCCGATGGTATCCAGCAGCGCCAGCACTTCCTCGGCAACCCGGTCTGCCGAGTAGTCGCCGTCTGACTTGTCGGACTGGCCGTACCCCTTCAGGTCGATGGCGATGACGCGGTAGTCGTCAGACAAGGCCTCGAGCTGATAGTGCCAGGAGTACCAGGACTCCGGCAGGCCGTGGAGGAACACCACCGGCTCCCCCTGGCCTGCCTCCACGTAGTGCCAGGTAAGGCCTGCCGCGTCCGCAAAGTGATGGCTGACCGGCGGCTCGACCTCTCCCCTCTCTGTGGCGACGGTTCCCTG